>CALCZA010000047.1 GCA_937906475.1 uncultured bacterium
TCTGCTCGGGGTGCTTGCGGCCACCCTGCGGTGGCACATTGGCCGTCGTGCCTTCGAGGATCTTGAGCAGCGCTTGCTGCACGCCTTCGCCACTGACGTCGCGAGTGATCGAGACGTTGCTGGTGGTGCGGCCGATCTTGTCGATCTCGTCGATGTAGATGATGCCTTGTTGGGCGCGCTCGACGTCGAAGTTGGCCTCTTGCAGTAATCGCAGCAGGATGTTCTCGACGTCTTCGCCGACGTAGCCGGCTTCGGTCAGCGTGGTCGCATCGGCGATCGCCAGCGGCACATCGAGGATGCGAGCCAGCGTGCGAGCGAGCAGAGTCTTGCCTGAGCCGGTCGGACCGACGAGCAGGATGTTGCTCTTCTCGAGTTCGAGGTCGGGGTTGTGGTAGCGCGCGTGCAGGCGGCGGTAGTGGCCGTAAACGGCAACCGACAGCACCTTCTTGGCGCGATCCTGGCCGATCACGTATTCGCCCAGTCGATTGACCATGTATTCGGGCGTCGGGACCTTGTCCTTCAGCACGATGTCTTTGACGAACGTTGGTGGGGCGGTGTCGCCCTTATGCTTGCGGTCCTCTTCCTTGAGGATCGTGTTGCAGATCTCGATGCACTCGTTGCAGATGTAGATGCCAGGAGGTCCCGATATCAGCGACTGAACGTGGTGGCGCGATTTCTCGCAGAACGTGCAGCGCTCCACTGACTTGCCCTTGCCTACCATTACTCGCCTGCCTTTTGCAACCTGCCCGCCATTTCGTATGCCAGCTGGACAGCTGGCTACTTAGTTCGAAGTGGCTCGCATCTCAGCAGGCTCGGTACGTAGCGAACTCGGTGTTTTTGCAAACACTGGGTTGCCCGTTCCGCCTGCGCCTGTTGTCTCCTTGCGGGCACGCGCCAAGCGTGCCGGAGACGGCCTAAGCCAAGCTCTACTGTAACGCAGAAGGGCCGGACCTTCACGGATCACTTCGCGGACTCGACGATCTCATCGATGAGTCCGTAATCTTTGGCCCCCTGGGCCCCCATGAAGAAGTCCTTGTCGCTGTCCTTGGCGATCTCGTCCGCACTTTTGCCGCAATGCTTCCCGAGGATGCCGTTGAGCGTTTCCTTCAGGCGCAAGATCTCATCTGCCTGGATCGAGATGTCGAGCGCGGTGCCGCCGACTCCACCCCATGGTTGGTGGATCATGATGCGCGAATTGGGCAGCGTGTGGCGCTTGCCCTTGGTTCCGGCTGCGAGCAGTACGGCGCCCATCGAGGCGGCCTGGCCGATGCAGTAAGTCGCGATCGGGCACTGCACAAATTGCATCGTGTCGTAGATCGCGAGACCCGCCGTCACACTGCCACCAGGAGAGTTCAAGAACAGTTGGATGTCCTGGTTCTTGTTTTCCTTCTGGAGGAATAGCAATTGGGCAATGACCGCATTGGCGACTCCGTCGTCAATCGGCGTGCCGATGAAGACGATACGGTCTTCCAGCAGGCGGCTGTAGATATCGTAACTGCGTTCCCCGCGGCCGGTCTTTTCGATGACGTGGGGGATCGTGTACATGTTGGCGTTGGTCATTAAGATTTTGGCTCCTGAGGGCGCGATCCCGGCGGTGTCACCGGTGTCACATCAACTGTCAGTCTTATCGACGGTCTTGCCGTTCTCTCTGAGGAAATCCCGAACCTTGCGCTCTAACAGTGCAAGTTGCAGTTCGCCGAGGCGATTTTCCGACTGCAGATGCTGGTAGACCTGTTCAGGCGTGACTTGCTGCTCCGGGCTGCTGTTGGCATCGGCAATGTTGGCCAGTTCGACTTGAACGTCCGCTTCGGCAACAGACAGCTCTTGTTGATCCGCAACGGCTTCGACCAGGAAGAACAGCTTCACGCGCCGCTCGGCGTCTTCATGGGCCGCTTCCTTGGACTCATCCAGCTTCTTCTGGATTTCCTCCTCGGGGGTGCCTTCTTGCTGCATCCGCTGTGAGAACGCATTGAGAGAAGCCTGTTCTTGCTCTTCGATGAGCGACGGCGGCAACGGGATGTCGGCGGCGTTGCTGAGGAACTCGAGCGCCGCTTCTTCTTGGCGCTGCTTGCCGAGACGTTGCTTCTCCGAGCCGATTCGGACGCGCAAGTCGTCCTTCATCTTGTCGAGGGTCTCAAACTCCATGCCCTTGGCGAGTTCGTCGTCGACCGGCGGCGGCGAGACGCGCAGCACTTCGTGCACCGCTACCTTGACCGTACCGTCCTTGCCGCGAACGTCTTCCTTTTCGAAGTTGTCGGGGAACTTGATGGCCATCTCGCGCGCATCGCCGGCCTTGGCGCCGATCAGAGCTTCGGCGTAGACCGCTTGCTCGACGCCATTGATCGGGATGCGCGTGTTGAGCTGCACGCCGTTGCGGGTGTGAACCTCGCTGTCGCCTTCGTGGAAGCTGTAGTCACACTTGACGAAGTCGCCGTCCTCGACCGCATCTTCGGTCGGCTGGATCTTGCGCTTCTGGTGCGCAATCTCCTTCAGGGCGTTTGCGATGTCGTCGTCGTTGGCTTCGTTCTCGAAGGCCGGGATCTCGATGTCCTTGGCACTCGGGATTTCGAAACTCGGCTTGATGTCGAGCTGCGCCGTGAACGCGAGTTGCTCGTTGGCCTTGACCTCGAGCGCTTCGACATTGTCGATCTTGATCCGGCCGACCGGCTGGATCTCGTTCTCGCGGCATGCTTCGCCGAAGTATCGGTTGAGCAGTTGCTCCTTGGCTTCCGCACGGATCGAATCACCGTGCAGCTTTTCGATCATCGCACGCGGGACCTTGCCGGGCCGAAAGCCCTTGACCTGAACTTGTTGCGACGCCGACTTGTACATCTCCTCCAGGTGGTCCTGGACCTTGTCAGACGGAATCGTGATTTGCAGGGATCGGCTGCAGGGGCCAGTTTCGGCTACCTGGACTTCCATGTTTTTCGTGCGGGCAGGAGGGCGCGGAAAGCCGGTAACTACCGGCGAAAAGGGCGAGCATCATCCTCCTACTGCCCACGCGGGTCAAGGCAGACAAAAGAACTGACGCCCAAGGTCTGCAATTGCCCGGTAATCCGGGGGGGGGCGATTGTGCTCAGAACCATTTTCGGCGCACAGGTCATGGCCGGCTGCCGGGTGGCAGCCAGGGTCGCCGGTCGGCGACCTGGGTCGCCGGTCGGCGACCGCCTTACTTCGGCTCCCGATCCTTGGCCAGTTGCTTCAATAGTGACCGAACGCGCTCGTGATCCATGGCGTTGCGGAACTGCTCATCCTGCTCTGCTAACGCATCGAAGTCCTCCTGGGCCATGCCGGAAGCTTTCATGTGCTTGACCATGCTCTGGATCTTCTTGCGGCGGGACTCGCACTTGAGCACGCCGACGTAGGCGCGGCGAGTCATCGCGGCACCTTCGGAGTAGCTGAGGATTTTTTCGTAGTCGCTGAGCGCCTCGGTAAAATCGCCGATCGCGAACAGCAGGCTGGCACGTTGCTCGTAGAGCGCGGCGGCGCGCTTGCGGCGGCGGATCTTGTCGTCGAGCGTGCGCTTGAGTCGCGTGATGCCCTGCTTGTCGCCGAGGCTTCTCAGCGTCACCGCGGCTTGCACCTCAAGTGAACTGGTGTCGTTGCCGTCGATCAGTTCGTGCAGCTTGCGGATCGTCATCTCGTGCCCTTTCGGCGCGACGGTTGCTAGCGCAGTCACTAGCGTGCGCGTGTCTTGCCAGTCGATGCGTTCGCGGCTGAGCAGCGGTAGTAGAGCTTCGGTGGCTGCGAGGTGCTGATTGACGCAGCATGCGAAGTAATCGATGAAGCTCGGCAGCAGGCGATCGTCGCTTTCGGTGCTGAGGGCCTGCGCGACCGTGTCGGCGACGCTGGAGGCTTTTGCCGCGATCAAGTAGCCGAGCACGTCTTCGCGCATTTGGCGGTCGTTCGTGCCTAAAAGCGCGACGATCTTTGGGGCCGCGGTTGGCGAGCGCAGGCGTCGCAAAGAACGAATGATCAGGACGCGGATCCAACCGTCCGTAGTCTGAACCATGTCGGTCAGGACTGTCGCCGCTTGCGGCACGTCGGCGTAGCCGAGCAGGATGATCGCTTCGACCCGGGCAATCTCTTGTGAGCCGCGCGCCATCCCGGTGAGTGCGTCGATAAACGAGCCCGGATCGAGGAGGCTGAGAATGCGGCGGCAGTTGCTGGCCAGGTTGCGCGAGTTCGAGTCACCTGCTGCCGGCCGCAGTTTCTCAAGCAGCAGTGGCACGACGCTGTCGCCGAGCTTCGATGCCTTCAAGATCGTGTCGTCGAGAACCGACTGGTTGGTGCGGTATTCGAGTGATAGGTCGGCCCAAAACGGTTCGAGTGCGGCGATCTGTAGTGGCCGTAGCCGTTCGGCACGTCGCCGTGCCAATTCGGGTACATCCCGCAGAGAGATCTGGGCAGTTGTCGTGGCCGTCATGAGCAAACATGTCAGGACGGCGAGCAGATGGGTCGAGCGCACGCGCATTCCCACAGTCTAGGCCGAACCCCCAGGGATTCGCTAGCCGCCTTGTCGCTCAGGCCAATCGATGTGCGGTCCATCGAGGAGGTCTGCCCGGGCTTCAGACGTGGCGCGATCTGGCCGATGGGATTTGCATGTGGAACTACGTTCTTCGTCATCGCTTGCTGCTTCGGGCCATCTACAGGCGTTCCGGGGCGGCATAACCGTCGCCTCGGGCTAGGACCAGTGGCGGCGCTCGGGTATGCCTACCCGCGTGACCCGCGACTTTGACGTCATCATTGTCGGCGGTGGCCACGCCGGAGTCGAAGCTGCGACTGCCGCAGCTCGCACTGGCGCGCGCGCGGCAATGATAGTGCTGGACCCGGCCGCCATCGGCCGCATGTCTTGCAACCCCGCCATCGGCGGCCTGGCCAAGGGGCAACTAGTGCGCGAAGTCGATGCGCTCGGCGGCGAGATGGGGGTGGTCACGGACCAGACCGGCATCCAGTTCCGCATGCTCAACACGAGCAAGGGTCCGGCGGTGCGTTCGCCACGCGCCCAATGCGATCGCGAGGGCTACAACCGCGTTATGGCCAAGCGCGTGCTCGGCTATAAGAACGTCACGGTGCTGGCGGGCGAAGTATGCGACTTGGTCGCTTCGAGCAATGGCAAGTCGGTGGCCGGCGTCGAACTGCAGGACGGCAGCAAGCTGTATGCGCCGGCGGTGGTGTTGACGACGGGCACGTTCTTGGGCGGCAAGCTGTTCGCTGGCAGCAACCAGAAAGAAGGCGGCCGTCACGGCGAAGCAGCGGCTTCGCGCATCAGCACCGCGCTGCAGAAGTTGGGTATCCAGTTGGGTCGGCACAAGACGGGCACGCCGCCGCGGCTGCGCATGTCGACGATCGACTTCACTGGCTTGGATACACAGCTCGGCGACGATCCGCCGGTGCCGTTTTCGTTCCGCACCGAGAAACTCGAAATCGACCAGATGCCTTGCTGGGTGACGCATACGAACGCGAAGACGCATGACATCATTCGTGCGCATGCCCATGAGTCGCCGATGTTCACCGGTGCGATCACAGGCGCCGGGGCGCGCTACTGTCCGAGTGTCGAAGACAAGGTTGTGCGCTTCGCCGATCGAGGTTCCCATTCGGTGTTCTTGGAGCCGGAAGGACGCGATTCCGACGAAATCTATCCCAATGGCGTCAGCACGTCGTTGCCGCCAAACGTGCAGATGGAGTTCCTGCGCACGATCCCCGGCTTGGAGAATGTCGAACTGCTAGTGCCCGGCTACGCGGTCGAATACGACTACATCCTGACCAAACAGATTCGTGGCGACTTGCACGTTGCGACGCTGCGCGGGTTGTTTGCCGCTGGTCAGATCAACGGCACGAGTGGCTACGAAGAAGCGGCTGGTCAAGGTCTCGTAGCTGGTCTGAACGCGGCGCGTTATTCGCGCGGTGAGGACCCGGTCGTGATTGATCGCGCTACCGGTTACCTCGGTGTCATGATCGATGACCTGTGCCGCGTGAACCCGACCGAGCCGTACCGCATGTTCACCAGTCGCGCCGAGTTCCGCCTGCTGCTGCGCAGCGACAACGCCGACCGTCGTTTGACCCAACTTGGTCGCGAGTGGGGGCTCGTCAGCGACGCGCAAGCCGATGTGGCGGCGCAGAAAGAAGCGAACATCCGGGCCGCGTTGCGGTGGCTCTCGATGACGCGGCGCGATCAGAAGACCTTGGCCGAGTTGTTGCGTCGGCCCGAGGTGTCCGTCGCGGACATTGCTTCGTGGGACGAGACGTTCGCCAACATGAACCTGTCGCCGGCCGAGTTGGCCGAGGTCGAGGCTGAGGTCAAATACGAGGGCTACATCAAGCGGCAGGCGATGGAAGTGGATCGCCTGAAGCGCATGGAACAGCGCCGCATCCCGGACCAGTTTGACTACGAACAGGTGCCGGGTTTGAGCAGCGAATCGCGTGCGCGGCTGATCGAGCGCCGGCCGTTAACGCTTGGCGAAGCGTCGCGTGTTGCTGGAGTCCGGCCAGCGGACGTGCAGTTGCTGTTGGTCGTGCTGATTCGTTGAGGCTGTCCGAACTGTTGCTGCCGTAGCTGGACGTGGTTATTCGTGCGATCGACGGGAGTGATGGTTAGCGCCTTCGCCGGCGCCCAACTCACATCTGTAGCACGGCCTTGACGATCGTCTCGGTGTCGCCGTCGATACCCTGCTGCTTGCGGGCCTTGTCGACCTTGTTGCGAGCGTCGCTTTCCTTGAAGCCAAGGGTGACCAGTGCCGCGATTGCATCGTCATCGTCGGCGGTGATCGAAGCGGTGCCACCAGCAGCGGTCGGCATGCCCAGGTCGAGTTTGGTGACGACTTCGCGAAGTTCGAGGCAAATGCGTTCGGCGGTTTTTTGGCCGACGCCTTTGACGGCCTTGAGCGCCGCGTCGTCATCGGCGGAGATGCGCTTCGCCAGGTCGGCGGGGGTGTAGACGCTCAGCAACGCGAGCGCGATCGCCGGGCCAACATTGGTGACGGCAAGTAGTCGCCGCGCCAATTCCCGTTCCGGCTGGGTTGAGAAGCCGAGCAGTGACGGCATCCCGTCGACCACGTTCAGGATCGTGAATAGCTTCTGCGTCGTGCCAACCTTGAGACCGGTGGCCGAGTTTAGGCTGATGCGCACGTCGTAGCCGACACCGGCGCAGCGGACCACGATACGCGATGCGTGCTTCTCGACGATTTCCCCTAGTAGGTGGTCGTACATGCCGAATCAGTCGAGTGGGTGGGGGCGCGCTGGCTATCCCGGCTAGGAGACCGCCGGGTAGGAGACGGCCGGGTAGGAGGCGCCGGGCGCATGGCGCGCGTCGTTGGCGACGCGCGCGATCAAACGTGCGGCGCAGCGAACGGGTCGCCGCGCCGCGTATTGCAGTTCTACTAGCCGCGCAGCGAGAGTCCGAACTCGTCGAGCTTCGTCTTGATCTCGTTGAGCGAGGTCTGGCCGAAGTTCGGGCACCCGAGCAGCTCGGCTTCTGTCTTGGATGACAGGTCGCCAATGCAGCGCAGCTTGAGCAGGTCGACGATACGACGGCTACGAACCGACAGGTCGAGTTCGGCGATCGGGCGACGTGCCGGATCGGGGCTGTTCGGATCGGCGCTCTCTTCGACTGCGACCGGTGCTTCAGATGCTTCGCCAAGATCGCGATGCATCAGTTCGTCATTCGTCATGCCGAGGCGGAGACCCTTGTTCTTCAAGATCTCCTTTATTTCGGTCAACGAGGTCTCTCCGAAGTTCTTGTAGCTGAGCAGCTCAGCTTCGGTCTTCTTGACGAGGTCGCCGAGCGTGCGAATGTTCATCTTCGCAAGGCAGTTGCGCGAACGAACCGACAGCTCGAAGTCGTTGATGGGGGTGCGTAGGAGCTTGTTGCGCTTGTCGTCGCGACGCTCCTGGTCCTCATCGTAGTACATGTTGAGGGCGGCTGCCGCATCACGACGGAACATGCGCGCACGCGCGTTGTCCGGGTGGGCGTGCAGTGCCAAGTCGAAACACTGCATGGCGCGACGGTAGTTGCCCATGTCCTCATAGAGGATGCCGAGGTTCACCACGCAAGCGATGTTGACCGGCGGGTGCATCAGCGCGCGCTCGTAGAGCTCGCGGGCTTCTTCGTCTTCGCCGCGCAGGTCGACGTTGAGTGCGAGGCGGAACAGCGCCTGCTTGTGGTTCTCGTCTTGCGCGAGCACTTCGTCGTAGGCTTCGATCGAGCCATCGACATCGCGTTGCAGTTCGAGCACGCGACCACGGAAGTACGCTTGGTCGGCCGGGCCGAGCAAGTGGCTGAGCTTGCCGACGGCGTCGGTGAGCTCTGCGGAGTTTCCGGTGTCGAGCGCGCGTAACCAGGTCAGTGCCTGGGTTGCATCGCTCTCGCGGTTGGGCAGCTTGGACTTGGCCTTGTCGACCTGACCGAGCGCCGCGTAGCTTTCAGCGAGGCACAGGCTCGCGACCTCACCAGCATCTGCAGCGAGCAGTGGCGCGGCGTCTTCATGACGGCCGAGCGCCCACATGGCAATGCCGCGCGCGGTGCCTTGGGCCCGCGGGTCGAACAGCCATTCGCGCAGTTGCTGGAAGGAATCTACTGTCTTGAATGCTGCACTCTTAAAAGAGGCGAGCCTATCGGGCGTAACATCGCCTTCTAGAAAGACACTAGGGTCGAGCGAAGGTTGCGGTTCGTTCGGGACCAGATCCGTTTCCGTCATCGTCGTCTTGCCAATAGGTCGTCGCGCGAGCTATGCGCGAAAAAGCATCGAAAGCGACCGTCGCTTCAAATGCCGGGCCAGAGGTGCTTCTGTCCGGACAGATTGTGTCTAGCCGGAGAAATAGGGCGCATAGACTAGACATTCGCCCCTGGTTTGGTCAAGAACGGCCTGGGCCCTCTGCCGCTTCTGCGTAGATAATGCTCAGATCGTTGGCCATTGCGGCGAATCCGCGGGCCCGACCTCGGGTTTTGGAGATGTATCGCTGCAGCAGGGCGCGGTCCTCGGCAAGCTCGCGGATGGCCGCGGCCCAGGCATTGACGTCGCCCGGGGGCAGCACCCGGCCCTGGACCCCGTCTGCCACCGCGTCTTGCAGGCCGCCGACCCGGCTGACCAGCACTGGGCGGGCAGCGGCCAATGCTTCGCGAACGGTTAGACCGAACGCCTCGTGCCACAGGGCCGGCGCCGCCAATACGTCGATGGTCGCGATCCGGCCTGGCATTTCGTCGAGCGAGTAGGGGCCGTGGTAGGTGACGCCGCTGCCCGGCTGCAGCTGCATAAAGCACTTGGTGAGGTAGCTTTCGTCGCCGTGGTAGGGCACCGAGTTGCCGTGAATGTGCAGTTCAACCATGCCTTGCGGCAGTTTCTGCACCGCGGCGATCAACACCTCTAGACCCTTACTTGGCATCAGAGTGCCGAAGTAGCCGAGCCGCAGCGGCCCTGGGCCACCCGTCGGCTTGGGCAGAGCCTCGAGCCGTTCAGTGTCGACGCCATTCTCGACGGTCGTGAACCGCTCGGCCGGCACGCCAAGGCTGACGAATGCTGGGATTGCGCGCGCGCTCGGCACGATCAGCCGATCGGGAATCGCCAGAACGGCACGTGCTTGCTCCTGTACGGACACGACTTTCTCCTGACCGTTCTCCTTGAGCCACCAAGGGAACGTCTTGCTGAGGCACTCGGTGCAGCGCTCGATTGGCGCACTTTCGCAGGCTTCACCGCGGTGGTGGAACATCTGGCCGCGCGGGCAAAACAGCCAGTAATCGTGCAGCGTCATCACCGTCGGCAGGCCGAACTCGCGCAGTTTGGCCAGCGAATCGACCGACATGCCGGTCAGGTGGTGGACGTGCGCCACGTCATAGGTGATCCCGTCGGCCTTCCGCGCGGCCAAGAAAGAGGCCATGGCTTCAGCCATCGGCGCACTCGTGTACATGGCCGCCAACGAATCGCAGCCCTGCCACCGGTAGGCGACCCGAAACACCGTCGGATTGGCACCTGCGGCACTGGTGGCTACGAATTGCCCCTGGTCGCGTTCGGGCCCGTTTTCGCGTGCGAAGATCTCGACGTCATGGCCCGCAGCGACCAACGCCCCGGCGAGACCGTTGACGTGCTGTTCGACCCCGCCGACGCTGTCTGGGGGCAATCCGTGGCTGACCAGCAGAATGCGCATGTGCGAACCATGCACGGCCCCGGCTCCGGGCGCAATCCAGGCGTTTGCAGATCGGTGTCATCAAAGGCCAGTTCTCCATTTGACGAAGCCCTTGCTCGCCGCTAGCCTGCTTCGCCCTCCAACCCGACCCTGCTATGAAACTCAAGGTATCAACCTCTAAGTCCAAGCGCCTGAAGAAGGTCGGCTTCCGTACCCGAAGCAAGACCGTCGGCGGCCGCAAGATCATCAAGCGCAAGATCCGACGAAGCGGCAAGTTCCGCGTCGGGTAACTCGAGCGATTCGGGTAATCCGCGTCGGGTAACTCGAGCGATTCGGGTAACTCGAGCTATTCGGGGCCGCGCGCAGCGACGCTGCATGCTGCGATATCCTCGGCTGGCCCAGCTGTTCAACAGCAGAGGCCGCCTGCGTTGCGCTTCTTGGCTGCAACGCCGCTGTCCACATCTCGGACACACCGTGGGCTCACAGCGCCTATCCCCCGTGGGCATCTGCTGTGAACTTTGCCCGGGCGGACTTGTGCTGCTGATGGAGATTGCCATCGATCCTTGTGCTTCGGCGATTTGATTCGACCGCACAGGATGCGCCGTCCAGCCAGTTGCTTCGTCGCCGATGCATGTCGTTAGCAGCACCGTTTCCAGCAGTAGCGACGAAGAAGCTTCTTAGAGGCAGTCGCCAGGCAAATGAGCCTAGCTCGGCCGGGCCTACTGGCCCGGCAGTTGCGTCTTCAAAAACGCCATGTCGTTCGCGAACTGCCCAAGGGCTTCGCGATCGCCGTCACTGATCTTGGAATACTTTGCGGTGACGCGCACGGTGTCGTTGTCGCCGGCTGGCTCGACGCCGCTACCGGTCGCGGTGATCTCGAAGAAGCTCTTCTTGATCATCTTGACCTGGAACTTCATGTTCATCTCGCCGCCATCGAAGAACAGGGCTTTGGCCTGATCGGCGTTGAAGCCGGCTTTTGAGCCGTTCCAGAGGAACTGCATCTTGTTGCCGTCAACGTTGGCAATCTTGCCAACTAGCACCATCTTCTTCTTGCTGCCCAGCATCTGGTTGCGGGTGTCATCGGGGAACGTGACTAGCACCTTTTCCTGATCGACGGCCGCTTCGGCGGTTAGCTCCTTCTTGTTGAGGTGCTTGATCATCGCCTTGGTTGCTGCTGCTTCGTCGTCGTGCAGCACGACCAACTTATCGATGCCAACCTTGGTCATGACGTCGCGGACGAACGGCGAAGGTTGCGCGATCACCAAGTCGCCATCCTCGGCGCGGCAGCGCTTGTGGGCCTTGATCACGGCACCGAGGGCGGTCGAGTTGATGAACTTGACCAGGCGCATGTCGAGGATGAGGTGATTGACACCGCGGTCGAGCAAGTCCTCGACTTCGGTCATCAGCGCGGGGCAGTAGAACGTGTCGAACTCGCCCTTGAGGGTCAGGGTCGCGTAGTCGTCGTAAAGTGACTTGTCGATCTTCATGGCATCAGGTGGACTGTTGAGAGATTCCAGTCCTTAAGGGGTACCTGGATTCTGTCGGTTCGGGGGCCTCGGCGCAACGTGACTCATGGCATTCCGTGTCCCAAGGTCGCCATGGTATGGCGCGGCGCGCTGCTTGCTTCTAGAGTTCCGGTGGCAGATGAAATGGCCTTGGCAAAAGACTCCTGAATCCGCACCACCTCCGGTGGCGCGCCAGCCAGTTAAGGATGCGATGTCCGCTTCGACGATCCTCACCGGGGACGCGATGCAGGATTCGCGCTCCCTGGAGATCCTTTTGGACACGATAGCGGCCGTTACGGCCAATATCGATCTGGACAGCGTGCTGCGTGACATCGTCGACCGTTCACTGCAGGTGACCAACGCCGAGCGGGCAATTCTGCTGCTGGGCGATGATCCAGACCACTTGACGGTGCGAATTGCTCAGGACAAGGAGCGCCAGACGCTGTCAGGCGAACTCCAGTGGAGTCGCAGCCTGGTGCGGCGCTGCCTGGAAGAGCATGTAGCTGTTCGTTCCGTGGTGCAGTCTGATCAGGAAGCGCTCGAACTCGGGCGTTCCGTATACGACCTCAAGCTGCGGGCGGTGATGTGTGCGCCGATGCGATCCAAGGGCCGTACGGTTGGAGTGATCTACGTTGACTCGCGGGCGGTGCGTCGCGAGTTCTCCGCGCGTGACTTGGCGTTGTTTGGCGCCATCTCGGCTCAGTTGGCCATCTCGGTGGAGAACGCACGCCTGCACGCTGACTCGCTCGAGAAGGTGAAACTGCAGAAGGACGTCGAGATCGCCCGCCGCATCCAGCAACACCTGTTGCCTACTGTGCCGCGCGATTGGGGTGGGTTTGAAATCGGCATCCGCTACGAAGCGGCGGAGCAAGCCTCGGGCGACACCTATGATTGCGTCGAAATGCCGGACGGTCGCTATGCGATCATGATCGGCGACGTAACCGGCCACGGGATCGGAGCGGCCTTGCTGACCCACGCCGTGCAAGCCGCGCTGCGCAGCTACCTCGAACTGATCGATGATGCCGCGACGGTCATCACCAAGGTCAACCAGCGACTCGTCGACAGTGTCGAGACCGGCAACTTCATGTCGCTGCTGTTGATCATCCTCGATCCAAAGAAGGGCACGCTCGAATACGTCAACGCTGGCCATCCAGGCTTGGTGGTCTGCCAGCAGAATGGCATCCAGGTGCTGGAAAAGACCGGCATGGTGCTCGGAGTCGTGGGCGATCAGGTCTACGAAGCGAGCCCAACGGTCAAACTCGAGCCTGGCGACGTCCTGTTCTTGCACACCGATGGCGTGGATGAGGCGATGTCGCCGGACCGCGCGGTCTTCGGCGTCGAGCGGTTGCAGCAACTCGTGGGCAAGCAGCGTCGTACGGGCGCCGCTGCCAACGATATCCTGGTTGAAGTCGAGCGGCAGATCCGAAATCACGTCGGTAGCGATCTGCTTGAGGACGATTTCACGATGATCGCCGTCAAACTGACGTGAGCAAACGCATGGCCTCCAGCCCTATAACCGGCCCCGCGGGGAAACCCGCCGGCAAGCCGTCCCCGTTCGCCGATCGGCGCATCAATATTCTGATCGCGCTGGTGGTCGGGATTGTCGGTTTCTACGGCTTCCAGTCCTGGCGGGTGGGCGCTGATCGGGATGCGGCCCGCAGTAAGTTGCTGTCGGATACCGCAACCGAATTGGCCAAGGAAACGCCCGATCGCGACGTGTTGTCGCAGCTGATGGCCCGAATTGGGCGGCTGCCCGATGCCTCGATGTCGGCCGAGTTGTTGGCGCCTCAGGCAGAGATCGAGTTGGTCCGGGGCCGCCCAGAACGTGCCGACGCGTTGTTTGGCTCGATCGCCAGCAGTCCGGATGCACTGCCCTCAGACCTTCGCTTGGGTTCGCGCATTCTGTTGGCCAAGCACGCGGGCTTCGGCGGTGATGTTGTCGAAGCCAATACGATGCTGCAACAGGTGCAATCGATGGCCGAGGTGGCCTATAGCGACAGCCGTGACGTCAAGGATCTGTTCCGTGCCTGGCAGGCTTCGGTCCGGCTGTGGGATTCGCGTGCGGCGGACTTCGCCAAGCAGTTGAAGGCCAATCACGGCGAGGCTCCCGAGAGTCGTTTGGCGCAGCTCAACGAAGACTTCGTGGTCAAGCGCGACGAGCAACTCGTCGCCGATTTGCTGATCGACTTCGCCAAGGCTCCGGATGAATTGCGTGCGATCCAGACCATCGTATTGTTGCAGGGTGGCGACGTGCCCAGTGCCCGCAAGGCGGCGGAGCGACATGTCATCGAGGCTCCCGGTGTGCAAGGTGTTCGTTTGGTGGCGGCCGTCGTGTTGCACGCATGTGCGCTTGGTAGCGCGCCTGAGTCGGCGGACCGCGCGGTGTTCGTGAAGCGACGCAACGGGCACCTTGATTGGCTCGATAAGCGCGTGCCCGCGGGTCAGGTGAAGAACTGGGATTCGATGCGCCAGCTGCGCTGAGCTGGGTCTTAGCTGCGCTGATCTGGGTCTTAGCTGCGCTGATTTTCGTTGCGCAGGTCGACTAGCGCGACCATACCGCGAGCAGTCCCAGGCCGATTGCGAGTAGCGCGAAGATCGGTGCGACGACCATCTTCGCCACCCCGGCGTTGTGCAGGACGTGCGTCAGGTGGCGGCGGTCGCCGACCCACGGCGGATGCGCAAGCCAAACCCGCGCCGCGACGACTTGCGCGAAGTCGATGAGCGGCACAGCAACCGCGAGCAACAGCAGCGGTTCGTCGCGCATCGTATGCACGATGGCAAAACTGCAGCTGAGTCCGAGCGCATAGGCACCACCATCACCGAGGAACAGTCGCGCTCGCGGCCAGTTCCACGGCAAGAACCCGATGGCGGCAAACCCTGCCGCGGTCACCCAGCTTTGGCTGGGGGCGCCAATCCCGAGGCACAATAGTGAACTGCCGGCGAGGCTCGCCGCGACACCGTCGGTGTTGTCTAGAAAGTTGACCGCGTTGGTCAGCACGAACGTCAAGCAGAACGCGGCGGCGAAGAACCACGGTTCGGCGATCGGGTCGGCGGCGGTGCTCGCGATCAAGCCGGCTGCGATCGCGAGGCCAACGGCCTTGATGCGCCAGTCGAGTCCGCCGTCTTCGAGCGGTTCTGCGCGTTCCTTGCGGCGGTCATCTTCGAAGCCGGTCGCAGTTGCGATGACAATCGCGGCGAGCGCCAGCCAGGCGTGGTCAGCGATGCACCAAGCGAGGATCGTTGGCACGATCAGCACGCCGGCTAGTGGGATCGGGCGGGCGTGTAATTTGCGGCCCGGCCGCGGCGGATCGTCGGGCAACCAGCCAAGTAACCGCCTATTGATGAAGTCCCCGATCGCGATGGTGGCGCACGCGATCAGCAATGCCCAATACGGCTCGATCATCTGTAGAGATCGTGCCTCGCTAGATAGTCAGCGACGGCCTCCGGCAGTTCAGCCGGATTCCGTTCTCCAGCCCGCCACCTGGTGCGCAGGTCGCTGGCGGAGACATCGTCGGCCGGCATGTCGAGCACGTTCGCCAGTAGCGAGGCCCGTTCGGCTGCGTTCAGATCGAGTCCCTCAAGATCGCTCGCCAGAATCGGGTAGCCCTGGCGCGGGAAGGTCACGACGGTCGCCAACTCGAGCAAGCGGTGATGCTGGTGCCACGTGGGCAGCAAGCGGAGATTGTCGCTGCCGATCAGGAAAAATAGCGGGATGCCAGGTGCCTCAGCCGCCAACTCGGCCAGAGTATCGACGGTAAACGAGGGCCCGGAGCGGTGCAGTTCGCGATCGTCGACAACGACATGCGGAAGATTCGCGAAGGCCAGGCTCGCCATCGCACATCGATTTGGTGCTGGAGCCATGTCCCGGCCCTGCTTGTGCGGGTGGTCTCCGGACGGAATCGCACGCAACTCGTGAATTGGTAACCGCGCGAGAGCCTGCTCCGCCAGCGTCACGTGTGTGCGGTGCGGGGGATTAAAGGAACCGCCCAGCACAGCCGTTCCCCTGGGGGAATGGTCGAAAATAGAGGTGTCCACAGCCGGTTGCATGTCTCGCCGGAGCGTAGGGGGCGAGGGGATGCGGGAAAAGCCTGGGCCTCGGATGCTGTCGGACTCGGAATTGACGGTTGCGTCGTCTTTTCGAGATCGCTAGTTTCTGCCTGCTCGTGCTTTCTCCCGGCGCGAGAGACCCCAATCGCTACTCCCTCCTGACGGCCGCTCGGCCTGATGAGCTCCCCAATCAATGGGCTATCCAATGCGTAAAATCGCACTCGTCCTTGCTCTGCTTCCTATGGCTGCTTGCTCGACCTTCGGCTGGGAAGGCCAAGGCACTAGCCTGACCAAGGAGCAGCGCCAGCGTGGCATCAAGGATGTCACCGCTCTCGCAAACCAATACGAAACGCAGACGTTCTTCCGGAGCGTGCGCCGTCGCAGCGATGGCCGTAACAATGCTTTCGGTCGTGATCTGATGGATATCACGAACTTCCTCGATCGCCATCTCTGGAACTACGACGCCAGCGACCCGTACATCAACTTCCCGTCAAACACGACGAAGCTTGAGCACGTTGGTCGCTTCGGACTGAACACGGTGAGCGCGTTGCCGCTCGTCGACGAAGTCACGACGCGCTGAGTCGCGACGCGCTGCACTGGCGCTGGATCGTCAGTAAGCTAGGCCTGCGAAGCGGGCCAAACAGGGCTCGCCCGAAGGGGCGGGCTCGCGTTATGTACGCGTGGCGCTTCTGGTTGCCGCGGCCGGGCGGAGCGGGTTCTGACCTCAGACTCCCCTTAAAAACTGTTCGCCGAGTGTTTGCCCGCGGCGTTTAGACGCGCTCCCAGATCGCGAGCTTGCGGGTGCGAGCAGCCGGCTCGGGCAGTTCATACGTAATGATCTGCGTGCGACGGAATCGGCCGAGCTTCTCGGGCATGTCCGCGTCCTCCTCGAGCCAAAGCGCCATGTGGCCGCCTGGGCGAACTAGCGGTTGCGCCATCGTGGCGAGCAGGCTTGGGCGAGCGACGGCGCGCGCGGTCAGCAGGTCAAAGCCGTGCCGGAAGTCCTTGCGCAGGGTCGGAGCTTGCGAGGCATCCATTTGGATGGTTTCGATGCGGGCCAGTTCGGCGCTGACCAGGCAGGTGCCGATTGCGCGCACTTTTTTGCCGGTCTTGTCCATCAAGGTGACGGTCGCGTGCGGGTGAAGTGCGGCGACGCCGACCCCGGGGAAGCCGTTGCCGGTGCCCAGGTCGAGAACATGGTGAGGCGTCAAGTTGGCTAGGCCAAACGCGAGGCTGTCCAGCGCGTGCAGCACGACCGCCGCCTCTGGATCGCGCACCCCCGTCAAGTTGATGTGCTCGTTGGTCTGCAGCATCGCGTCGAGGTAGTCGAGCACTTCGTCAGCTTGCTGTTCGTTGATCTCGACACCCAGAGCCTTGGCTTTGCGGACGAGTGCGGCGGGATCGGTTTGTTCTGGCTCGGAAGTCACGGCGGCGATCTTCGGGCCTTTTGCGCCGGGCGCAACAGTGATCAGAGCGATGGCGTCGTTGGCAAGCCATCGAGCGGCGCCCCAGCAGGGGGTTCGGTCCGGCCGGCAACCGGCTACCGGTTGCGGCGGCGGTGATGATGTGCCAGAGCACTTGGATTGCCACTGGCAAGTCAATCGATTAGGTCGAGACCGGCCAAGTCGCACATGGGGTCAACGCAAGCCGGGGTGGGGGTCGAACTTGTCGGGATCACTCGCCCGGGACTGGTGCTTCGAGGGCCTGCGTCAAGCCGTCGACACCGCTGTCGGGCCGGACCAGAACTATCTCAGCAAGTCGGCGCAGCCACGATGTTTGTCTACGGATCAGCTTGTGGGTGTTGCGACGGATGCGGTTGCGCAGTTCGGTGCGATCCTTGTAGCGACCGCGTAGAAAATCACGGCATTCCGCGTAGCCGATGGCGGCACCTGCAGTTCGCGAAAACCCACAGTCGTGCTCGATGGTTTCGGTTTCTTGGACCAGTCCCTGGTCGAGCATGCGTTCGGTGCGTTGTTTGACGCGGTCGTGCAACTCCTCGCGCCCGCGGCTGACCATCGCAATCCGGCAATCTCGCAGCCAGCCTTTTTGTTCGAAGTGCGCTTGCTGGCTGGTGATCGTCTCGCCGGTTACCTCCAGCACCTCGAGGGCGCGAACCAAGCGTCGCAGATCTCGCCGGTGGATGCGTTCGGCGGCCTCGGGGTCACGCCGCTGCAGTTCTTCGTGCAGGCAGCCAGGCTCGGCCTTTTCCCGGGCTTCGAGCGCCGCGCGGAGTTCGGGTTGTGCCTCCGGGCCGTCCATCAGGCCCTTGAAGAATGCCATCAGGTAGAGCGGGGTGCCCCCGACGAACAGCGCCTGCCGGCCGGTGGCCCGCAGTTCCGTCAGTTTTTCGTCGGCAAGTCGGCACCAGCGAGCGGTGTCGAAGGTTTCGTTGGGATCGACGATGTTGACCAAGTGGTGGGGCACGCGGGCCAGTTCCTCCTGGGTCGGTTTCGCTGTGCCGATGTCCATGCGCCGGTAAATCGCCATGGAGTCCATGGACAGGATCTCACGGCCGGTGCGTTCGGCCAGTTCGATGGCCAAAGCGGTCTTGCCGGAGGCCGTTGGCCCGGTCACGACCCACAATGGGGAGTCGCTGCCGCCTTCTGACTGATTCTGGGTGCTCAACGCAGTCGAAGTTACCGGCTCTACCCTTCCGCGTCGCGCTCTTGCCCGGTACGTTGCTCCGCTAACTTTCCGATGATTGCGCTTATCTCAGATATCCACAGCAACATCGAGGCCCTTACCAACTGCCTGGCAGAAGTGGAGGGCCTTGGTGCCGACCGCCTGATCTGCCTCGGCGATGTCATTGGTTATGGGCCTCAGCCACGCGACACACTGCGCACGATCATGGATCGTTGTGAGTTCTCGCTGCTCGGTAACCACGAGCACGGCGCGATGTTCTACGCCTCTGACTTCAATCCGCGCGCCCGCGCCGCGATCGACTGGACTCGAGACCAGCTCAATCGTCGAGACTGCCCGCGCGAGGAGAACATGCAGTTCTGGAACTACCTCGACGGCATGAAGAAGGAACACCGCGAGTCGAGCATGCTGTTTGTGCATGGTTCACCGCGTGATCCGGTGCGCGAGTACATGGTGCCGCGCGATATCCAGGACCAGCAAAAGATGGACGAGTGCTTCGCCAAAATGGGCGAGGCTAAGCTCTGCTTCATCGGCCATAGCCACGTGCCGGGCGTCTACACGCAGTCCGGCAAGTTCTTGATGCCGAGCGAAATCGGCATGGAGTGGCAGGTCGACGAACCGGCGATCGTCAACGTCGGCTCGGTTGGCCAGCCGCGCGATGGCGATGTTCGCTCGTCGTTTGTGACCTACGATGGCGACGGCACCAACGGAACTGTGCGCTTTCACCGCGTTGCCTACGATCACGAGGCGACCAGTGGAAAGATTCGCGCGATTGAAGAGTTGCCCGACTATTTGGCTGACCGCCTCGCACAGGGTCGCTGATCAACTGTGTCGCTGATTCCTGTGTCGCTGAGCATCTGTGCCGCTGACCCCAACGGCATTGCGTTGGGCCGCCACCCCCTAATTTGTCTGAACTGTCGCCCGCGCACCGACGCGGGCACCTGACTCCTCATGTCGAACGTGCTTCGCATTCTATTCCTGGTGCTGGCCTTGCCGTCGCTGCTATTGGCGCAAGGCGAGACCGGGATCACCATGTCCTTTGGACAGCCCGGCGAAGTCGGCAGCTTCGAGGCTCGCTTCTCCCGGCTAACCGCTGGCATCGTCTGGTTGCAGGCCAAAGACCACTACGTGTCGGTCGAGGCAGCCAACCACGAAGTCCACGAGAGCGGCGACTACTTGTTGCTGATCGAAGGCTCCAACCACGCGATGAGCGTGTACCCGGGCGGGGCCGGACCGTTCGCCGTGAACCCGGGCAGCACCAACTGGGAAATGCAGGAGTTGCCGAACGGCGACGGCGTGAAGTTCACGCTCGCAGACGGCAAGGGATTGGTGCTCGAGAAGACCTTCCAATACAACCAGGAGGCCCGCGGCTTCACCGTCATGCTGACGCTGCGCAACGCCACATCGGACGTCGGCGGCACCCAGGACTTCTGGCTCGCCGGCCCCGCCTTGGTGTCGCCGAAGCAAGCGTCGCTGTTCGGTGATGTGTCGGTGTCGATTGCCGCGCCGCTCGAAGGCGATGCGATTACCAAGGCCCCGGACCCGACCTTCGCGGAACAACCGCTCGAAGTGCCGACCTCTGTGCTGTCGTTCGCCGGCAGTTCCAATCGCTTCTTCGGTGCGTTCGTCTACCCGATAGACGATGCGTCGCGCAACGCCTTGACGAGCCTGCGGGTCGGGACCGTGCCACCGCGCGCCGGTGTTGAACCGGCTGACAACCCGTCGACGCGCGTGTTGTTTGGCATGCAGTTGGCGGTGCCTGGCAAGGGCCAGGCGACGACCGTCAGCTACGGTCTCTACATCGGCCCGAAGTCCCACCGCGTGTTCGAGACGTTGCCGGATCCAGGCCGCTTCGAACCGATCCTCGTGCACGACCTCGAGCCGCCGTGCTGTGGCATGTCGGTGCCGGGCGGTCGCTTCATGGCGACGACGCTGCTCAGCTTGCTCGGTTGGTTCTATGGGATCTTCGACAACTGGGGCGTCGCGATCATCTTCCTAACCGTGCTAGTTCGCGGCGCGATGTTCCCGCTCAACTTCAAGATGCAGAAATCGATGCGCCTATACGGCGCAAAGATGAGCAAGTTGAAGCCGAAGATGGACGAGATGAAGAAGAAGTATGCCGACGATCAAAAGGCATACCAGCAGGCCATGATGGCCTTCAATCGAGAGAACAAGGTCATGCCGCCGATCGGTGGGTGCCTGCCGATCTTCCTGACGATGCCGATTTACATCGGCTTGTTCACAGCGCTGCGCACGGCCTACGACCTTCGTCACGCGTCGTTCTTTAGTTGGATCAACGACCTCAGCAGTAGCGATCAGTTGTTCGAGTTGGGCTTCTGGCCGGACGACTTCAACTTGCTGCCGTTGATCTGGATCGTGTTGCTGGTGTTCCAAATGTCGCGTCAGCCGTTGCCGACCGATCCGCAGCAACGCCAGACGCAGAAGATCATGCGCTTCATGCCGATGATGTTCGGTGTCATGCTCTACTCGTATGCGTCGGCCCTGTTGCTCTACATGGTGACGTCGATGCTGTGGTCGCTGGTCGAGAGCGCCATCGTCAAGAAGATCCTCGGCCCGGCCGATCCGAACTCCGGGATGATGCCGACGCCGATGTAGTTGCATCTGCTTGCGCAGCCGTCCTGGTTGCCGGCACTCGCCGGTGACCGGGCCTACTTTGGCAGCAAGAAGTCCAACTGCAGCGCGCCGTCTTGTAGGCGGCGCACGGTTGCCTGGCCGCGGTGACCCAGCACCACAGTTTGCGCCAGGAACAACCCCAAACCTTGGCTGTGACTGCGCAGCAATCGCTGCGGGTAGAACGGCTCGAACGTGTTGGGTAGTTGCCACATCGCCAGGCCGGGACCGCGTGCGACGACCCGCAAGCGGTGCGCGTCGTCGGTTGAGGACAGTTGCAAATGGCTATCTGTGACGACTTGCGCGAGTTCGTCGGCGAACCGCACGATCGCCGTCACGGCCAGTGCCAATTGCTCGCGATCGCCCTTGACCAATTGCGGCCCGGGTGGCGTTGTCACGCTGGCCGCATCTGCTTCGTGGTGGCGTTCAGAAACCGCGTGGGAAATCAGTGCGGTGAGGTCAACGGTCTCGCTGCGGTTAGGACCGTTCGCCGCTTGTGACAGCAGGCGCAGCCGATCGACGGCCGCTTGGATGCGTTTCAATCCGGTTAGCGCCGCATCGACCTGATCCCGGTGACCTTGTTCCTTTTGCCCTTCCAGCGTCGCGCGCAGCAACTGGAGGTGGCCGGAGACGAACAGCAGCGGGTTGTTGATCTCGTCTGCGAGCCCGTGCGCGAGGTCGACGAACATCTCGGGTCGGGGCCGATCGCCGCCGTGCAGCATTTGCTCGAGCACCGCAGCCAACTGTCCGGGTGTGTCGGGGTAGGCGATTAGGCGCGCTGCCAACCGGGTCGCGACTGGAGCGGTCGCTAGTTCCTTGCCAGTCGACGTGACTACGGCAACCCGGAGCGATGGCCACAGTCGTTGCAGCAACCGCACCGCGCCGATGTCTTCCTCTGGCGCCTCGCAAAACTGCACCAGCAGCAGGTCGGGCTGGAAGCGCGTCAAGATTTCGGTGTCATCGACGAGCGATGAGACGTGGCGAACCTCGGGCCGCAGCGGCAATTGACGAAGGTCGCCGACGAGTTTCTCGTCGACGGGGCCGACGACAGCGATGCGAACAGGCCGATCCATTGCTTGAGAATGCCTGCGCAGGCCCGTGGTCGGGCTCGGTAGAGGCGGAGCGGATAGAATAGGCGAGATTGCGTCCGGTGTCACCATACTTGGCTAGCGGGAGTTCATCTGACATTCAGCATAACTCCAGAGTGGGGGCGATTCTGGACGATACCAAGCCCACGTGACTAGTGAGAAGAACGAGACCGAGCAGACTGGTGATTCCGATGCGAAGGCACCTTCGCATCTTCGTGTCGTTTCGGGGCCAGTGGCGGCCGCCGACGTGCTTGAGCAAGCGCCACCAGTTCGGCTACGCCGAGAATTTAAAGGGCTGACAGTTGCTGATTTGCACCGCGACGAGGTCGCGAACCGTTTGCCCGGTCAGGTGCGTTCGGCGCTCAACCACATTGAGCACGGTGACCTCGATGCTGCCGAGCGCGCGCTGCCTGGCCAGTTCGCCAAAGTGCTCGCGGGGCCTGGCTATCGTCGGCGCTATCGTTGGCCTGAGTTCGCTATCGTCGCGGTGCTTGCTGTGCTTACCGGTAGTGCCATCGCAAGTTGGTTGACCTAGAGATTGCCACTCGCAGAAGCGTCGCTCGCGGCGCACTATGTTGCCGCCAAAAACTGTGAGTCATTCGACCGAACAACCCCTCAGTTCGACAGTCGCCACAGCCGTGGTCGAGGGACCGGCGTGTGAGGTGCCTAGCCTCAGCGTCTGCGTGCCGATCTACAACGAACGGGACAGCGTCGAGCGACTACACGAATCGCTGAGCTACGCGTTACGCGCGTTGGATCGCGCCTACGAGATTGTGTTCGTCGACGATGGTAGTTCGGATGGCACCCAGGACGTGATGCGCCGGCTCGCCGCTAACGACCGCCATCTGCGGCTGGTGTTCTTCCGTCGTAATTATGGCCAGACGGCTGCGATGGCGGCTGGCTTCCGGGCGTGTCGAGGCCGCACGATCGTGTCGATGGACGGCGATCTGCAGAATGATCCAGCGGACATCGGTCGACTCGTCGAAAAGCTCGAAGAGGGATACGATGTCGTGTGTGGATGGCGCCGCAGTCGCCAGGATCGTGTCTCGACGCGCTTGTTGCCATCGCGCATCGCCAACTTCCTGATCTCACGCGTCACCGGCGCCCGTATTCACGACACCGGTTGCTCGTTGAAGGTCTATCGCAGCTGGGTGGTTCGCAGTCTGCATCTCTACTCGGACATGCATCGCTTCCTAGCCGCTCTCGGTGTTGGGCTCGGCGCACGCATTACCGAACTGCCGGTGCGTCACCACGCCCGTCAGGCAGGCGTTTCCAAATACGGTCTCGGCCGCGTGTTTCGCGTCTTGGCAGACCTAGTCGGCATCAAGATGCTGATCCAGTTCGCGGCGCATCCGATCCGCTGGTTCTCTTTGTTGGCCCTGCCATTGTTCTTGATGTCGCCGCTGATGTTTCTGCTCGGGTTCGTCAAGAAAACACGTAACCCCATCGCCGGGGAGCCGCACTTGTGGGTCTGGTTTGGTGACTTTGACATGGCTGCGGTGGCTGCTGGTTCCGTGGCGTTGTTGGTCGCGATGAATGTGTTCTTGCTTGGCTTCCTTGCCGAATTACAGGTCAAGGTTTCGAAGTTCTTCCGCCAGCGCATTTCGGTAACGGCGCGGGAGGCCATCCGATGAGTTCCGACAAAATGACGCCTGTGGTTGTGTCCGCAACGAGCCAACCGCTCGTGTCCATTGTCATCGCGATCACGGGCAGCGATGCGCAACCGCGCACGGTGATTGAGGGCTTTGCCGCGGCGCTGACAACCGCAGGCTATCCGTGCGAGTTCGTCGTCGTTATCGATGGTCCAATTACTCGCTTTGACGACGAATTGGCCGAACTCAGTGCGTCCTGGCCGGTCTTTATCGTGTCGCTGGAAGGAAGTGGACTCGGCGAATCGATCGCGTTGTCTGCGGGCGTAGCCAAAGCCCATGGCGAACTGATTGTCAACGCGCCGCCATATCTGCAAATTGAACCGGCCGATGTTGTCGACGTCGTCAAGGCACTCGAAGCGGGCGCCGACTGCGTTGCAACGTGGCGCGATCGCCGCGTCGACCCGTGGCTCAATCAACTGCAATCGCGTCTGTTCAACGGCATGCTGCGGGTGATCATGAAGGCGCCGTTCCACGACTTGAACTCGGGCACGCGTGGCTTCCGTAGTCACCTGCTCGAAGAAGTCGCCGTCTACGGTGAACTATACCGATTCTTGCCGGTGCTCGCTGCGCGCCAAGGCTTCCGCGTCGTCGAAGTTCGTGTCGGTCACCGCGAAGAGAAAGGCCGCTCGGGCTTCTATGGCGTTGGCGTCTACCTGCGCCGCCTGCTCGATATCGTCGCGATCACGTTCCTGACGCGGTTCACGCAGAGGCCGTTGCGCTTCTTCGGCTACGTCGGGTTCTCTGCTGGTCTGCTCGGTGTGTTGCTGACTCTGTTCCCGCTCTACGACAAGATTTTCTTGGACGAGAGTTTGTCTAATCGTCCGTTGTTCGTGGTCGGTGCAATCTTGGCTGCGTTCGGTGTGCAGTTGATCGGCTTCGGGCTAGTCGGCGAGATCATCATCTTTACGCAGGCGCCCAACCTCCGCGACTACAAGGTTAGCGAGGAGATCGATGGCGCGGACGATGTCGAAGGCGCCGGTCATGGTTCCGAAGGCGAGATCGGATATCTGCATGAGCCAGTGCCTGTGGACTTGTCCGCCGGCGAAGATGTGGCGGAAAGTGCTGCTGCGGATGGTGTCGTTGCCGACCGGGCCGTGGATGCCAACCGCGCGTCCGCAATTGGTGCCAAGGCTGTGCCCGGCCCAATCGCGGTGAAGGCAAGCGATGTTGCGATCCCCGAAGAACTGCCCCTTCGTATTCGCGCGTTGCTGCCCGGTGAGGATGCTCGCTGGGATGCCTACGTCAGTCGCCACCCCCAGGGCACGTTCTTCCACCGGACCGGTTGGTCCCGTGCGGTGCAGGAGATGTTCCGACACCAGTCGCATCACCTCGTGGTCGAACAAGGTCGCCGCTGGCTTGGCGTGTTACCGATGTTCTTGGTCAATGGCCCGTTCCTCGGCAAGAACCTTGTCAGCGTGCCTTATTCGGTCTACGGCGGGATCCTCGCGAGCGATGATCGTGCCCATGAAGCGCTGATTGCGAAGGCTGGCGAACTCGGCAAGGAACTCGGCATTGGCTTCGTCGAGATGCGAAACCTTGAGAAGCGCACCGGTGAGTACCCGCAGTCGGAACTCTATGTGACGTTCCGCTGTGATCTGCCGGAAGATCCCGCCGAGGTCATGGCGCGCATTCCCAAGAAGCGTCGTGCCGAGATCCGTGCCTCGCGTGAGCCCAAGGCTGCTGCGACCAAGAATACGCGTGAGTCGTTCGGGATCACGGTCACCGACGATGGCACCGTCGACGAACTGTTCCGGTTGTTCTCCGCCAACAAGCGTCGTCTCGGTTCACCAACGTTGCCGAAGAAGTGGTTCCAGGCGTTGCGTGACGAGTTCGGCAAAGCGGCGGTGATCCATCGCGCGGTCGATCCGTCCGGTCGCACGATTGCGGCGGTGATGTCATTCACGTTCAAGGACACTGTCTACGCCTACTACTCGGGTTCGCTGCCGGAAGTGAATCACACCGGCGTCAACAACTTCATCTACTGCGCGATCATGGAATGGGCAGTGGCGAACGGCTACCGCCGCTTTGACTTCGGTCGTAGCCGTGCGAACTCGGGTCCAGCCAAGTTCAAGCAGAACATGGGCTTCGTCGCCGAGCAGTTGCACTACGAGTATCTGCTCGTTGGGTCTGGGGCCAAGTTGCCGGAGTTCCATCCCAGTAATCCGAAGCTCGCGATGCCGCGCCGCATCTGGTCGAAGTTGCCGCTTTGGCTTTGCAACCGCCTTGGTGGCCGGTTGTCGCGGTACCTGCCGTAGCGCTAGCTCGCGGCTTGCGGCTCGAACCGCTACTGTGCAGCACGATGGCGATCGTCGTGTTGTTGGATCCAGATGCTTCCGTTCCGCTACAGGTGGGGTGGGCGATGTGGTTCGCGCGCGCCCGCGAGTTTGGCTTGACGATGCTGCTGCCGGAGTCGAGTGCGTCGCGTGCCAGCGATGTGGTCAAGAAGCAGGTCGAGTCGCTGGTCGTGCAAGACGAACAGTTCTACATCGCCAATGGCTCGGAGCGAGAGGTCGCCGACGAGCGGTTGCTGTGTCAGTTACAGTTCGCGGACGTTGAGTCGAATGGCGATGTCGTCGCGGCCGTCGTCAAGGCACAGCCCGAACTGTTCGTCGTATTGCTGGCCAAAGTCGAAGCCACTGACACGCGGGCGTCACTCATCGGTCGTGAGGTCTTGCCGCGCATCTCTTGTGCGGTCGCGGTGGTGCATCTCGGTGACGAGCGCTGGCCAGTCCAGCATCTGATGGTTGCAGCGAGTCGCGGTGCGCACCCGCGCGCGGCGTTGCATTTGGCGCGTCAGCTTGGTCGTGTCACGGAAGGTGGTCGGCTTACCGCAGCCTATGTTGAACCGGACATTGGCCGCGATGCGCAATCGGTTGGTCGACATGTACTCGATCGTGTTGTCAATGCCGCAATCGTTGACGAAGCAACCAGCGTCGATCGCCGAGTTGTCGTCGCAGCGAGCGTCGAACTCGGCCTTGCCAAAGCCGCCGAAGTCGTCGAACCGGATGTCATCGTGCTCGGTCTGCCGCGCCCCGGATTGTTGGGCCCTCGCTTTTTTGGCTCGACGCCAGCTCGTTTGTGCAAGCGCGTCGAAGTGCCGGTCGTGATCCTGCGAGAGGCGATGCCGCTGGGCAATCGTATGCGGCGCGGGTTGCTCGACATGATGCAACGTTGGGTTCCGCAAGTGGAACGACAGACGCGAGTCGAGTTGGCCGCGCGCGTGCAATCGAGTTCGGCCTGGAACTTTGACTTCGTCGCTCTGATCAGCTTGTCGACTATCATCGCGGCACTTGGGCTGCTGCAGGATTCTTCAGCGGTCATCATTGGCGCGATGCTGATTGCGCCGTTGATGACGCCGATCTTGGGAGTCGGCCTCGCGCTTGCACAAGGCAATGCGGTGTTGGCCAGCATGGCACTTCGTTCGATTGCCTTCGGAGTAGGAACGTCGTTTGTGTTGGCGGTCGTCGTTGGCCTCGTCGGCAGGGCATACGAACCGCTCACGATTACCGAGCAAATGCTGGGGCGTGGTTGGCCTGACTTGATCGACTTGATGGTCGCGTTTGTCTCGGGCCTCGCTGCGGCCTATGCGAACTCGCGCCCGGGTTTGGTCGCGGCGTTACCGGGCGTGGCGATCGCTGCCGCATTGGTGCCCCCAATCGCGACTTCGGGCTTGGCCTTTGCTGCCGGCGACTTCCGACTCGTCTACGGCTCGTTCCTATTGTTCTTCGCCAATATGGTTGCGATCGTGCTCGCTGCCGCTTTTAGCATGTGGGCGGTTGGCGTGCGGCGGCAGAAGGACACTGGTTGGATCCGGCACATCGGCACTGGCTTCGTTGTTATGGCCTTGGTGTTGAGCGTCTACTTGACGCAACGCACGCAACTTGGTGTGACGGTGTTGGAGCGTGGCGTGCGAGCAGCGATCGTGTCGAAGCTGCCAGATACTCTGAGCTTGTTTGATGTGACCGGCAGGCGCACTAACGAAGCGCTTGTCGTCACCGTGCACGTCGGTGGCCAAGCTCCGCCGGCAAGTGGGCTTGCAGAGCAGTTGCGTAAGGTCGTGGCAGTGGTCGTGGCTGAGCCCGTCGCCGTGCACGTGTCGTATGTTTTGGTGGCGCCGGTGAAGCGGGATCAATGACTTCGGTTTCGGCGCGGTTGAGTAGGTCAACCCGGCGCTGCGATTGAAGCTCCCCATGAGAACCCCGCCTTGACCATCGCGAGGCGCCACTGCCAGCGGGTGTCGATAGCGCCGTGCCGCGACCCGAGGCCGGTGGTGACACGCAGGACCTGCAGCGCTTGCAATGAAGGCTTGGCGCTGTTCCCGTCGCATCAAGACCGCCAGCAGCACAGTGACGCCAATCGCTAGCGCTGGCCCAACAACCCGCGGCATCAGAAAACTGGTTCGAACAGCAAACCTTGCTACCCTGTTGCCGCGATGTCGCAAAGTCCGTCTCCCCAAACCGAACACAAGCGCTGGACGTTTGGCCTGATCGGCTTCTACCTCAGTTGCGCGGGCGCCTCACTTGGTGCAGCCATTGCGTTCGGCGGACACTTCTTCTTCGAGTCCCAAGGCGCGCTGATCTTTGGTCTGGTGGTGTCGATTAGCAGTTGCGTGACGTGCTACTTCTCGCTGAGTTCGGCGCGTCGAGTTTCTGGCAAGTCGTAACGCCAGGTGTCCAGAAGACGCGAGGTCGCATCGAGCCTCGCTCGGCGACGGTAAGCAAAGCTCCCCGGCCTACCTCAGTAGCCAGTCGACTGCCGCGCCGAGGTCCGCAGCTTCGTGATCGGGCGCGCACCCGGCATCTGCCAGCTTGCACCGTTGATCTTCGATTGGTTTGCCACTCGCGACCAAAATCTTGGTGATCGGTAGGTCGTTCGCCATCAGCAGATCGCGTGCGCTGTCACCGATGACGGTGGCGCCGTCGAGCGTCACGCCGAAGTCCTTGAGCATTGTGCACGCCTCGTGCAGCAAACCTGGGTTCGGCTTGCGGCAATTGCAATCACGGTGGTAGCCCGGATCGTTGCCAGGTCCGGGCTCGGGGTGGTGCGGGCAGTGCAGGTAGGCCAGCGGCAGACCGTCGACCAATTCGTGCAAGCGCGAGTGTACCGCGGTCAGGTCGCGTTCGCTGTAGAGGCCGCGCGCGATGCCGCTTTGGTTGGTGGTGATGATGAGGCGGTAGCCCGCGTCATGCAATCGGTGCATCGCCGTCCGAACACCCGGCAGCAGTTCGAGTCGGTTCGGATCGCCGAAGAAGCCGATTTCGCGATTTAGCGTGCCGTCGCGGTCGAGGAAGACCGTCTTGCTCACGGAGTTTGCTTGGCCGGGGCAGTGCTGTTTGAGGCGCCGTCGCTCGGGTCTGAGCCGTTGGGCTTTGGTGTCAGCGCTGTGGCGCGCGCGGTCAATAGATCGAAGCCAAGCAGTGGTGCATCTTCCGTTTCGAGTTGCACATACAATTCAGCTGGTAGCAGCGCTCCACGCACGCCGAATGGGAACATTATGTCGCCGGGCGTCCAGAACAACGGCAGCGGCGGCATCGCGAGATCATAGACGCCGTTATTCCACTGAGACGTGTATCCCTCGGTGTGCTGGTAGAGGCGGCGCCGCGCTGTGCGGTAACCCCGCTTCTCCAGCTCAAGCAGATGGTCGGAGCCGAAGTTGCCGCCGATTTTCAGCCGGTGCGGCGTCGTTTCGCCGGTGTCCCGGCCATCGATGACAATCCGGGCCCCGAGAGGCTCGCTGGAGATCAGCACGTTCTCGCCACTTTGCCACCAAGTACAGGCGGGCAGGCAAGTTGCCAGGCAGACCAGGAGTGGCATTAGTGAGTGTTGGCGCATGGTCTAGATCCTATCGGCTGTTCGGCCCTCGGAAACCCAGCACTACCTGCGAGTCTGGGGCTTCGTTCTTGCGGGTCCATCCGGTAGCATCGTGCCCATGTTGCCGGCGCCGTGTGAACGGGGTCGCTGCAGCCTGCGTTGCGTTTGGTCACGTGACGCGTCAGATGAATCCGGTCAATCAAAGATTAGGTCACAAATGGTCAGTCGTTGCGACGTGGGGGGGCCCGCGCCCCGTTTCTCTCTTTTCTTGGCATTGGCACTGTCGAGTGCTGTGGTGGCGCAGGCGCCGTCGCCAAAGCCGTCATCCATATTGCCTGGTGGGGTTGTGCCGCCGAAGGTGATGGCGGCAGCCACAGCTCCAACCGATAAGCCGCAAGATGCGGCGCCGGTCTACGGCCGAATTGTCGCCGAGTCCGCGCCACTGCGTTGCTGGGCGAGTGCCGTCGCGACGCCGCCCGCTTACGAAGACGTTCTCAAGAAAGGTCAGGTCGTTCGGCTTGGTCGGAGCGAGAACGGCTTCCGCGAAGTGATGCTGCCGCTCGGGCCGATGGGCTACGTCAGTAAGCGCTTCACTAAAGCTGGCGATGACGGTGTGGTTGTTACCATGGGCACCAAGGTTGCGTTCCGTTACCGCCCGCGCACCAGCGAAGCTCCGGTTGCGCAGATGCCTGACGCTACCCATCTGCACGTGGTTGCTTTGGAAGACGGTTGGTACAAGGCTCGCATCCAAGGCGTCGAAGCCTGGGTTGCCGAGTCCGAAGTGCAAGTCGTGCCGAGCGATCCCGCTGTCGTTGCTGCAAACGGCGAGTTGGTCAAGCTCATGCAAGCTGCGGTGCAGGTGCGTCTTGACGCGATCGCCGCTGAGCAGAAGCGGAAGCAGCAGGATCACATCGATCTCGAGGCCGTCAAGGTAGTCGAGATGGCGTTCAAGAAGGAGATGGCCAAGTCCATCGACGAGCAGCAGTTCGCGCCGTTGCAGGCGACGCTCGCCAAGGTCATCGATGATTTGACGACGGATGGTGTGGCGCGCATCGCGTGTGCCGCGCTGCAAAAGCGACTCGAAACCCAACAGTGGATTGTGGAAGCCACGGCTGCTCGCAATGAGAAGCCGCCGGCCAGCAACCCCGCGCCAGCCAAGCCGGTGAGCAAGGATCGCCTTGAGCGTCTCGAGTCGATTGGCTGGTTACGTTACGAGAGCCGTTTGGCCGGCCCCGGCATCTACTACATCGAGAAGGGCGGTCGTCGTCAGCACCTGTTGTCGTGCAACACTGGTCGCTTCGATTTGTCGTTGTTCGTGGGCCGCGAAGTTGGCGTGATTGGCCCGCGCCGCCGCCCGATCGCCGCATCGCTGAGCGTGCTCGATGTCGAGCGCATCGAAGTGCTCGGCGCAATGCGTCGCTAATCTTGTCGTGAACCGCCGCTGCGAACGGGAGTTCGCAGCGATTGTTGGTGCGGCACAGGGCCCGCCGGGCCTGATGCCGAAAAGGTGGGAGAACCCGCTGTTGTGGCGGGGCCCTCCCGATGCCGCCGACTCCCCGACTGTTGCCTATACGCATGATCGCCGTCGCACTAATTGGTGCGACGTGGCTGTCGGCGCAAGTGGGCGAACGGGCCGCAATAGGCGGTCCTACTAGCAATTCGAGCGCGACTCAGAATCCCGCGCCGTCGGTCGAAACGGTCAAGATCTACCGCCCATCGTGGCTCGAGCGCGGATCCGCGTTGTTAGACGCCGAAGATCCGGTTCGCGCTTGGCAGGCATTCATCGTTGCGACAGCCATCGGGCCAACCGCCGTCGATCGCTCGATCGGTCTGGGCCATTCGCACCTGATGCTTGGCCACAGCAAGTTCGCCACGGCCTACGGAGAGCACGCAGTCGCTGCTGCGCCGGGGCGTCAGGACGCTATGGCGTTGACGATTCGCGCGCTGATTCGCGGTCGTGAGTTTGATGAGGCCGTGCGTCGTTCACGTGCCTTCACCACGCGGGTCACAGTGTTGTCGCCGGAGTTGTTGGCTGCGCGAGGTTCGGCGTTGTTCAGGGTCCAGCGTACCTCGGACTCGGCGAAGGCCTACCGGCAGACCGTGCTCTTGGACCAACACCACGCCGAAGCGCATCTGCGGTTGGGGTCGGGCTTGCTCGATCCAGTCAAGGTCGTCATCCCTGCCGAGTTGCGGTTGGCAGTCGGCGCGTTGGCGGCGGGCGAACGGGCGCGCGCGATCGAGTTGATGGAACGGGTGTTGCGGAAGCAGCCTGGTCATCCGATTGCGCACCGCTTGCTGGGAGAGACTCTCTACGCGAAGCGTACGGCACAAAGCATGGCGCTGCAGGATGAGGCGTTCCTGGCGTTGCGCAAGGCGATGCCGCAGCCGGATACGCGCGGGTTGCCGGTTGCCGAGTTCGTCGCTGGCTATGAGGCCCTGTCGCCGCAGCGGCGCATGATTGTCGATCGCACCGCGGCGTTGTTTCGCAAACAACTCAGCAAGTTGGTAACGGTTGGCGGTCGCCACGACTTGCTCGCCGAACTCGAACGCACGACCGATGCCAAAGCGCGCGCTAACTTGCGCGGCCGGCGCACATTTGATGGGCGGGTCTGGGACGATGTGCGCGGCGTCGGTGGCATGCAGGCGGCGACTGGTATCGAGGCACTCGATGAAGCGGCGACGTTTGGCTTCGATACGTTCGCGCATGAAGTCGCGCATCAGGTTCACTTCTACACGTTTTCACCGCTGCAGCGCGTGCAAGTGCGTTCGTTGTATCGCGCCGCGATGCAGCAACGATGTTGCCTCGACTACTACGCCGCGAGCAATGAGGCGGAGTACTTCGGCCAGGGTGTCGAAGCGTTTGTCAATTTGGCTAAACGGCCGGGTGGTGAGACCACGCATGGCCATACGCGATTTGAGTTGTTGCGTATTGACCCCATGCTGCACGAGTTCATCGCGACGTTGGTCAGTTTCGATCCGTTGGCGGATCCCAAGCACCGCGAGGTGTTGTTGGCGGCGTCGGTGGCGGTCGCAATTCGTTGCGGACGCTGTGACGATGCGGTCGTTGCGGCCGAAATGATGTCTCCTGGCGCGAATCGGCAGGATTTGCTGATGGATGCCCACGAAGCGCGCCGCACGCAGCGCAGTTACTGAGTCGCGGGCCTTGCCGGTGAGATTCTCTGTCACCGCGTGGCACTCCGGCACCCTTACATAGTATGGGAGATCGCAGTGGCTCGGTGCTTATGGTTGCGGGGCCGCGCGAGCGGGTCCTGCAGTTGGGGGAAGCTCGCCTGAGTGACGCTGAGTGCCTGGCGCTGGTGTTGCGAACTGGCACCAAGGGCGAACCCGTCGTGCAGATGGCGCAGCGCTTACTACACCAGTTTGGTGGCTTGTCCGGATTGGCGGTGCGCAGCGTTCGTGAACTCGCGCGGCATGGAGTGGGACCGGTGCGGTCGGCCGCGGTGTTGGCTGCGTTTGGTTTGGCGCGGCGTCTGTCGGAGGAAGTCTTTCGTCCGGGGACCTTGGTGCGGCATGGCGGAGATGTGGCACAAGTCGTACGCCACACGGCGCGAGGGTCACGCCGCGAGAACTTCTTTGTGGTGCTGTTGGACGTGCGTAGCCGGGTTATGGCGCTGCATCAGGTCAGCACGGGAGTCGTTGATTCGGCGCCTGTGCATCCGCGCGAGGTCTTTGGCCCGGCTGTGCGGGAGGCTGCGGTTGCGGTTGTGATCGCCCACAATCATCCGTCTGGCGATCCCAGTCCGAGTAAGCAGGACCATGACGTGACTGACCGGCTCAAGTCCGCAGGTGCGTTGTTGGGCATTGATGTGCTCGATCACGTCGTTGTCGGTACAGATCGCTATTACAGCTTTGCGGACGAGGCATTCTTCTCATACGGCTGACGCACTTTCTTGAGGTTTCCCGGGAACGTCGCTGGCGGCCGGATTTCTCCCGTGCAGCCGTTGAAGATCCCGTGCACTCACATCGACCGCGCCAATCGCGCCGTTCGGCACCCGGGGATCGCCAGCCGGAAACCTCCCGCTGCCGTGCTGAGTCGGTCGCTGACCGCTGGTTTGCCTGCGGCACGGTCGGAAACTCGTGCGGCCAAGGGGGGGGGCACCCGGTCGGCTTGAACCCCCGGTAGCCAGTTTCATTTGTGGTCAGGATGGCTCGCGTGGCAGACCACCTGACCATTGCGCTTTGAGCGGCGTCGATCAGCTTCTAGTGTAGGCACGTCAGGGTCCTGCCCAATTTGTTCGGACCACCGCTTTCTGCCTGCACCGCGACTCGATGACTTCCGGTTACGTTCCAGATCCCGAACAGAAGAGCCTGTCATTTTCGCGCCAGCAATGGCTGTTGATCTTGGCTGTGACGTTGCTCGCCGGGGCGCTGCGCCTGCTGCAGTTGGGGGAGTGGTCGTTCTGGATTGATGAGGCCCACACCTGGCGAGATGCGACCATGCAACTCGACGGCGAGGGCAGCTTCATGTCGACGCAGCGGCGGATGTATCCGCTGCCATTCCTGTTGCTGCGCTTTCTGCTCAGTGTTGGCGTGCTTGGCCATGACGAGTGGTCGTTGCGTTTGCCGTTCGCGCTGATCGGGATCGTCACCGTACCGTTGCTCGCAGTCTGTGGCCGGCGGCTCGTCGGGACCTGGCCGGCCGTGCTTGCAGCGTGTCTGTTGGCATTGAGTCCGTGGCATATCTTCTGGAGTCAGAACGCCCGCGGCTACGGCCTGGTTGTGCTCGGTTCGGTGCTGTTGATGCACCGGATGCATGTGCTGTTTTGTAATGGCCGCGGCAGTGACTTGCTGCTGACTGCGCTGTTTGCGGTCCTTGCGATTGGCAGCCATCCAGGCTCAGCGACCTTGCTGCTAGCGTTCGCTGGGTTCTTGGTGTTGCGATACGCGTTTCGCACCCGGTTTGGCTTTGTTGTGGTGGTGATCTTGGCGCTGCTCCTGGCCGTGCCACTGCCGTGGCTCGTGAAGCACTACGGGCTATTCTCAATGTTCATTGCGGCCAAGAGCGACATCTCTCCGCTGCACTGGTTTCAAACGGTTGCCTACTACTTTCGGCCTTCGTTGCTGGTGACGATCTTGTTGGCCATGGTGTGTGCGCCCAAGCTGATAGGGCGCACGCGCACGCTCTACCTCGTGTGCCTGCTGGTGGTGCCGATGTTTGTGTTCACGGCAGTCGGCAGCCAACTAGTCAAGGTCACTGCGCGCTACGCAATCTGCACGTTGCCGGTGGTGATGCTGCTTGCCAGTTTCATAATCATAGAAGTAGCCCGTCAGGTTGGCCAGTTGCCCGGCCTGCCGCGAGGTCGTCGTTGGTTGTTGGCTGGAGTCTTGCCCGCGCTGGTGGTGGGAGACTTCCTGAAGTTGGACGTGTCGTACTTCACTGACCAGAACGGCCAGCGTGGCCTTTGGCGCGACGCGGCGATGTTCATCCGTGAGCAGGTCGAGCGACGCGATCGTGTGGGGGTTCGGCTGTTGTCGGTCAACCATCCGACGATGCTCTATTACCTGCGGCCGTGGCATTGGCTGCCCGGTGAGATCGACCCTTACCCCAATACGGAAGTGTCCGCGGTGGTTCACTGGCTGTTTGAGGGAGGCGTCGACCACCATGGCTACAAACTGCATGAGCCGGGGGTCGAGGCGCACTTCGAATGGCACATGAGGAGTGCGGAGCGCAAGGGCCAGATGTTTGCGGTCGTGGTCACGCTACCGGAACTTCGTGAACACGATCGGACAGGCAAGTTTGAGGAGGTGTTGAAGCGCGACTTCGAATTGGCGCTCTATTTGCCGACGTGGGTGGGCCCGAAGGATCAGAGCATCTACGTCTACCTGCCGAAGAAGACTGAGTAGTTTTTGTCGTTTTGACGGCCTGGATTGGTCGCAAGCGAACGCTCATCTTGAGATGTGCAGCCGTTAGGCCGATCATGTTTGCATGCGCATGCTTCCGATCGCGGCCCTGTCGATGTTACCGGTGCTCTCTTGGCCCGCTGTTGCCCAAGAGGCGCGTGGCACTGATCGTGGGCAGGACATCGATGCGACCCAGGGGCAGGATCCGGTTCTGGACGATGGCCAAACGCAGGTGCCGAGTGACTTCGTTCGCTTCGTCAAGGTTGGCGATGGCGGTCACCTCGACACGGCGGTCACGACCTACGAGAAGGATGGCGTCAAAGTCATTTTCTACGGCGCTGTTCACATCGCTGACCGTGCGATCTACCAGGAGATGAACAAGCGGTTCAAGACCTGTGATGCGTTGCTCTATGAGTTGGTGGGGCCAGAAGATTATCGACCGACCAAGGATCGTGAGTCGACTGGTTTCAATCCGATTGCGATGTTGCAACTCGGCATGAAGCAGAGCTTGGGGTTGACGTTCCAGCTTGATGAAGTGGACTATCAGCCAGAGAACTTCGTGCATGCGGACATGACTCCTGAGGAGTTTCAGTCGAGCATGCTGGAGCACGGCGAGAGCTTGATGTCGATCATGTTCGACATGATGGTCAACGGCATGCAGACGCAGCTCGAGCAGCAAGATGCGGATGAACAGTCGGGCAAGCCGGAGGCCGCGTTCGACCTGGTTAAGGCGTTCCGTAGTCGCGAAGGCCAACACTTAATGCGCGTCACGTTCGCGGCTCAACTTGAGCAAATGGAGATGATGGCTGCCGGTGGTGACGGGTCGACGTTGCTGGAAGGCCGCAATGAGAAATGCCTGAAGGTGCTGCGTCGTGAGATTGGCAAGGGCAAGAAGCGCCTTGGTATCTACTATGGCGCCGCGCACCTGCCGCACATGGAGCAGCGCCTGGTCGAAGACATGGGCTTCAAGAAGGTGGCGCAGGAGTGGCTAGTTGCGTGGGACTGTAAGAAGCGCCTGGATCCGAAGAAGGACATGAAACTCGCCAAGCTGATTCGCACCTGCAAGCGCGACCTCGGCAAGTTGGCGAAGGTTGGCAAGGAATACCGCAAGGTGCACGCAACGGATCTGAAGGCTCTGCCGGAGTCCGTGCGAGCGCTTAAGAAATTTGGCGTTGAAGCTGGCCAAAGCTACGACGGACCGTTCACTGATCCGTGGGGCAGCGACTTCCGCATTACCGGGCGCAAGTGGGGTAACCGTTGGAAACTGATCAGCAATGGACCCGACAAGAAGCCGGATACCGACGATGACATTAAGGTCGACGAACCGCGCCGCTAACGCGTGCGATTGTCGATTTGGTAGTTACCAGCCTGGCTGCTTACCCAGTTCTTTAGGCTTGTCCTTGGCGTCGGCTGTCTGCCACGCGGTCCAGTAGGCGAGCCGAACGATCGCCTCCATGCCCACGTAGTCGAGTTTGTCGGCGTGGTCGGTGACCTTGTGGTAGTCCGGATGTTCGCCATCGCAGAAGAACACCACGGGGATGCCCTTCTTGGCAAAGTTGTAGTGATCGCTGCGCCGGTAGTAGGTGTCGCCGTTGCCGAACACGATGCCGAACTTTTGGCCGAGTGTGACGGCGTCGCGCACGATCGACGAATACTTGCCGTGTTGGTGGCTCGGCGTGATCTGCATCAGGATGTCCTGATCTTTGCGGCCGGCGCGTCCGATCATGTCGATGTTGATGTTGGCGGTGATCCGGTCTTTCGGCCACGTCGGGTGGTCGGCATACCAGGCCGAACCCCACAGGCCGAGTTCTTCGCCGCTGACCGATAAGAATATGATCGATCGCGCCGGGCGTTTGTCTGCCTTGGCGAAGGCTTCGGCAAGCTCCAGCAATCCGGAGGTGCCGCTGGCGTTGTCGTCGGCGCCGTTGAAGCGGTCGCCGTCGAGTCGCGTGCCGACGTGGTCGTGGTGTGCCGAGATAACGATTGCCTGAGATTTCTTGTTGGTGCCCTCGAGTACCGCGATGACGTTGCTGGCGCGGGCCTTTTTGACGGCCTTCACTTGCAGTGTCAGCTTGGCCTTGGCTTTGACGTTGAGGTTGTCGATGCCGAGCGCTTCGTTCCCGTCGATCGTGATGCCCATGTGGGTGAGCAGTTTTTTGCTCGCCTCGGTTGATAGCACCATCAGCGGCAGGCGAACTACTGGCCTGGCGAACTTGCTATAGGCCATCACTCCGTGGTCGCGCAGTAGGCCGCGGTAGTTGAGCGTGTTCGCGAGCGAGCCCTTGTCGTCCAGCAGGCACACGATGCCTGCCTTGGCGCCCGTCTTGTCGAGCTTGCTAGCGATTGCCGTGTAGCGCTGGATTGCCTGCAGGTCGCCGCCGACACCGCCACGGGATGTGCCGCTCAGCACGATCACCGGAATGCGGCCCTTCATTGAATCGCGAATGTCGGTGCCGTTGCCGCAGAACGTCAGCGTATTTGAGGCGCTGACCTTGTCCTTCTCGCTCGCATGCAGCACCGCGAACCCATCCGTGAGGTTTGTCTTGCCAAATCGCAGTCCGGTTGACTTGCTGATCTCCAAACGTTCGATCGGGTAGTGCTGCAAGAACCCGCGCTTGTCGCCGAGTGGCTTGAGGCCGAGTGCCTTGAAGTGCTTGGCGACGTAGTCCGCCGTTTCGAGTTGGCCGGAACTCGCGGTTTGCCTGCCGTTGCGCGCATCGTCAGCCAACCAATAGGCATGGTCGCGAAGGCTATTACGTTCGATGAGTTGCATGCCCGGTGGGGCGCCATCGGGGACTGCCGCCGGGTCGCCAAGATCGGGTCGGGTTGGCGTAGATTGCGCCTGCAGCAAGCCGGGCAGCAGTGCGGTCAGGAGCAGTGCGAACGCGAAGGGGCGCGGCTTGCCGGGCGGGCGAGTGCGGTGAGGTTGCAGAACGGAGCGACGCATATCGCAAAGCTTAGCGCGTGACGCCGCGCAGCAGGTTGCGCACTGCGCGATACGTCAATCCTGTGACGTTGCCGACGTCGCCAGCAACCGGCTCAGCCGTTGCTTGTCCGCCAGTACGGTCACCGTCTTCGTGTGCGCCGGAACCACCGCGCCCGCTGGCAGACCCTTGGGCTTCTTGATGTGCTTCTTGAAGGTATAAATCACTTCGATGCGCGGCTCGCCTCGCGACTTCGAGTAGTAGACCGCTAGCGTCGCCGCATCGAGCAGCGTCTCGAGGCTCGCCGTCTTCTGCTTCGGGAGGCGAACGACCACGTGCGATCCGGGCCGGCCGCCGCCGACGTGCAGCCATAGATCATTGCCTTTGGCATACCGCATCGTCAGTTCGTCGTTCTGGTTGTTGTTGCGACCGACGAAAATCGGGTAGCCCTCGGTCGACGAGAACCGCCGGAACGGCACGGCTTCGTCGCCCTTATTACGCGACTTGCCAGGCGTTTTCTTTGTGCCCAGCTTTGGCTTCGGCATCAGGCCCAGGGCCTGCAACCGTTCGCCAATGGTCTCGAGGTTTGCTTCGCTCGGTTCTTTGAGCAACTCCGCGATCGATTGCAGTTCCGTGCACTCGGTCTGCGCTGTAGCCAGCCGCTTTTCGGTCATCGCGCGGCCTTCTTCCTGCCGCCGCGCCTTGTCGTAGAGCTTGTTCGCTTGGATCGCGACCGGCTTGCTTGGGTCGAGCGGGATCTTCACGGTGCTATCGCCGTCGAGGCTCGGCACTTCCATGTTGTCGGCACCGCGCGCGACGCTGTGTGCATAAGCCAGCATCAGATCGGCTGTCGAACGCATTTGTTGCACGCGCTCGACGTTGTCGAGTTGCCGCTGCATGCCTTGCACCTTGTTCTCGGACCTCTTGCGATTGCGTTCGACGAGCAGTCGCAGCGTGCCTTCTGCGTGCGCCTGTTCCTTGTCGAGGTCGAGAGGAGTGAAGTGCGCGTCGATGCTGTCGAGCACAGGCTTTGTGAAGCGATCAGGAAGTGGCGACTTGCTTGACGATGCGACTGCGGGCGTGGGGGGCGGAGGCACGTAGATGTCACCACGCCGCAACGTGCGCACCGCGGTTTCGACCGCGCGCGACATCGTCATTGCTTCGCCATTTTCATTGCCGAGCAGCCACAACCCGCGGGCGCCGAACAGTTCGATGACGAGTTGGCGCTGTCCGTTACTGGTGTCGAATAGGAACGTGCACCGACGTTCGCCTTGCACCGCTTCGATCGCTGCGAAGGTCGCGTCTTGCAGTTCGCGCAGGAGCATGTCCGCGCCGGGGCCGCGAGCACGCGCATCACGCCCGAAGCGTCGCTGTGTCGTCGTGATGCGTGCGCGTGGGCCGCCGAGGGCGACGTGCACAAAGACCTTTCGCGCGCCATCGCCCGAGGGTTGCAGTACCAACAGCACGTCGTTGTGACCGTCAGTACCTTGCAAGGCCACCGCGTCGAGCACGGTGGCTTCGCTGTAGGCCCGCAGTTCCTCGATGGCGAGGTTGAGTTCGGCGGCCGTCAGGCCGCGCGCTGCGGGTGTCTGCATGCGTTATTTCTTCAGTTCTTCAACCGGATCGTAGATCCAATTGTAGGCGGCGTAGTCGTAATCGACGAGGCCTTCCGGGAAGAACAGGCCGAGTTCGCGCTCCGCGGCTTCCGGGGAGTCACTGCCGTGCACCAGGTTGAAGCTACGGCTGACGCCGTAGTCGCCTCGGATCGTGCCGGCTTCGGCATCCGAGCCAAACGTCGCACCCATCAGCTTGCGGCAGGTGGCGATGGCGCCGATGCCTTCGAGGGCGAGGGCCACGACCGGCGAACTGGTCATGAATTGCACTAGACCCGGGTAGAACGGGCGCTCCTTGTGGGCTTCGTAGTGCTTCGCTGCGAGCTCTTGCGAGATCTGCATGAGCTTCATGCCAGCGATCTTGAGGCCCTTCCTTTCGAAGCGGCTGAGAATTTCTCCCGAGAGGCCGCGTTGGACGGCGTCGGGCTTGAACAGAATGAGAGTGCGTTCCATTGGTCGTTTGGTGGGTATTCGTGCTTGAATGAGCGCAAAGATGATAGCCAGCTACCACCAACAACGGTCATGGTTTTCGCGCCCGGCGTGCCTCGGTTCTGTTCTCCTCGTGCTCGCAGTGCCATTTTTGGCCGGCTGCGCGATCGATCGTGAGAACACCCTGATGCGCTCCAGTCGGGCCCGTGACGTTGGGGTTCTGCGTGCTGAGCGTCTGGAACAGGAACGTGAACTAGAACTTTGGGAGGCGACCCTCGATCAGGCCAATAAGGATATTGGCGTGGCTCGGTTCGAATCGGTGCGCACCAGTTCGCAACTTCGCGGCGTGAGATCGGCCTTGTTGCGTGAGTTGCAGGACCTAGCCGCTTCTGAGTTGGAGTTGCTTGGCGCGAAGCTACGTGCCGCCGAGATCGAGGTCGAACTCAAACCGCTGCGCGCGTTGGAACTGCAACTAGTCGATCAGCAGAAGGCGATCGCTGGGGCTAAGGAAAAGGTCGAGTCACTGTCCAAGGAAGTCGACAAAGCGACTGCCGAAGCTGCGAAGCAGGAGGCCGTGCTCCAGCCGAAGTTGGTCGCGTTGCAAAAACGGCTGGCGGATCTGAATGTCGCGGGCCTGCGCATTGCCGAGACGGAGGCGAAGATTGCTGCAGCGCAAAACGTGTTGGTTAAGCCTGCTCCCAAGAAGCCTCCCGCCAAGAAGTGACGGCGAAGAACTGATCGAGTTACTGACCGAGACGAGCATCAACCGAGACCATCCACCAGACCCGTATGCCACGCTTCCTGATCTGCATCGCCTTTTTCGCCACTTCGCTGTTCGCCCAAGAGAAAGACACGCCGGCGCGTGAGCCAGATCCAACCAAGTTGGCCGGCGCGCAACCGTTGTCGCCAGCTGAAGCGATGGCTGCCATCGAGTTGCCGGCCGGCTACCACCTCGAGTTGGTTGCCAGCGAACCGATGATCCATGAACCGGCGGTCATCGCGTGGGACGGCAACGGTCGCATGTATGTCGCCGAAATGCGCACCTACATGCAGGATATTGATGGTTCCGGCGCGCACGATCCGGTGAGTCGGGTCAGCCTGCTCGAAGACACCGACGGCGACGGTCGCATGGACAAGCATTCGGTGTTCATCGATAAACTGGTGCTGCCGCGCATGATCCTGCCGCTGCAAGACAGCATCTTGGTTCGCGAGACCAATACGCTCGATCTGCACGAATACCGCGATACCGATGGCGATGGCACAGCCGACGAGAAGACACTGGTCTACAAGGGCGGTTCCCGCGGCGGCAACCTCGAGCATCAACCGAGCGGCCTCGACTGGAACGTCGACAACTTCCTCTACGTCACCTACACGAACAAGCGCTACCGCTACGAGAACGGCAAGGTCACGGCGCACGCAATGCCAGCGGGCGATGGCCAGTGGGGAATAACCCACGGTGATTGGGGTCAGTGCTACTACTCGCGCGCTGGCGGCGAAGTCGTTGCCACCGCGTTCCAGCAGAACATGCAATACGGCAAGCTCGACTTGCCAGGTCAGTTGGCCAAGGGCTTCAACGAGTGCTGGCCGATTGACGATATTCCTGATGTGCAGGGCGGCACTGGGCGGGTGCGCGACGATGGCTCGCTCAATCACTTCACCGGGTGCTGTGGCCAAGTGGTGTTTCGTGGCGACCGTTTGCCACGCGAACTCTACGGCAACCTGTTTGTGCCGGAACCCGTCGGCCGCCTGATCCGTCGCGCCATCGTGCACGATGATCGTGGCACGCGCGTTCTGACCAATGCCCACGAAGGCAGTGAGTTCCTGCGCACCAAGGACGCCAACTTTCGTCCGATCAATATGTACACGGCGCCGGACGGCACGATGTACATCGTCGACATGTATCGCGGCATCATCCAGGAAGGCAACTGGGTGCGGAAGGGCAGTTACCTGCGCTCTGTGGTGCAGGAGTATGGTCTCGATCGCAATGTCGGTCGCGGCCGCGTCTACCGCTTGGTGCACGATGACTTTAAACCTGGTCCGAAGCCGCGCATGCTCGATGAGTCGACGGCCGAGTTGGTGGCGCATCTTGCGCACCCGAACGGTTGGTGGCGTGACACCGCACAGAAGTTGATCGTGCTACGCGGCGATCGCAGTGTCCTACCGGCTTTGCGCCAGGTGATGACGACGCATGCGTCGGCGTTGGCTCGAAACCACGCCATGTGGACGCTCGATGGCATGCACGAACTGACGCACCGTGATGTGTTGGCTCGCTTCATCGATAGCGACGCACGCGTGCGCGCGTCGGCGATTCGCGCTGGCGAGCAGTTCTTGTTAGGCAAGCAGCAGGCTGAGTTCGTCGCGGGCTTTCGTGCCATGGCTGACGATCCGGATGCGGGCGTGTTGTTGCAGGTTGTGCGAAGCGCAATCTACACCGAACTACCAGCGCGCGGCCGGCTGGTCGAAGGCATCGTCAACGCTCACGAGGGCAACGATGCGATCGCGATGACCGCCAAGCGCTACTTCGATCGCCTCGCGAAGGAGAAGGCCGATGCTGCGCGTCGCGCGGAGATCGCTAAGGCCAACGCGGCGCTGGCTGCTTCGGTGACGCGCGGCGCGACGATCTACAAGTCCTTGTGCTTCTCGTGTCACGGCAATAATGGCGAAGGCATGCCGGTACCTGGCGCCGAGCACACGACGCTGGCGCCGACGTTGATTGGGTCGCCGCGCGTGCTCGGCTCGAAAGAACGAGTCGCCCGCATCGTGCTGCAAGGCTTGACGGGGCCGGTCGATGGCAAGACCTATCCAGGTGCCATGGCCGCGATGGCGAGCAACGACGATGAGTGGATTGCAGATGCGCTGACCTACATCCGCAACAGTTGGGGCAACGAAGCTGAGTTGGTGTCCAAGCAGGAAGTCGAGACGGTCCGCAGTCAGATGAAGCGTCGCCGTCAGCCGTGGACGCTCTCACAGTTGCGTCGCTTCGATCCACCGGTGAAGTCGCGTCTGAGTTGGAAGCTGACTTCGAATCGTTCGAAGGGGCAATTGAAGCACGCCATCGATGGCAAGCCTGCGACGCGCTGGACGAGCAACCGTCCGCAGCAAAAGGGCACCTGGATCCAGATCGAGTTGGGCGAGGCGGCGCAGGTCACCGGGGTTTCGCTCAGTACCGCGGGGTCGCCCGGCGACTTCCCGGCGAACTATGAAGTGCGTACTTCGCTGGACGGCAAGACTTGGGGCGAGCCGATTGCTGTGGGCAAGGGGTCGCGCGCTGACCCGATCATTCGCTGGGAACCACTGCAGGCCAAGTTCGTGAAGATCACGCAGACCGGCAAGAAGCAGGGCCTGTATTGGTCCATCCACGATTTGAAACTGTTTGGCGAGGGCCATCCGCTCCCCAAATAGCGATTCGAGGCTATTGCGCTTGCTCGCCCAACTTCGCCATGTTCGGCGTGGTTCAGTCGTTGGCAATGGCCATTGCGGCCCGGGTTCGCGCCAAGTGCACGCCGATTTCAGGGCTGCTGGTTCTGTTCGCAAACGCCAGAGTTGTGTGCGCCGCTGCCTATGAGATCGACTTCTCCGGCTTCGCCGGCGGCGGGCACTCGCGGCGGGCACTGGCGACCGAGGGCGCGCGATCTACATTTCGGGGCCTCGGGGCCATAGCCAACGGCTGGGTAAATCTGCATACTGTTCGCCCCAATGTTGACCCTGTCAGGAGTTTCGAAGTCGTACGGTGACCGCACCCTATTTGCGGATGCGGCTCTACAGGTCAATCGTGGCGATCGCATCGGCCTGGTTGGTCCCAACGGCGCTGGCAAGTCGACGTTGTTCTCGCTGATCTTGAAGAATGAACCGGCCGACGATGGCCAGATCGCGTTCGAGCGCGATGCCCAGATTGGCTACCTGCCACAAGAGAGCGCGCCGATCGGTGATGAGACGGTGCTCGAGATTGCCTGTGCGATCACCGACGACTTTCTCGAGTTGCATCGCACGATCAAGTCGTGGGAAGAAGGTGACTACGAAGAACTGAGCGCCGGTCAAGAAGATGTGCACGAGCGCTACAACGAGCTCAATGGCTACCTCATTGAGGCCAAGGCCAAGCAGATCCTGGCGGGCTTGGGCTTCCGCGATTCCGATCTCGATCGACCGGCGAAGGAACTTAGTGGTGGTTGGGTCATGCGCGCGCACTTGGCGCGACTGCTGACGCAAGAGCCGGATCTGTTGATGCTCGATGAGCCGACTAACCACCTCGACCTCGAGTCGTTGATGTGGTTCCAGGGCTACTTGATCGGTTACTCAGGTGCGATCCTAGTGATCTCGCACGACCGTGAGTTCCTCAACGCGTTGGTGACGGCGATCGTCGAAATCCGTCAACGCGGCCTGACCCGCTACACCGGCACCTACAGCAAGTTCTTGATGCTGCGGGATGCGGCCGATGCGCAGTTGATGGCGTCCTACAAGACGCAGCAGAAAGAGATCGCGCACCTGCAAGCGTTCGCCGATCGCTTCAAGGCGAAGGCCAGTAAGGCGACGCAGGCGCAGAGTAAACTGCGTCAGATCGAGCGCATGGACAAGATCGAAGCGCCGCTCGGTGACGACAAGAAGATGGGTGGGTTCCGGTTTCCCCAGCCGATCCGCAGCGGTGTGCGAGTGACGTGGCTCGATCAGGTGCACTTTGCATACGGCGACAATGTCGTCTACCGCGGTGCCGACCTTGAAGTCGAACGCGGCGAACGCATCGTGTTGGTCGGTCCCAATGGCGCCGGCAAGTCGACGTTGCTGAAGTTGCTCGGTCAGAAGTTGGAGCCAGGTCAAGGCGAGCACGGCCTCGGCCACAACGTCACCGCCGGCTACTACTCGCAGTATCGCATCGAGATGCTCGAGCCGAAGCGCTCGGTGCTCGAGGAAGCGCTCGACACCGATGCCAAGGTCACCGAGCAAGCGGTGCGCACGCTGCTCGGCTCATTCTTGTTCTCCGGGGAGTCGGTGTTCAAGAAGGTGTCGGTGCTCAGTGGTGGCGAGAAGAGTCGTTTGGCCTTGGTCAAACTGCTGCTCAATCCGCCAAACCTACTGTTGATGGACGAGCCGACTACGCACCTCGACATCGCCAGCATCGATGCGCTGGTCGAAGCGTTGAAGCAGTTCGAAGGCACTCTGGTGTTCATCAGTCACGACGTGCACTTCATCAAGGCGCTCGGCAACAAGGTCATTCATGTCGCGGACGGCAAGTTGACGCACTACATGGGGGACTACGAGTTCTACCTGCACAAGACGGCGTCGACGTCGGCGCGCGCCGCGTTGACGGCCGGTGGCACCAAGCAGTCGAAGAAGGCTGCCAAGGAAGCTAAGAAGAAGGCGAAGGCGCTGGCCCAGAGTAATAATGTCCAGAGCAATAGCGGCCAGTCGCCGCGCGCCATGATGCAGAAGCAGCAGAAGGTCGTTAAGAAGCTCGAAGACCAGATCGAGTCGGCCGAACGCAGGCAGGCAGAACTCACTGCTGAGCTGGAGCTTCCGGCTACGTGGGACGATCAAAAGCGCGCCGCCGACCTCAACAATCAGTTGGCTGCGAGCAAGCAACGCAGCGCCGAGTTGACGGCCAAGTGGGAGACCGAAGCGGCTCGCCTCGAAGAGGTGACCGTTTGAACAATCAGCCCAACAACCCGCTGCACGGCGTGACGCTCAAGATGATTCTTGAGTACCTGGTCGAGAACATCGGCTGGGCCGAGATGGCGCACAACATCCCCATCAACTGCTTCCAGAACGACCCGTCGATCAACTCGTCGCTGAAGTTCTTGCGAACGGTAAATTGGGCGCGCACCAAGGTCGAGAAGCTCTACATGCGCGTGCGTCGCCACATCGGCGACTAAAGCCTGCTAGCGTGTGGGCCGAAGGCGACAGCTTCGGGCCATGAACACATCCCTAGTCCTGGCTGCGTTGCTTGGCGTTTTGCTGAGCACCTCGCATGGCTCCCTTGCTTCGCCCTGCTCGCGCAAGCGGCTCGTGACCTACGACCACTCGTGGTGGAAGAACTCGCCTGCCGGCTTGTCGGTGCGCTCAAACGTGTGGGCACCAAACAAGTCGCGTTGCGCCTGCGTCAGATTCTGCGGTAGCGACGCGCGACGATACGAGTCGAAGTAGCTGAGGCTGGCGCCCATCGCAAGCGTCGGAATGCCGCGTTCGGCCGCCAGTGCGACGACCTTGCGCCATGCACCTTGGTGTTTCTGGATGAAGGCGCCGAGGTCCGCGTCGAGCAGCAGATTGGGCAGGCTCTTCGACTTGCCATACGCCGCTTGGATGCTCTTCAGGAAGCGGGCGCGGATGATGCAGCCACCCTTCCAGATGCGGGCGATGTCGCCGAGATCTAAGCCCCACTGCTTGTCTGCGTCGGCAGTGGCCAGCAGGTCGAGGCCCTGCGCGTAGCTGCAGATCTTGCTGCAATACAGCGCGTCACGAACGGCATCGATCATGCCCTCGATGGGCGCGCCTTGCGCCGGCCCTTGCAGGTGGTTGCTGGCGTGAACTCGCTGTGTCTTCATCGCACTCAAGTAGCGCGCTTCGACCGCGGCCTGCATCGTCGGCACTGGCGTGCCGTAGCGCAGCGCGATTTCGCTGGTCCACCGGCCCGTGCCCTTCTGGCCGGCCTTGTCGAGGATGCGTTCGACTAGCGGTTGTTTGGTCTCGGGATCGGTCTCGCGCAGGATGCGTTCGGTGATTTCGATCAAGAACGACTCGAGGAAGCCCTCGTTCCATTGCTTGAACGTGTCGGCCATCTGCGTGTGCGACATGCCGAGCACGTTCTTCATCAGGTCGTAGCACTCGGCGATCAGTTGCATGTCGCCATACTCGATGCCGTTGTGCACCATCTTGACGAAGTGCCCGGCAGAGCCGGTGCCGATGTGCGCGACGCACGCGCCGTCGTCGACTTTCGCGGCGATCTTGTTGACGATGGGGGCGAGTTCGTCATAAGCGCTGCGTTCGCCGCCCGGCATCATGCTCGGGCCATTGAGCGCGCCTTCTTCGCCGCCAGAAACACCCATGCCGACGAATCGGAAGCCCTTAGCAGCCAGTTCGGCCGAGCGGCGTTCGGTATCGTCGGGGTGCGAGTTGCCGGCGTCGATGATCATGTCGCCCGGCTGTAGGTGCGGCAGGAACGTTGCGATCGTGGTGTCGACCGGGTCGCCTGCCTTGACCAGCAGCAGCACCTTGCGGGGTCGCACTAGCGAGGCGCATGCCTCTTCGGGCGTCTTGGCGCCGACCATCTGGTAGCCATCTTCGCAGCGCGCGAGCGTTGCCTCGATCTTGTCTGGTGACCGGTTGAAGACCGTGATCGGAAACCCGTTGCGGGCGATGTTGAGGGCTAGGTTCTGGCCCATCACGGCGAGTCCTACGACACAGATTTGGGAGTTGGCTTGCATACGGATCATCTCAGGCGAGCCGAATGGTAGCTAAAGCCGCGGTCGCCCCCGAGTGCTTTGTTGAGTCAACGGGTATGGCACCTCGGATGCAGGCTACTTGCGAGCCTGGTTCATTTTCTGGGCCCACTTGGTGACGTCGCGCCCCGGGTCTTTGCCGGACAACTGCCTCAGTGCTCGTTGGTAGTAACGGCGAATCGTGCGTTGCTGCTGCATGCTCATGACCGTTGCGTCGAGCACCGCCCCTTCTTGCATGACATCGACTTGCGGGTCGGCAACGAACGCTGCGGAGGCTACCTCAACATTAAAGTCGCGGATGTAGCTGGTCTGCGTCAAGAACGCGACGTGGCCGCGCGTCTTGGTGCCGCCTGAATCACTTGCCAAGCCAGCGGCGGCAACGGGCCCCGCCTTGACCAATAGGTCGATGGCGCTCTTTCTGCCGAGGCTGCCGAGCGCGTCCGCGGTGCGCATGCGCACCCTTGCAGACCTGTGACCCAAGCCTGATGCGACGTAAAGCACATCGTTGTCGGTAGCGTTTGTGCGCACGAGGTCGATGACCTTCTTGCGGACATGCTCGCTGCGATCGACGACGGCGGTGCGAAGCACGAAGTGGTGGTTGCTCTCGCCAGAGCGACGATCGATCGCCGCGAGGGCCATCAGCCTGCGCGTGTGACTGGCGTTCTTGCGGGCGTGCTCGCGCAGCACAGCATCCGCGCGCGGTTCACGAACCAGCAGTTCTTGGATTGCGGCGGCTTTGCTGCGTTGTTGGCCGACCTTTACCGGTTTCAGCAGTGCCTTGACGCGCGTTTTGGTGCGGGCTTGATGCAACTTGCTGTCGAGTAGCAGCGGCTCTAGTTGCGCCAGGAAGTTGCGCAATTGTCCAGAGATCGGTGTGTCCTGGTCGGCGGGGAGTTTCTTGAGGCAGAGGTCTAGGTGCTGCCACATCACGGCGTGCTGGCCCATCTTGTGCGCGGCCTTCGCGAGTTGCAGTTGGGTGAAAGCCGGGTTGGTCGAGGCGGCGCGGGTCTGATTGGCAGCCGGTTGCGTTGCCATCGTCTGGTGCCTCGACGGCGCTTGGGCTGTCGAGATGGCTGACATCGCAGTCAGCGTGATCGCTACTAGCAGGGGGTATTTCATGTGACTTGGGTTCTCGGGCAAATTGGTAGCTGCCAAATGGGTAGAGCGGTGGCTACGAACGGGTGGTGAGTGGGAGGGGCAGCGTTAGCGCTTACCGGTTTCGACGGGCTTGGGTTCCGGCTGCAGCTTGGCCAGCCATTCGCCCCACAATCGTGGATCCTTACCGGGATCCTTCTTGGTCAGTTGCTTCAGCGCAGTTCGATACGACTTGACGATCGTGCGTATCTCGTAGACGCCGACAACTGTGACGTCGAGCACGCTGCCGCTTTGTACGACGTCGACCATTGGATCGGCAATGAACGCGGCCTGCGCGACTTCAACATCGAAGTCGCGGATGTAGGCCTGCTGGTGGAGGAAGGCGACGTGGGCGCGCGTTCTCGAGCCATCGCCACCGGTTGCTGCGAGGCCACTGGCCGCATGTGGGCCGGCCTTGACGAGCAAGTTGACGGCTGCACGGTGGCCTAGATCGGCGAGTGCTTCCGCAGTGCGCACACGCACTTTGGCGTGCTTGTTGGCGAGGCCGCCGGCCATATATACGATGTTGCTGGCCTCTATGGTCGGCTTGCTGATGTTGATCGCTGCCTCTCGCACGCGGTTGCTGCGGTCAAACACCGTGGTGCGTAGCACGAAGCGATCGTTGCCAGCAACCTTGCGGCGCTGCAGTGAGGCAAGCGCGGCGATGCGCTGACGTTCGTTGGAGTTGCGGCGACCTTGCACGCGCAGGTATTGGTCGGCGCCTGGCTCACGCACGAGTAGTTCTTCGATGGCGGCCGAACGGCTGACGATGACGTTCTTTGGCACGAGGCGAAGCAGATACTGGACTCGCTTCTCAAGTGGTGCCTGGCGCAGCTTGTGCGGCATGAGTTCGGGTTCTAGCTGCGCCAAGAAGTCTCGCAGGCGTTTGTGGACCGGGCTGCTCTTGTTGTTGGCGGTTTGCTGCGACAGCTTTTTGATGGCCTTGTCGAGGAGCCGCCACATCTCACTGGTCAGTCCGTATTCGCGGGCAATCTTGGCGAGATTGAGGTGGACGAACGCGCTGTCGCCGCTGGTCTTCGCCTTTTTCCTGAGCTTCTCGAGGAGGCTTGCGCGGGGGTGTCTGTCGACGACGTCGAGCTTGGCGACGGTGACTCTGCCGTCGTATGTGGTGACTTCGTAGTTATCACCCTTGGATGCGACCTTGCCGACCAGCACACGCCCGTCCTTGAGACGCAACTGCATGACTTCTTGGGCAGCGATCGGCAAGGCCAGGATTAGGGCTGCCGAGCAGAGTGCTAGTAGGCGGGTTGGGCGAAGGACTTGGGTAGCCATGCAAAAAGCCATGGGAAGTCTCGTTGGTCGCAGACGACAGAATGGGTGGGGCGAGGGGCACTCCCCGGTATGATGGCGAACCGAGCATGAACCGTACCACCGCGAACGTCTTGTTCTGCCTTGCATCCCTGATCGGGACGGTTGCCGCCCAGGCGCCGGGCACGGAATCGGCTGAAAAGCCGCAAGTCCATCCTGTTAACGACCTTGTGGCGGTGGTCGCCAGTGCCGAGGCTGCCCTGACGAGCCTGCGAATGACGATGGCCACGACCGGCAAGCTGCCGGGCGGCCTCGATGTGACGACGCGCGGCGAGCTACGTGTCCTGCGTGGGACACAGGCCAAGCCGGGGGATCAGCAGTTTAGCGCACTGCAATATTCGTTCGGCGACGGCCTGGAGGGTCGCATGGAAACGGCCCGCACCAAGGAAGGCATCCTGATCTTCGAAGAGGATCCGGCGTTTGGCGCGGTGTTCGTGCACATTCCGGCGGATGTTGTCGCGGACCTCGAATGGGCGTCCGTCATCCTGAAGAAGACAGATCTGCCGGGCATGGTCGATGGTCGGGCGCAGTCGCCGCTGGGCAGCGGCATGATCACGGACTTGATGCGTACCTTCGATCTGGCGATTGCCAAGGAGAAGGAGCACGAAGGCGACCAGGGCATCTGGTTACGTGGGGCACGCCGGGCAGGACTCGATGCGCAGGATCCCGATTTGCCGTTGGCCGATCGCGTCGAAGTGTTTGTTCGCGACCGCGACCATGCCGTGTTGCTGGCTCGCTACTTCGTCGGTGTTGATGTTGTGCAGCAAGTCACTGTGGAGAACGTCGAAGTCGACGCCAAGTTTGCGGAGGCTGACTTCAAGGTCGATGGCCACGGCGAACGCGTTCGCGACGTGCGCGACTACCAGCCGCTTTGGGAGCAGGTACTTGAGGCCGTGACTGGTGCTGAAGCCAAGGCGAAGGAAGGGGACATTCGGCCGAGTAAGCGCGTGCGCCAGGGCGACAAGAAGCCGGCGCCGTCCGAAGGCAAAGATCCAGCGAAGGCTAGCGGCGGCAAGTAGCCGCCCGGATCTTTGGTGCTTCAGGGTGCCTGCGCTATTGCGGGTGCCTGCGCGGCAGGATCGCCGCGCTATTCGCCGAGGTCTTCTTCGCTCGGCGGCGTTTCGAGCAACTCGAGGCCTTCGTAGCGAGATTTGGCGTAGTTGATCTCGAACTCCGAGTTGAACAACGCGACGTAGCGACCCGCTTCGTCCTTGACGACCATCGGCAGGATTTCGAGCACTTCCTCGGTGACGTCCTTGATCCAGCGCGCTCGCGACCATCCCTTGCGCTCGAGGCGCAGGTCGACGTTGTATTCGGATTCCAAGCGAGCTTGGAAAACCTGTAGCTGTAGCTCGCCAACGGCACCGAGAACAGGTTCGCGCGCGCCGTGGCGCGGCCAGAAGATCTGCACAACGCCTTCTTCGCCAAGCTGGGTTAGACCCTTGCCGAAGCCCTTGGCCATCGAAGGTTCACGTGGAGCGACCTGCGCGAAGATCTCTGGCGCGAACCGTGGGAAGTTGCGCACGTCAAACGATGGGCCGGAACTGAGTGCGTCGCCGACGCGGAACATGCCGGGGTTGATCAACCCGATGACATCGCCGGGGAACGCTTCTTCGATCGAAACGCGTTCTTGCCCGAAGAAGCGGTGTGGGTGGGAGAGGCGCACGTCGCGGCCCATGCGCAAGTGCTTGGCGGCCATGCCGCGCTCGAATCGCCCGGACGTGACGCGCAAGAACGCGATGCGGTCGCGGTGCATCTTGTCCATGTTGGCGGCGACTTTGTAGACGAAGCCCGAGAAGAACGGCTCGTTCGGCGCGATCTCACCACTCATGGTGGGCAACGGGCCCGGTGGTGGCGCGATCTCGATGAAGCTCTTCAGGATCTCTTCGACGCCGAAGTTCGATAGCGCACTGCAGAAGAACATCGGGCTGATCTTCTGCTCCATGAAGTCTTGGAGCGCGAAGGGCTGCACGCAGTTTTGGACCATCTCGAGGTCTTCGATCAGCTTGTTGTGCGCGCGGTCGCCGAGCGCTTCCCGCAAGGCGGGGTCTTCTGGTCCGGTGGTCTCTACCGCAGCGCGCGTTGCGTTGTGCGCGGTGCGCTCATAGAGCAGCACGTTCTTTTCGCGCAGCGAGTAGACGCCACGGAAGCCGTCGCCCGAACCAATCGGCCACGATGCCGGAACGATCGTGATGCCGAGCGTCTTCTCTACTTCGTCCATCAAGTCGAGCGGGTCGCGCGACGGCCGGTCCATCTTGTTGACGACGGTGACGATTGGAATGCCGCGATCGCGACACACCTTGAACAACTTGATTGTCTGCGGCTCGACGCCCTTGGCACCATCGATCAGCATCAGCGCTGCATCGGCAGCGACCAACGTGCGGTAGGTGTCTTCGGAGAAGTCTTGGTGGCCAGGCGTGTCGAGTAGGTTGACGCAGTAGCCCTCGTATTCGAACTGCAGCGCGGAACTGCTGATCGAAATGCCACGCTTCTTCTCGATGTCCATCCAGTCGGACGTCGCGCTCTGGCCGCCTCGACGAGCCTTGACGGAACCAGCCTGACGGATGGCGCCGCCGTAGAGCAGCAACTTCTCGGTTAGAGTCGTCTTGCCGGCATCAGGATGCGAGATGATCGCAAACGTGCGGCGGCGTTGGATTTCGTGATTAAGGTCGGACATCGCGGGTTTCGGCGCGAACAGCGTAGCGGCGCGGCGCGGGAATGCGAGTTCCGCCCGGTGCGGGTGGGCTCGATGCGGGGGCGCTCGGCTCCCGTCAATCTCTCACGCGAGGACCGAAACGACCCAACGCACGTAGGGGTTGGCGATCCCGCCGGCGAGTTTGTAGAGGTGGTAGTCGTTCGACGACAGGACCATGAACACCACGACAAACGCGATCAGGAAGACTCGCGGGTCCTGGACCCTGCGAAGCATGCGGGCATAGCCCTTGTGCAGATTCGCCAGCACACTCGCGCCATCCAGCGGTGGCACCGGGATCAGATTGAACAAGAATAGCGCGATATTGCTGACCCCGAAGACCCACAGGAACTGCAGTAGGTTTTCGCTCATCACGGACATTTCAGTCGAGCCGCCGATGGTGACCCGCCAGACGCTGAGTCCCGTGAGCGCCAGGAACGCGAGTAGCAGGTTCATCAGCGGTCCCGCCGCCGACACGAGCGCGTCGCCATAGCGACTGCGAAACCGCGTCCGGTCGACCGGCATGGCGCCATAGCACATGCCCATCAGCGCCAACATGATCAGCGAGATCGCCCCCATGTGCACGCGCGGGTCGACGGTCATGTGACCGGTTTCAATCGGCGTGCGGTCCCCTTGCCAAATCGCGGCCCAGCCATGAGCCAATTCGTGCAGCACGACGCTGAACACCATCGTGACCACGACGTAGACGAAGAAGGCAGGATTGGCGCTGATGTTCTCGATGAACATGAGCGCGCGAGCCTACTGGTTTGCGGCTCGAATTGGCACGTGTTGCCGCCTTCCGGCCACTCGAGCAAGCGACCAGACTTCTTGGTCTTTGCTTTGAGGAACTTGCTCCACTCGGCGGGCCATTGCTCTTGGCGTTGTCAGCATCGCCCGTCGCTGCCGGCTGCTGCGGCCATCACCCGATCTCTCTCTTTCGCGTTGCTGTTGATGTGCACGAAGATGACGCCGTCCTTCGCATGCTCGCGCGGCAACGTCGCATGGTAATCGTCCGCATCGCAGTGGTTGGTGGGGCTGCGTTGAGTGGCAGTTGATGACGGCTACCTTGCTTAGCAACTCTTGCAGTTCGCACGGCTTACCGCCGAGTTTGACGACAACGGCGTTGTCATCGAGGCGTTGGCCCAGTGCTAACTCCGCAACTGCGCTGGTCTGCTGGGGGGGCTGGCATCATCAAGCTTGCCGGCACGATCCGGTGCACTCCGGCCTTCCTGGTCGACTGTTTACGGGTCCGAAGCGAACTAGGCCCATGATTGTGTCTTTTTGGGCAATCGCTGCCGGTATCCTGTTCGCCCCCAAAGTTTCCTCGTTCGCACCTGCCGCCCCAAGTCCCTTGCCGTCCTTCTCCGACTATCCGCTTCTTCCGTCCCTCAAAGCCAGCCTTACCGAACAGGAGCTGACGACCCCGACGGATATCCAGGCGCGCGCGATTCCCGAGCTGCTAAAGAAGCGCTCGATGGTGGGCGTTGCCGAGACTGGTAGTGGCAAGACGCTCGCGTATGTGCTGCCGATGCTACACCTCATCAAGGAGCTCGAGTCCGCTGAGGAACCGGTATCTGATTCGGGTCGACCGCGCGGCATCGTGCTGGTTCCAGGTCGCGAACTTGGCGAGCAAGTCGGGCGCGTATTCAAGGGCTTGACGCACGGCACGCGCTTGCGCGTTCGCTATGCGATTGGTGGTTCGGCCAAGCAAGTTGCGCGGATGAACATCAACTCTGACTTTGAGATCCTGGTCGCGACGCCTGGGCGCTTGCTGCAACTGCTGACTCAGAAGCGAGTGCGGCTCGACGACGCGCGCATGCTGGTGTTTGACGAGGCGGATCAGTTGCTCGATCAAGGCTTCTTGCCAGTCGCCTCCAGGGTCGCGCGCGATTGCCCTGCCGCCGTGCAGATGGTGATGTTTTCGGCAACGATGCCGGAGACGTTGCGCGCCGTCGTCAAGGACATCTTCGGTGAGAAACCGTTGCAGATTGAGACGCACGGTAGCCACAAGGTTGTGCGCACGTTGCGCACCGACAATCGCAGGGTCGAGCACGGTCGCCGCACCGATGTGTTGCGTCAGGTCCTGCGCGAGAAGCCGGATTCGGGCACGGTGCTGTTTGCCAATACACGCGCGCAATGTGAAGTGTTGGCTGAGTGGCTCGACGAAGTAGATGTTGGGTTCGTGCGCTACATGGGCGAGATGGATCGCGCCGAGCGCCGGCGCAACCTGGCGAGCTTCCGCGATGGCGATGTGTCGGTGCTTTTGACTACCGACCTCGGCGGCCGCGGCCTCGATATCGAGCGCGTCGACCGCGTCGTCAACGTGCACCTGCCGAAGGACGTTGACAACTACCTGCACCGCGTTGGCCGCACGGCGCGCGCTGGCCGCAAGGGCCTTGTCGTCAACCTCGTGACCGAGCGCGACAACCCGCTGATGGTCAAACTGAAGAAGCGCGAATACAAGCCGCACTGATCGGGCCAGGTGTCGCTGGGACGATTGCCTACGGAATCAGGCCTTGGCGAGGTGTTGCTTGCTGGCGGCTTCACGATGATCCCGCTCTGCGAGATCACCGTGGAGTAGCGACCGGTTCGCTACATCTTGTCAGGATCCTGACCGCGCAACACCGAGTTGCCATCGAACGTCTCGCGCAGGTTGGCACTCGCCGGTTGCGCCAGCATCTCCGCGTTGATGCGGCCACTCTGGGCGAAGAAGTCGATTGGATTGTTCCAGACCAACTGTTCGACCTTTTCGCGCGGCACGCCGGCTTGCTCAAGCTTGACGCAGGTGCGTGGCACCATCATCGGGTCGCTGACGCCCCAGTCGGCGGCACTGTTGATGACGAAGCGTTCGATGCCGTACTCGAGCACGATCGAAACCATGCGCGCCGGATCCATCTTGGTGTTCGGGTAGATCGAGAAGCCTGACCAGCAACCGAGGTCGCGGGTGATCTTGATCGTCTCCTCGTTGCCGTGGTCGAGCAGTACGCGTTCCATCGGGAAGTTGGCTTCCTTGACGATCGCAATGCAGCGCTGGAAGCCCTTCATCTTGTCGCGGTGGGGCGTGTGCACCAACACCGGCAGGTCATGGTTGCGGGCCAGCTCAAGCTGCTCCGACATCATGATCTCTTCGGTCTTGGTCTGGTCGTCGAGACCGATTTCGCCAACGCCGATGCACGAGTCCTTTTCGCAGTAGCGCGGCAGGATCGCGAGCACATCACGGTTGATGCTGTTGTCGTTGGCTTCGCGCGGGTTGAGGCCCATCGTGCAGAAGTGATGGATGCCGAATTGCTGCGCGCGATGGCGCTCCCAGCCGATCAGCGTTTCGTAGTAGTCGATGAAGGTGCCGACTGATGTGCGGTTCTGGCCGAGCCAAAAAGCTGGCTCGAGCAAGGCGCGCACGCCGGCAAGACTCAGTTGCTCGTAGTCGTCGGTGACCCGACTGAACATGTGGATGTGCGGTTCGAAGATGAGCATCGCGATTCGTCTGGGGCCTAATTGTCGGGGGCTAGTTGGTAGCGAGTTGTTGCAGCAGTTCGCGAACGGTTTCACGCGGTTCACGCGGCAGTCGTTCTTGGGCGAACTGGGCAAGGAGGGGTTGTAGCTTTGAGTCGTTGTTGCGCATCGCGAGCAAACCATCGGCGGCTGCGTGGCGCACGCCATCGTCACCGTGCTCGAGGCCGCCGATCAAGCGACCGAGCGCGCCGGGGCAGACCGCATGGCCGAGCATGCGATAGGTGTGCTTCCAGACCGAGCGGCCGGCGGCTTCACGTTCGGTCGCGAGGTCTTGCAGCATGGTCGACAGGGTGGCGTTCGCGTGGCTCTCGATGTTGAGTGCGCGCGTCAGGTCCATGCCGATGAACGCGAACTTCAGTAGCAAGCGGTTGCCAGTGTCAGCGTCGATGGTCCCGCTTTTGAGGGTGCGCGCCAGCAGGTCGCTATCACACATCGCCGCTTCGAGGTGCAGCACGATGTTGGTGCGCAAGGCCTCGCCAAACAGGCGGCTGGTGGTGCTGCTGAGGGGCATGAAGTTCAGGCAACGGAACAGCATGGCCCGCTCTTCGATGTCGCCATGAGCAAAAACATCGAGGACTTCTTCTTCGGTCGCATCGAGCGACGTGACCAGATACGCGGCCACGAGATCGCAAGTGCGGAAAGCATCGAGGTCGACGGTCGCTTCGCCGAAGAGCCGCTGGCCGCCGCCCGCCACGGCCTTGCCGAATCGGCGGGGGAGACCTGGGAAAGCTACGGGCAAACGACTTCGGTTGGTTCTCAGGGTGGCGAGAATCTCGTCAGCCTGCTCGGCCGCGGGGCCCAGGAGAGCGCGCAGTTCTGCTGTAGACATTGGGGCGAACACCATACTGGGTCGTTGGAGCTGCGTCATGTGACAGCAAGCGAACCCTGTCATTGGGGGGAGCGGGGAGGGTGCAGGCTGCAGCGGCCGATGGTCCCAGCATGGAGGGCGGCGTCGTAGGCTGCCATCGCGCGGTGCCCGACCGGCATCTGCCGATTGCGCTCCAGCTGACCCTCAATAGTGCGGAAGGGCTGGCCATGCTGCAAGTACAGATGGAATGCGGTTGCACCGACGAGCTGCTGATCCTGCTTGGCCTGGATTTGCCCGATGATGCCGCCGTGAAGTTCTTGGTGGAGCTTCGTCGCAACGAGCAGTTAGTCGAGAGTGCCGTCGCCGGCTACATGTCCGACTTGCCGCCATTCGGAGAACATGTCGCGAGCGATCGCGCCTTGGACTTGTGCCTGCATCTGAGCGCCGAAGGTGAGCATATTACTGCGGCCATCCTGGTTGCGTTCGCCGCGAGCCACCGGCATCTTCGAGTTTGAGATTCGCTAAGGATTCGATCTCACTGGCTGTGCAGTTGCCGCCGATCGCCGCTAGGCCAAATTGCGTGGTTTCGTGGTGCGACTTAGCGAAACATCCAGGCTAGGGTGCTACGCGATGGACTTCCCCGCCTGGGACCCGGTTCTGTTCGACATCCCCTATCTGCCGATCGCTATTCGGTGGTATGGCATGATGTACGTCGTTGGCTTCATCTTCGCGCAGTGGATTTTTGTGCGCCTGGCGCGACGCGGGTTTTTCCCGGTCTCGCCAGAGGTAGCGCCCGACTTGATCTTCTACTGCGTGTTTGGCGTGATGCTGGGCGGCCGAATGGGCTATGCGCTGTTCTATGACCATTCGCTGCTGAACCCGCTGAACTTCGTGCAGGTGTGGAAGGGCGGCTTGTCGTTCCACGGTGGTCTGGCGGGCGTGTGTGTTTCGATGTGGCTGTTCTGTCGTCACCACAAGATTGGCTGGGGGCGGGTTGCCGATGCGACGGCCCTTGCCGGGACGCTGGGCATCTTCTTCGTGCGCATGGCCAACTTCATCAACGGCGAGCTGTATGGCCGGGTGACCGAGGCCACCACGTGGGGCGCGATGCAGTTCCCTACCGATCCGGCGGCGGCGGCATTGTTCAAATTGCCCCCCGGCCTCTCGATGCGCGACCGCGAGCTGTGTATCCAGGTCGCCTATGGCAAGCTTGAGTTTGCTGATGTCAAAGATCGCCTGAGTGATGACGCAGTGAGCCGCTGGGATACAATCGAGCCCTACCTCGATTGGTCGCGTGTAAGCGGTCTGACCGGGGCTGACTGCGACCCGATCAACACGAGCAGCACGTTCATAGACTACAAGCGCTGGTTGGACCGCGAAGGAATGCCTGCCCCGGAGTCGGACGAATACCTGGTTCCGTTCCGTCACCCGTCGCAGCTCTACGAAGGCTTCGGTGAGGGACTGTTGCTCGGGCTGGTGCTGTTGGTCGTCTACCTGATGACGCGCAACAAACCGCTGCGAACGGGCCGTTACGCCGCGATTTTCCTGCTGGGCTACGCGATCATCCGCGGTTCGCTTGAGATGGTTCGCCAGTGGGATCCGCAGTTCCCGCCCGAAGGCGTTCTGTTTGGCATGACGATGGGGCAGACGCTGAGCGTGGCCATGGTCGTGGGGGCGTTGATGATCCTGTTCTGGCCGAGAAAGCCCGAGCCGGAAAAGACAGAACTCCCACCTGTAAAGGGCCAACCGGACTCGAATCAGGCTAGTTCGCCGAAGTCCTGAGTGGGTTTGGGTTCTGGCGGCTCGCCCGCCCGATTCCAGAATCCTACGCAGATCACCAGGAAGGCCATCGTAACCCTGGTTGCCGCGGTGGTTCGCGGGGATAATGCGAACCGCCGCTGCGTGCAGAATGGGCCCGCTAGGCAGTGATTTCCTATGCTGTGTAACCGACCTCTGTCTCTCCTGCTGCTAATTAGCGTGGCTGTCGCGGCCACCGCTTGCGACAACGTCGGCCGCGCGTTCGACCCCGACGTCGATCCGCCCGATCCCGGCGGTGAGTTTGGAATCTCGACGATCCAGGTCGTCCCGGTTGGTGGCGATGCCAGGTCTGGTCGTCCGACGGTGCGGGCGACGTATCCTGAAGGTTCGGGCTGGCCTTCGTCGGTGCCTATTGTGGTCGAGTTCAGCGAGAGCCTCAATGAGGAGACGATCTTGCCGACCACCGCGACCGGCACCGATGCGCGCATTGGTGTGCGGGTGCAGGGCTCGGCGCAGTTGCTGCCAGCGCAATACGACTTCCTCGGCAACGGTCGTTTGTTGGTTATCCGCCCAATCAACGGGCTGCAGGACCAAGGCGGCTTGGTCTATGAGGTCGTGCTGTTCCCCGAAGGTCGTGATGTTGATGGCTTGCGCTTCCAGGTTGGTGACGGCGAGACCATTCTGAGTGATTTCCAGGTCAATCAGGATGAATCGATCACCGATGGTTCGATCGTCGCGACGTATCCGCGCGATAACTTCTCGGACCAGGCGCGCGAAGGCGACTTCCTCGTCGTGTTCGATCGGCCAGTCAATGTCAGTTCGCTGGAAGCCGTCGACATCTTCCTGCAGCCAGAGGGTGGTCCGCCAATTGACGCTACGATTCGAAGGCCGCTCTCGACGCTCGGCGTTGAGGATCCGCGAGTCGTCAGTCTTGAGCCTGACTCGGCACTGCTCGCATCACAGGGCTACGAGTTCACGGTTACCGCCAACATCACGTTTGGCCAGGAGGGCAACCTCGACTTCAACGGCAGAACGCCGTTCACGCGCTTCACGTCGATTAGCCCGTCGGCACCGACGTCGATTGAACTCGGCAGTGCAGCGCCCGGGTTCCCCAACAAGATCAATCGCCAGAACGTGCTCAGTGTCATGCTGGACGTCGAAGTGCCGGCCGACACGCTCGCTGGCGATCTTGTCATCGGTCGTATCTATGGCGGCGATAAAGAGACCAGCGAGACCTTTGATTTGACGTTCTTTGAGAGCACCGCGTCCGCACCCGTCGCCGGCGCGCAAACCATCATGCTCGACTTCGGCGCGCAGTTGGGCACGATGACTGTGCCGCTGCTCGACGATGGCGATATCGTGTTCGCCGCACAGATCCAGCGCGGTAGCCAGTCGACCGGCTTTATCCACGAAGCCAGCAATGCCGATCCGAGCTTCGACATCACTCCGCCGACGCTGGTGCGAGCTGGTCCTCCAGGAAGTGGCAGCGTCATCTTCACTGAGTCGGAGTCGCTGTCCTACTACGGTGAAGCTAGCGAAGGCCTTGCAGATGCGACGCTGGTCGATGGCGTGAGTCCGACCGCGGTGATGTTCGGCTCAAGCAACTCCGGTCGCTTCCTGCTGCTGCCAGTGGGGCTCGGTCGCATAATTGCTGCGCGCAACTACACCATCACGTTAACGGACCTTTCTGGCAATCTGTCGGAGACGGCCGTGTCCGGGGCGATTCAGCAGCGCGGCATGGTCACGGGAGCACTCGCGGGATTCCTGACGGTTGAGGCCTACGACCACGCGACTCTAGAGCCGATTGTTGGTGCGACGGTGCTCGTCGATCCGCCAACCCCGACCGTTCCAGCGACGTCGCAGTTGATCGGGACGACCGATCTCACTGGTCGCGTCACCTTCGATATTGGCACGGGGTCGGCGCATACGATCACGATCGTTCGTGATGAATACGACTTGGTCACGATCGCCGATACGCGGGCAGCATTCGTCAGCTTGCCGTTGAAGCCGGTTCTCGACTACACCGCTGTCTTTGGCGGTTCGGCCTTTTCGCAGCCGACGGCTAGTGCGCCCATCATTCCAGGAAGTACGGTCATCGTTGGGAATACAGCATTCGCTGACCAATCGGTCATAGGCAGAAAAACTTCGAGCGCGATGCCGACAGCAATCCCATCGACGCCGATCCTGCCCAACCGCGTGCAGATCGTGACGGCGTTTGGCGGTCCTTTTGAGCCGACTGTGTTACCGACCTTTGGGTTCCAGGCTTGCCAGATTTGTGGCACGGGGCTGGCTTCTCGGACGGCTCCGCCAGCGCCGGCTGAGCCAGGCGGGGCGACGGCTGTGACGATGGTCTTGACGCCGGTCGTTACGACTCTTGGTAGCCCGATCGGAGCTCATTCCGAGGACTTTGGCCTAGCTGTTGGACTCGATACCGCGAACCTGATCACCGATTCGCCTAAGGCACGCATCACGTCGTCGCTCACCGGCTTCGACCAGCAGGCGTTGACTGGCATCGGAATGGTTACGCTGCAGGCGGGCGCGGTCTATGACGTGGCCGCCAACTTCTCGCTGCCGGTTCTTGCTGCGTTGGCTGGTTTCGATCCGGTGTCGTGGTTGGTGACGGAAGCTGAAGACAATGACGGGCGCATCAGCCGTGTACGCGGGCTCCTCAATACGACTACCGGAGTGATCTTTGCTGGCAGTGGCCCGCCGGCGATTCCGACGATCACCGCTCCCGGTGGAGCATTCAGTGGTTCACCGCTGGTCAGCGTTACCGACGTACTCGATGCCTCGGTTGCGCCGATGGGGGCTTTTGTAGCGTTCCTCGAACTCACCGCGACCGATTCAGGAGGGCGTCGTTGGCACGTGATCAGGCCGGACCGAGACGCGAATGTCGGCACCGATACAATGCAGTTTCCCGACTTGTCCACGCCTAACGTCGCTGGTCTAGCTGCCGGTGCTTGGGAAATGGTGGCCGAGGCTCGCATAGCTGTCTCGGTCACGCTGTCGGACGCCGATAACTTCGTGTTGACCGAGCGCTTCCGCCAGGAAGTGAACTACTCGCGCGCCGCGCCGGTCACGTTCACGGTTAACTGATCGCGTGATCGGTGTTGCGCTGTTGTCTGGTGGGCTCGATTCTGGAGTCGCGGTGGCATGCTTCGTGGCTGAGCCCGAGAACCAGTTGCGCGCCGCAGTCTTTTGCGATTACGGCCAGCGGGCAAGGGATCGCGAGTTCGCGGCCGCGCAGGCATTGGCCGAACGGTTCTCGGTCGACCTGCAACGCTACGAGCTTCCGTGGCTGGCTGACTTGTCGCGCACGGCGGGCTCGCGCTTGCTAGATGGCACGGGCGATCTGCCAACCGCTACGGCGCAGGCACCCGGTGACGAAACCAGCGCCAGAGCTGTCTGGGTGCCCGCTCGCAACGCCGTGTTTGTCAGTATCGCCGCTGCCGCTGCCGAGGCGTTGTCTGCCGACTGTGTCGTCACGGGCTTCAACCGCGAAGAAGCAGCGACCTTCCCCGACAACTCTCAGGCGTTTTTGACGGCTGCCAGCGCCTTCCTGCAGTTGGGCACGAGATCCGGCATGGAAGTCGTCAGCCCGACGATTACTTGGGACAAGGGCGAGATCGTTGCCGCTGCCCAGCGCCTAGGCTTCTCCCAGGATGACTTCTGGTCGTGCTATGAAGGTGGCGCCGTTCCCTGCCGGCAATGTGAGTCGTGCGTTCGTAGCCGCTGGCAGCGATAATGCGTGCAGTATGGCGCTCCCCAGCATCTTCGGCATCGTCAACGTCACGATTGATTCGTTCAGCGACGGTGGTCGCTACTACAACGCCGAAAAGGCCGTAGCTCACGCCGAACGTCTGCGCCTCGCCGGTGCCGATGTGCTCGATCTCGGCGCGGAGTCGACGCACCCCGACGCCGAAGATGTCGCGGCAAGCGAAGAGATCCGTCGGCTCGAGCCAGTAGTTAGCGCGCTGATCGAACAAGGCGCTGTTGTCAGCATCGATACTACCAAGGCGGAGGTCATGCGCGAGATGGTTGGCCTTGGTGCGACCTGGCTTAACGACGTCAATGGCTTCCGCGACCCCGAGGCGCTGCGTGTTGCTAGCGATTGTGCGAAGGATGTTCGTTTTGTCGTGATGTATTCGCGCAGCAACAAGCCGCGCGCCGACCGTTCTGCTTCCGGAGCATCTGGTCTCCTCGACGAGTTGCGCGCGTTCTTCGACGAACGAAGGGCTGCATTTGCATCGGTCGGCGTCGCTGTTGATCGCATCGTGTTCGATCCGGGCATGGGCTTCTTCCTTGGCCGTGACGCAAATCCCAGCTTGACTGTATTGCATCACCTCGCCGAACTGAGCGAGGCTGCTGGGCCGATGTTGATCTCGGTGTCGCGCAAGTCGTTCCTCGGCGAAGTGACCGGTAGCGCCGTCGCGCAACGTGGGCCAGGCACATTAGCTGCTGAGTTGTGGGCGGCGCGACATGGCGCTGGTTACCTACGCACGCACGACGTGTTGGCGCTACGCGATGCATTGCGAGTCCAAGAAGCGATCCAGCAAGCCCTCGATCGCTAGTTTTCGAAGTCTGCACGCGATTGCTGCGTGGTTGGCCAGATCGTCGGCCCGAGTCTTCGAATCTGCTTGCTGTGAAAGGAGTTACAGCCGCGTCTTCTCCGGCGTGAGGTGTTCAAGTTTGCATCACTTGCCACGCCCTCGGGGGCAACATGGGACCCGTCCCGAATTGGGGCATCACCAATGGCTGGCGGCTCTCAAGTTAAGTCCTCAGAGATTCGAAGAGACTGCTGTCGACCGCCGCAATTCGGTGTCGGCGCGAGGCCAATGGAATCTGTCAACGAGATCAAAGAAGCACTGTCAGCGCGTTCGCGTACCGCGACGCTCGACCAGTTGCGTAGTGAAGGGCGCAGACGCGTTCGTCTGATCAGCGCCAAGCATATCGCGCAGATGATCAGCGAGGCCGTGCACGCTGCAATCGAGCACTCCGCGCTGCTGGCCCCGAATGAAGTGGATCATCTGATCGAGAAGAGCCGGAAGGAGTTCAAGAGCATCCTTCGTGAGCGCGAGCAAGAACTGCAACAGGCGCGCGATGCCGGAGAACAACTCGAGCAAAAAGAGTACGAACTTGTCGAGATCAAGACGCGCTTCAGCAAGTTGAGCAAGTCGCTTGCTTCGACGCGCGCCGAACTGGAACAAACCAGCAACGAACTCGAAGCACTGCGTGAGTTGCCAGCCCCGGCTCAGCCCGAAACTGATGCACCCGCGGCCTCCGCGCAATCGACCATGTCCAACGACATGATGATGTCGGTGGCGCAGGAACTAGCTAGCTTGAAGGCGACCATGGAAGCGCAACAGGCGCCGCTGGCCGCGCCTGTAGCAGCACCGGCGCTAGACTTCTCAGCAGCGCTTGAGAAGTTGACTGGCTCGCTCAACGACCGCCTCGAAAACTTGGGCCGGAAGATGGGCGTTAGCTCCGCAGTTGAGAACGATTCGCCGATCAACTTCGGGGGCATGTTCGACGACGACCAGCAGGTCGAACTCGAGTCGAACATGGACAACATCAAGGTCAAGACGAAGTCCGCGGGAGGCATCGCGGCCAACTTGGCAAAGCTAAAGAAACTCAAGGGTGGCGGTTAAACACCGCACAAATCGATCAAGACCGACAGGGCAATAGAAGGTAGGTAGCAAATGACTGAACAAGATCATCACAATCCGAGCATTGATTCGACGACTGAGACGACTGTTGGCCTGGGCAAGGGCCTGGACGTCGGCACCGCAAACCTCGCTGCAGCAGTGCAGAACGATGAAGGCGGTATCACCGTTAATGTCGAGCGCAACGCGTTCCTAGACATCCCGAGTGATGTCTACTCTAAGAACATGCTGACCAAGCTGAAGGTGCCCTACGTGGTGCACAACGGTAAGTTGGTTGTGATTGGCGAAGCCGCCTTCGAACTCGCTAACGTGTTCGGCCGCGAAACGCGTCGACCGATGGCTGATGGCCTCGTCAGCCCGAATGAGCAAGACGCGCTGCCGATGATGAAGATGATCATCCAGAAGATTCTGGGTGAGCCGCAAGTGCCGGGTGAACTCTGCTACTTCTGCGTGCCAGCAGAGTCGCTCGACGTTGACAACAACGTCGTCTACCACCAAGGACTGTTCGAAAGCATGGTTTCGAAGCTTGGCTACACTGCCCACGCGATCAACGAGGGCCACGCGGTAGTGTTCTCCGAGTTGGCTGAGAACGACTTTACCGGTATCGGACTGTCGTTCGGTGGTGGCATGGCTAACGCCTGCATCGCCTACAAGTCTATCCCTTGCCTGTCGTTCTCGGTTGCGCGCGGTGGCGACTGGATCGACAAGAACGTGGCCGGCGTGCTCGGTGTGCCGCGCAGCAAGGCGGCGCACATCAAGGAGCGCGGCATCGATATCCGCGATCCGAAGAACCGCGAAGAAGAAGCTGTCGCGATCTATTACCGCAGCTTGATCAACTACGTGTTGTCGAACATCAAGACGCGCTTCGAGTCCGGTGAAAACATGCCGAACTTCAACGAGCCAATCGACATCGCCTGCGCTGGCGGCACGTCGATGGTCGGTGGCTTCATCGAAGTCTTCCGCGAAGAGTTCGCCAAGATCGACTTCCCGCTGCCCGTCGGCCGCATCTTCCGCAGTGAAGAAGCTCTGACGGCCGTCGCGAAGGGCTGCTTGGTGGCGGCTGCGATCGGCGAAGACTAAGCCGCAGCGTTGCAGCTACGCGAACGGGCGAGACCCTGACCGTTTGGTCTAAGGTCTCGCCCGTTTTGCGTTGGTGGTGCGGGCCGCGCTCGTGCCCCAGATGTCTAAGTTGCTAGACTCGTTATCATGGACTCGCTGCGCGAACGCTTTGATCGAGATGGGTTTGTTGGCCCCGTCGATGTTCTGTCGGCCGACGAAGTCAGCGAACTTCGTGATGCCGTCGCCGACGTCATTGCCAATCTCGATCAGCACCGAGAGCGCCTCTACGAAGTGGAGCAGGCCTTTACCGATCGACCCGGCGAGGTCGTGTGCCACTTCCTTGGTGGCTTCCGCGTAAATGACACCTTGCGCAAGCTGATTGATCACAAGGCCATCACCAAACGATGCGCCGAACTGCTTGGTGTAGACCGTCTGCGCTTTTGGCACGATCAGGTTTTTGCCAAGCCGCCGGGTCATCCCGGTGTGGTGCCGTGGCACCAGGACTATTCGTATTGGCGGCGCACCGAGCCGGTGTGCCACATCACATGCAACTTGTTGCTCGATGACAGCGACGAGCAGAGTGGGTGCCTACAGTTCGTTCCCGGCAGTCATCGCTGGCCATTGCTGACCTCGTTGCCGTTCGATGCTCCGCTGGAAGCGATCTGCGAACACCTTCCCGCAGGTGCAGAGTTCAAGCCCGTTGCCGTGCCCGTGCGCGCCGGTCAAGCGACGTTCCATCACAGCTACACCCTTCACGGCAGCGATCAGAACCGCAGTTCCCAATGGCGCCGCGCGGTTGTCTGCAACTACATGGGGGCGGACGTTCGCGTGGCTGATGGCAGTCAGCCACTGTTGCGCGGTGTGCCGTTGCTCGCGACCGGCGAGCGCGTTACTGGCGAAGACTTCCCAATCGTCTTTGAACAACCCCGCGGCTAGCCGGCTGGCGATCTCAGCCCTTCGGCGATGCAACAAGTTCGCGGGATGCTGCGAACACGGATTGCAAGATGGTCTTGATTGCGTCTTCCGGGAAGCCGTTCGGTGGTAGGTCGTGCAGCAAGCTCTTGAGCATCGATTGCTCACGAACCTGGTCGACGACTGCTAGGGCTTCGCTCTGCTTGTGCGATCCGATGCGTCGTGACAGGCGAGCGCGTTCGTGCAGCACGTCGAGCAACCGTTGATTGACGGCGTCCATCTGCTGCCGCAAGCGGTTTAGTTCGGGGTCGGTAGTCATGACTATTTGCTCAGGACGCCGCGGGTGATCAGCCAACGCTTGCACAACTCTGGCCATTGCTCGGCGGCTTGGCCTTTGCCCATGCCAATGCCGTGCCGGCCCTTTTCAAACAGGTGCATTTCGCACGGTATCTTGTGCTTCCGCAAGGCCAGGTAGTAGGCGACGCTGTTTTCCGGTGGCACGCCGCTGTCTGCGGTTGTGTGCCACAAGAACGTTGGTGGGGTCGTCGCGTTGACTTGGCGATCGCTCGACATCTTCGCGACCAACTCCGCTGGCGGTTGCTTGCCGAGCAGGTTGCGTTGCGAACCTATGTGCGTGAACGGTTGCCCAAACGCGAGCACTGCGTAGCACAGCACCGAGAAGTCTGGCCGGCACGACTGCTGTTCGATCGCATTTGTGGATTTGGCGTCGCCGTTGTCGTGGTGCACGCTGACGCTCGATGCGAGGTGTCCGCCTGCCGAAAAGCCAAGCACGCCGACCTTGCTGGCGTCGACGTGCCAGTCGTTGGCGTGATGGCGTACGAGGCGCATCGCACGTTGCACGTCTTGCAGCGGTGCCGGATGGCCGTAGCCCTTGCCGCGATGGCGGTATTCGAGGATGACGCCGGTCACACCGATGCTGTTCAACCAAGCTGCGATCTGATGACCTTCGTGACCCATCGCGAGATGGCCATAGCCGCCGCCTGGGCAGATCACGATCGCGGGAGTCGGAGCCTTGGCACTGCCGTTCGCGCGGTAAACATGCACGCGTGGCTTGTCTTTGGCTTCGTTACCGAGAGCATCGGGCGCGCCATTTGGCCACAGCAGGATGACCTCCGGTTGCTGTTTGGCTAGCGCGGGTTGCGCGGGTATCGCATCCGGTGCCTGGAGGGATCCGAGTGGCAAGGCGACTGACAGCAATAGGCTTGCGAGCATGTGCTAAGGATCACGTTCGGCGCCACCCGCCGCAAGCGTTACACACCCGACTGCTACACTTGCGGCAGGTGACCCGTCTTGACGAAGATGATGGTCTCCTCGGTCACGAACGGATGGTGGGTGCTCAAGTGCGGACTCAGCATCCACGTTCCAGCTGGGTAGCGGCCGTGTTCATCCTTGAACGTGCCGGACAATACGAAGATCTCTTCGCCGCCCCAGTGCCGATGCGGCTGAAAGCGTTCACCCGCAGGCCAGTGCACCAACGCTGTGCCGCTGTCGCCGATTGAATGCAGTGGTTGCACGCGCAGGTTACCTTGGCCTGGTAGCCACGTTTGCTCATCGAAAACGACCCGCACGATGTCACGGTCGCTTTGGGCGAACGGTCCCGACCGCACCAGCAGGGTGGCTCCGGTGCTCGTCGTGTTCTCCAAGGCGGTGTTGGGCGGTTGGCGCACGTAACTGTTCTTGCCCAGATTGCCGCCTGGCAGTTGCCACGTGCCGTCGCCGACAAGTACTTCCATGCCAAAGCCAGCTGCTGCGACTGGCAGACTGCAACCGGTGCCAAGTCGGACCAGTGAGATCTGATAGCCGGGGTCATCCTGACCATTTCTGCCGACGCCAGTTGCCAAGGCCATGCGGTCGACGCCTGGTGCCTGCGGTGTCCACGTCATCGAGGTCGTGTCGAGGGGCTGGTGGTTGCCTCTTGTCATGGTGCGCCACTCTAACGGCGCAGTTGGGCAAGTCCTTGGCTCGGGTGTGCATGCTGTGCCTCTCGTGCTGGCCTCGTGTGGCGACTTCCATAGCCAGAGCCGTGGCTGAGGTGACGTCTGAGCGACCTTGTAGTTGCTGCATGGGCGCAACTTGCGCGAGCCTTACACGCATGGTGACGGGCTTGCTTTACCATGCTGAGATGGTTCACGTCCTGATTCGCATGTCGGTGGTTGTGTGTTTCGCCACCGGTGCGTTGTTTGCGCAGCAGGAATGGACACAGTGGCGCGGGCCGAACGCTACCGGCGTCGCGGTTGACGCGGACCCGCCGACGAAGTGGAGTGAGACCGAAAACATCCGCTTTAAGGTCGAGTTGCCAGGCGTTGGCTACGGCACACCAATCATTGTTGGCAATCGCATCTACTTGACGACGGCGATCGAGGTCGGCCCGCAGGTCGAAGCCGTGCCGGATAACGCACCAGGCGCGCACGACAACGCGAAGGTGACTAAGCGGCATGAGTTCGTCGCGTTGGCGATCGACCGCCAGAAGGGTGAGATCGTCTGGCAGAAGACGCTGCATGAGCAGTTGCCGCACGCGGGCTTCCACAAGAGCAGTGCGCTCGCGTCGGCATCGGTTGTTACCGATGGCGAACGGATCTTCGCCTATTTCGGTTCTTACGGCCTGTACTGCCTCGACAAGCATGGCGAGGTGAAGTGGCAGAAGGACTTCGGCGACATGCAGATCAAGCATGGCCACGGCGAGGGCTGCACGCCGGTGCTGCATGGCGACACCGTAGTCGTGAATTGGGATCACGAAGGCCAGTCGTTCATCGTGGCGCTCGACAAGCACACCGGCGCCCAATTATGGCGCAAGGATCGCGATGAGGTCACGTCTTGGGCGACGCCGATCGTGGTTGAGGTCGACGGCAAGCAGCAGTTGATCGTTAGCGGCACCAAGCAGATCCGCGCCTACGACCTTAAGAGCGGCGACGTCATCTGGTCGTGTCGTGGCTTGTCGAACAACGTCGTCGCTTCACCGGTGTCATCCGATGGCATGCTTTACGCTGGCAGCAGCTATGTGAAGAAGCGCATGTTTGCAGTGCGACTCGCCGGCGCCAAAGGCGACATTACCAACTCCGATCACGTGGTCTGGCGCCGCGGAGCGCGCACGCCTTATGTGCCGTCGCCGTTGCTGTATGGCGATTGGCTCTACTTCCTCAATCACTACCAAGGATTCTTGGCGCGAGTGCACGCCAAGACCGGCAAAGAGCCGAGTCGGCCGATGCGGTTGCCGGGCATGCGTGAGATCTACGCGTCGCCGGTCGCAGCCGCTGGCCGCATCTACATTACCGATCGTCAAGGGGCCACTCTGGTGATCAGTCACGGCAAGGACCAGCCAAAGATGCTGGCGCACAACATGCTCGATGACAGCTTCAGCGCTTCGGCAGCAATCGTTGGCACCGAGATCTACTTGCGCGGGATGCGCTACCTCTATTGCATCGCTAAGCCCGTGAAGGGGCAGTGACAATTGCGAGGGTGGCTCCGGCCGGTTACGACCGCTAGCTACTAATGACCGATCGCCCGCATAAACCCGAAGTTCTCGCGCCCGCTGGCTCGATTGAGTCGCTGCGCGCTGCGCTGTGGAACGGCGCCGATTCAGTCTACTTTGGTCTGCAGGATGGCTTTAACGCGCGTGCACGTGCTGCCAACTTCTCACTGAAGTCGCTGCCCGACACCGTTGCGCGGATTCATCGTGCCGGTGCCCGCGCCTATGTGACGTTGAATACGCTGGTGTTCGAGCCGGAACTACAGGCACTCGAACGTGTCGTTCGTGCGATTGCCGAGTCCGGTGTCGATGCGCTGATCGTGCAGGATCCGGCCGTGTGCCTGATTGCTCGCGAGATCTGCCCACAACTCGAATTGCACGCGAGCACGCAGATGACGATCGCCGAGCCGATGGCGGCGGCGTTCGCCACGGGACTTGGCGTGACGCGCATCGTGGTGCCTCGAGAACTGTCGGTTGCGGAGATCGAAACTTTCGCCGCATCGACCGATGTCGAACTCGAAGTGTTTGTGCACGGTGCGCTGTGTGTGTCGTGGAGTGGTCAGTGCCTGACCAGTGAAGCCTGGGGTGGTCGCTCCGCGAATCGTGGCCAGTGCGCGCAGAGTTGCCGTATGCCCTACGAGTTGGTCGTCGATGGGGAATTGCGTCCGCTTGGTGATGTCGAATACCTGCTGAGCCCGAAGGACTTGTCGGGCGCGCGGGCGGTGCCCGAACTACTGAAGGTGCCGGTGCACGGTTTGAAGATCGAAGGCCGGCAGAAGGGCCCGCAATACGTCGCGACGGCGACCGGCGGTTATCGCCGTTGGGTCGATGGCCTGACTGACGGCAGCGATCGCAAGGCGGTCGAACGTCAGCTTGCCGATGACCTGCTGAAGATGTCGTTGTCGTACACGCGCGGCTTTTCGGATGGGTTCTTCGGCGGCAGCGACCATCAGACGTTGGTGGAAGGTCGCTTCCCGAAACATCGCGGCGTGTTCGTCGGCCGCGTGCTGCGGGTTGATGGCAGTAGGGTCATCGTTCGTGATCGCGGCGATGGCCGGCCGTGGACCGGTGGCGCCGGTTTAGTTGACCGTCCCGACGCACCGACCGGCGAACGCACGCAGCAGTTGCCCGATGCCGGCGATGCCGCGCCACTATCGCTGATTGCTGGCATGGGCGTCGTCTTCGACCAAGGTCATCCGGAAGACAAGAACGAGCCTGGCGGCCCGTTGTTCTCGGCTCAAAAGCGCGGCGAAGAGTGGCATCTCGGCTTTGGCCGGCCAGGGCCCGATTTGTCGCGTGTTATGGAAGGCGACCGCGTGTTCGCCACCAGCGATCCGGCGCTCGCCAGCGCAGCGGTGCGGCCGAGTCGCGAAGACGCTGAAGAACCAGATGGTCGCAATGCGGTCGACCTGGTGGTGGTCGGGGGGCTGGGCCGCGTGTTATCGGTGACCGCACGCTGCGGCACGCACGAGGCCTCGGCGAGCACGACGTCGCCGCTGCAAGAAGCGCGACGCGGCGGGCTCGATGCGACGATTCTGTCCGACAAGCTCGCCGGCTTTGGTGGCACGCCGTTTCGGTTGGGCCAGCTGGACCTGACCGGATTGCCCACAGGAATGCACGTTCCCGCGAGTGAGCTGAAAGACGTGCGCCGCCGACTTGTTGCTGAACTGCAGCCGCAACTCGAGCGCGGCCCGGTGCGCGAGGTCTCTGTTGAGTCCGCTATCGATCAAGTAGCCGCGCAATTCTCCGACTCGCTCGCGAGCGATGCGTCAGACGTAGTTCCAATCGTGGTGCCGTTGCTACGCAGCGACGAGCAACTCGATGCTGCGATCGCCGCCGGGGTAGGCGAGGTCGAACTAGACTGGATGGAGTTCGTCGGGCTCGGTAAGGCGTTCGAACGTGCCCGCGCCGCCGGCCTGCGAGTTACGGTCGCTACGACGCGTATCGGCAAGCCCGGCGAAGACGCGTTGGTAGAGCGCATCTTCAAACTCGAACCCGATGGCATTCTCGTGCGCCACTTTGGTGCGTTGATGCGTTGCCTTGCGCAACGCGAGAAGGGCCTGTCCGCGACCTTGCACGGCGACTTCTCATTGAATGCGAGTAACTCGCTGACGGCGCGTCACCTGTTGCAGTTGGGCCTCGAGAGCATCACCGCTTCCTTCGACCTTGATGAGAAGCAGCTGTTCGCGATGCTAGCCAACACACCAGGGCACCGTTTGGCCGTCGTTGCACACCACCGCATCCCGACCTTCCACACCGAGCACTGCGTCTACTCGCACCTGCTGAGTAACGGTCGCGACTACCGTTCGTGTGGTCGGCCGTGCGAGCAGCATCGCGTTGCGTTACGCGACCACATGGAGCGCGAGCATCCGGTGATCGTCGATGTTGGGTGCCGCAATACGGTCTTCCATCACGCGCCTCAGCAGAGTGCGTCGTGGACCGACCGCTTGCTGCAAGCGGGTGTGCGCCGCTACCGCGTCGAGTTTGTTCGCGAAACTGCTGCCGAAGTTACCCAAGTGCTGGCGGCGTGGCAGGACGTGCTCGCTGGTCGGATTGACGCCGACGAACTGACCAGGCGGACCGGTGCCACCGGCCAGATCGGGGTCGCGCAAGGCGGCATGAAACTGCTCGCTGAGTGATGGCCTCAGGCCGGTAGCACGCGCAGCAGTCGCTGCAAGAACGCGCAGTAGACCGCGCCAAACGCACAGCCCGCGTGCCACAACATCCGCAGGCCCCAGGCGACGTCGCTCGGGAAGTAATTCTCTGCGACGACTTCCAGGATGCCGCCGAACAGGCACGCAATGACCGCCACGATGGTTGCGATCAATGCCGCAAGCGGCACCGCCCGTGCACCTTCGGGCAGCGGCGGTAGGGGGCGGCGATACCACGTCATGCGCGCCAGCAGCTGCAGTGCGAATCCGGCGACGACCAGAATCATCCATTCAATTGGTTTCAGCTCGTGGCCGCGGAAGATCGCGACGCCGGCGGCCCACAGGATGCAGATCGCGAGCGGGCACAGGCTGAGCAAGCGGTCGAGCCAAACTGCCCCAGGGGAGCGGTTTGGCTGCTTGAGTGGACTTGCCGGTTTGGCTGCCACTAGACGAATCGCGGCGGCGCCGCGTGGCCGGTGAAGATGAGGATTCTGCGCATAGCGGGATCGTGCCCGGCGACGCAGCTTGGCGAAAGCCTTTCCCCGAGGCAGGCCGTGTCATAACCTGCGCGCCTCGATGAAAGTCCTCGTTGTCGGCCAAGGCGGCCGTGAACACGCCCTCGCTTGGAAAATCCAACAATCGCCGCTGGTCGACCGCGTTTACGTGGCCCCTGGCAACCCCGGTACTGCGCAGGTCGGCGAGAACGTCGATATCTCCGTCGATGACCTCAACGGACTTGCTCAGTTTGCGGTCGATAACGAAATCGATCTGACGGTTGTCGGCCCCGAAGCACCGCTGTGTGACGGCATCGTCGACTTGTTCCGCGAGAAGGGTCGGCTGTGTTTTGGCCCGGACAAGGCGGCTGCCAAAATCGAAGGTTCGAAGTTGTTCGCGCGCGATTTGTGCAAGGACCACCGCATCCCTGGACCCGGATATTGGCACTTTGAGAACCTGGCGACGGCGCGCGCGTTTCTCGAAGGTCGTCCCGATGGGCCGATCGTCGTTAAAGCGTCGGGGCTCGCGGCTGGCAAGGGCGTTGCTGTCTGTAAGGATAACGAAGAAGCGCGCCTTGCTGTGTCGCACTGCCTGGAGCAAGTGCGTCCGGGTGAAGGTCGCGGCTCCATTGTTTTCGAAGAGTTCCTCGAAGGCCCCGAGGTGTCGCTCATCACGCTGACCGATGGCGAAACGATCGTGCCGCTAGAACCGGCACGCGATCACAAGCCGGTGGGCGAAGGTGACACGGGTCCGAACACCGGCGGCATGGGAGTGATCACGCCAGTCACGTTGATGCCGCGCGTTGCGCAGCAGATCGAAACCCAAATCATATTTCCGACGGTGCACGCGATGAATCGCGAGAAGCGTCGCTACCGCGGCTTCCTGTACGCTGGCCTGATGCTGACGCAGCAGGGACCGCGCGTGCTCGAATACAACTGCCGACTGGGTGACCCTGAGACCCAGCCGTTGTTGATGCGGTTGAAGACGGACCTCGTGCCGCTGTTGATGGCGACGGCGCAAGACAAGCTTGAGACGGTCGACGCGCCTGAGTGGGATCCGCGAGTCGCTGTCTGTGTCGTCGCATGCAGCGGTGGCTACCCGGGCAGCTATCGTAAGGGTGTGCCTATCTTCGGACTGAATCGCATCGAAACCGGGCCGGACCTGCAGGTGTTCCACGCCGGAACGCGCATGGCTGGCCGCGACTTGGTGACGGACGGTGGCCGCGTGTTCGCCGTGACGGCGCTCGGGACCGACGTGCATGACGCGCGCAAGCGCTGCTATGACGCCCTCGCACTCGTGGAGTTCGAAGGCATGCATTTCCGAGAGGATATCGGAATCTCCCAGGCGGCGACCCGCGCCTGATCGACGTCGATGAGTGCTCATCCGGAACGCGCAGGGAAGCCCGAAAAAGAGGCTAGCATCGTTGAGAATGCTCTGCGTAAGAGCGGGTTTCGTTGGACCAACCAGCGTGCCTTGATCGTGCGCGAAGCGTTAGCGACGCACGCGCACTTCACGGCCGAAGAGTTGCTCGATCTGTGTCGCAAGAAGGACCCCAAGGTTTCGCGCGCGACGGTCTATCGCACGCTGTCTGTGCTGGAGGACGCGGGCTTTGTCGAAGGCTTGGAGACCGGCGACGGTGGGCGCCGCTTCGAGCACGTTCTCGGCCACGAACACCATGACCACATGGTGTGTCTGATCTGCGAGAAGATCCTAGAGTTCCGCGACGACGAACTCGAGCGGCGGCAGGAACTCGCGGCCAAACGCGTTGGTTTCAACATTGAGCGTCACAGCCTGCATCTCTACGGCACATGCAAGCAGTGCATGCAGGAGCAGCGCAAGAAGTGACGGCGCGTCGCGAACGCGTTCTCGTTGTCGATGATGAGCCCGACTTGGCTGAGTCGTGCGCCTACTTCCTCGAACGAGCTGGCTACGAAGCGCGTTGTGCCGATTCGGCACAGGAAGCGCTCGAGATCCTGCGGAAGGAATCGTTCTCCGTGGTCGTCAGCGACGTGCGCATGCCACGCATGAGCGGCATGGAGTTGTTGGCAGCGATCCGCGAGCGCGACCCAGATATCGAAGTGCTGTTGCTGACCGGCTACCCGGATCTGCAGATGGCGGTGTCGGCGATCAAGCAAGGTGCGTTTGATTACCTGGCGAAGCCCTATGGAGAAGAAGAACTGATTGAGCGGGTGGCCAAGGCGATGGCGCACCGGCGGGTCAAAGATCAGAACGAAGGCCTGCGCGAACGACTGCGCTCGGGAGTGTCCGGTCGTCGCCTGATCCACACCTCAAAGACGTTCCAAGATGCTGTGGCGATGCTGGAGCGCGCGGCTCGCACCGCCGCCTCGGTGCTGCTGATCGGTGAGAGTGGTACTGGCAAGGAACTGCTGGCGCATCATCTACACGACTCCAGTGATCGCGCCGACAAGCCGTTTGTGCCAGTCGACTGTGCGTCGATCCCTGTCGATCTGTTCGAGAGCGAGTTGTTCGGCCACAAGAAGGGCGCGTTCACCGGCGCTGCATCCGGCAAGCTTGGCCTGTTCCAAGTGGCGGATGGCGGCACGCTCTTCCTGGATGAACTCGGCGAGTTGCCGCTCGAGTTCCAGTCGAAGTTGTTGCGCACGATCCAAGAGCGCACCGTGCGGCAGATTGGCAGTAGCACGCAACGCGATGTCGATGTGCGCATTGTGGCCGCGACTAACCGCGATCTGCAGAAGGATGTCGAAGAGGGCAAGTTCCGCTCCGACCTATTCTACCGACTCGACGTCGTGCGTATCGCGGTGCCGCCGTTACGCGATCGTCAAGGTGACGTCGATGTCTTGGTGGCGCACTTCCTCGAACGATTCGGTAAGGAACCAGGCATCATTCGCATTGCCAGCGAAGCCGCCGAGAAGCTGCGGGCCTATCACTGGCCCGGCAACGTTCGTCAGCTACGCAACGCGATCGAACGGGCGTGCGCGCTCGGCAATGCGCCGGAACTTGGGCTAGACGACTTGCCGCCGGAGTTGCTGTCCAACGAGCCGACGGCGCGCGTCGAGGTGGTGGACTCCGCGGTGGGTACCTTCCAGGAGATGAAGGCGCGCCGCATCGCAGCGATGGAACAGACCTATGTGGAAGGGCTGCTGAAGAATCACAAGGGCAACGTCACGCACTGCTCGGAAGAAGCTGGCATGGCGCGCAGTGCGTTCCAGAAGCTGATGCAGAAGTACGCGATCCGCAGTGCGGATTATCGCGGGTGATCTAAGGAGTCCGGCAACCTGAGGGCGCACGAACGTCTCCTGCGCGGGCTGGGACTCCGGCGCCCAATGGTCTGTGGCGAGCAAGGCCAGGCGAGGCTGCCCTGAGGTGGCGTCAGAAAATGTCGGGCCGAGTGTCCTGGGCGCGCGAAGTCCTGCCTGTTGTCAGGAATGAGAAGGTTCGGCGCAGGGTCAGCAACTTTTTGTAAGCGGCTCGCAGTTTTTCTGCCCGCATCCCCCGGATGGGGCGCCTCGAGCGCCCATGGCCGCCGAGGACCGGATCCTAGCCTTCGGCCTTGGCGGTCTTGACCATCTCGCGGAACACCACCATGCCGTCGCCATCGAGCGGCAGTTCGCCGTTGTCGAGTTGCGTGCGGCGCCAGTTTGGCATGTGGATTGGCAGGTAGCTGCGGTCCGGGTGCGGCATGACGCCGAGCACCCGGCCGTTGTGGTTAGTCAGGCCGGCCATGCCCAGTGGCGCACCGTTCGGGTTGGCCGGGTACTGCTCAGTGGCGTTGCCATCCTTGTCGACGTAGACAACGGCGGCGAAGCCTTCGTCGACGAGCGTTTGCTGTGCTTCTGGACTGGTTGCGACGAGGCGACCTTCGCCGTGCGCGGCAGGCCAGCGCAGCGTCAGTCCTTCGGGCAAGAACGAGCAGCGCGACTTCTGCGTTTGCACGGTGACCCAGCGACACTCGTAGTGGTTGCTGAGGTTGTGCGTCAGCGTGACTTCTTCTTCGAGCGTGCCCTTGGTGCACGGCAGCAGGCCGAGGCGCACCAGCACTTGGAAGCCATTGCAGATGCCGAGCACGAGGCCGCCGCGATCGACGAAGTTCAGGATGCGTTCGCCGAGTTGCGCCTTCATCTCCTGCGCGAGTACGCGACCGGAGCTGATGTCATCGCCGTAGGAGAAGCCACCGGGAACCGCGAGGATCTGGAACTGGTCCAGAAGCTCTGGTTGCTCGAGCAGCTTCTTGATGTGCAGGTATTCGCTCGTGCCGCCGGCGCGTTCGAATGCGTGATGGGTCTCGCGTTCGCAGTTGATGCCGGGAGCGCGCAGGATCAGGGCCTTGGGGTTGCTCATCGCTTTGCCTCCGCGGTCAGCGTGCCGTCGAGGTCGAGCGGGTGCTTCCAGGCGTATTCGGCTTCGGCGATCGTCAGGTTTGCGATCGCTTCGTTGTTGTTGGTGAACGCCAGTTGCTCGTCGCTGCGAACTTCGCCGATGACCGCGAACGGAACCTCGTGCAAGTTGGCTTTGAGGTCGTCCAGTCGGTCGGGCGGGATCTCGAGTAAGAAGCGACTCTGCGACTCACTGAACATGCGCTTGGTCGCGTCGAGGTTGCCTTCGACGATGAGGCTCGCCAACTGCACGTCGGCGCCGAGTCGGCCGCCGATTGACATCTCAGTCGCCGCTGCGGCAACGCCACCTTCGCTGAGGTCGTGCGCGGAGAGCACACAGCCAGCTTGGATCGCACGGTGCACGCCATTGAGTGTTGCCAGGGCCGAGTCCTTGAGCACGCGCGGTGCGTTCTTGCCTAGTTCGCCCTTGGACTTGTAGTAGACGCTGCCGCCGAGTTCGTCCTTGGTCGTGCCGACGAGCACGATCTTGCTACCGGCGCGTTTGAAGTCGCTGGTCATCGTGCGGCGCACGTCGGGGATGACGCTCATCGCCGTGACCAGGATGCAGCCCGGGATGCGGATCGTCTTCGTGCCGCCGTCGTCCAGGGTTGCGCGGAACTCGTTGTGCAGCGAGTCCTTGCCGGAAACGAACGGCGTGCGGTAGGTCATCGCCAGATCGCACATCGCTTCGGTCGCGCGCACCAGTTCGCCAAGGCATTGCGGATCGCGGGTGTTGCCCCAGCAGTAGTTGTCGAGGATGACCGTGTAATCGGGATCACCGCCGGCGGCGACTGAGTTGCGCATCGCTTCATCGAGCGCGCACTCGGCCATCGCTGCCGGATCAATCTTGCTGTAGCGCGGGTTGAGCCCATTGGACAATACGACGCCGCGCATCGAACCGAGCTTCGGCGCGAGCACTGCGGCGTCGGCGGGACCGTCTTCGTGGATGCCACACAGTGGCTTGCCGGCCGACGCTGCCTGCACTTCGTGATCGTATTGGCGAATGATCCATTCCTTGCTGCAAACGCCGAAGTCGGCCATCACGTCGAGCAGGGCCTGCTTGTGGTCGCTCTCGGCTGGCAGGTTGGGTTCGCTGAGTTCTGGGGCTTTGTAACTCGCCACGAGCAAGCGCGACGGTAGACCGTCGTGCATGAAGGCGAGGTCCATGTCGCAGTGCACATCGTCGTTGTGCTTGACGATGAGGCGGTTGTCGTTGGTGAACCTGCCCAGCACGAAGGCTTCTGAGGCTTCGGCTTCACAAACTGCGAGCACGCGGTCGAGTTTTTCGGGCGGGACTGCGAGCACCATGCGTTCTTGGGCTTCGCTGATCCAGATCTCCCACGGCGTCAGGCCGGCATACTTGAGCGGGCATGCTTCGAGGGTGACGATCGCGCCGAGGCCTTCGGCCATCTCGCCAACGGCCGAACTGAAGCCGCCAGCACCGCAGTCGGTGATCGCTGAGAACAGGTCTTCGTCGGCGCACGCCAGGACCGCGTCCATCGCCTTGCGTTCGGTGATCGGGTCACCGATCTGCACGGCGCCGCCGCTGAGCGATTCACTCTTGGTGTTGAGTTCGAGCGAACTGAACGTCGCGCCGTGGATGCCATCGCGACCGGTGCGGCCTCCCAGTGCGACGATGATGTCGCCCGGGTTGGCCTTCTTGAGGCCTCGCGCGGTGGGCAGGATGCCGACGCTGCCGACGTAGACGAGCGGGTTGCCGACGAAGTTGTCGTCGAAGTGCACGCTGCCGTTAACCGTCGGGATGCCCATCGGGTTGCCGTAGTCGCGAACCCCGGAGACGACGCCCTTCATGACGGTCAGCGGGTGCAGGCAGCCACGCGGAAGGTCTTCGGCCTTGAGGTCTGGCGGCGCAAAGCAGAACACATCCGAGTTGGCGATCGGTCGCGCCCCGAGGCCGGTGCCGATCACGTCGCGGATGACGCCGCCAACGCCGGTGCCAGCACCGCCGAATGGTTCGATCGCCGACGGACGGTTGTGTGTCTCGACTTTGATGCAAACTGAGTCGACGTCGTCGAACTTGATGATGCCGGCGTTGTCGACAAACACGCTGACGCAGAAATCGCGGTCGAGCGTGTGGGTGACGTGCGCAATCGTGCTCTTCATCAGGTTGTCGATTGTGCGACCGTCGAAGCTCACTGTGCCGGTCAACGTCTTGTGCTTGCAGTGTTCACTCCAAGTCTGCGCCAACGTTTCGAGTTCGAGTCGAGTCGGCGCGCGCTGCTGCATTTCGAAGTGCGCTTGGATGGTTTTCATCTCGTGCCCGTCGAGCGCGAGACCACCGTCCTTCGACAGCGCAATCAGGGCGTCTTCGTCGAGACCCTTGAGTGGCACTTGGTGCACCGATAGATCCGGCATCGGCGATTCACTGGGCAGTCCTGCCGGCAGCGCATCGACGAGGATCTGTTGCACAATGTCGTTGGCGAGATCCTTCTTCGCGATCGCTAGAAGTTGCTCACTGGCGACGTCGCCGTGCACGTCGTAGGTCTGGTAGGTGCCGACGGCAACCACCGGAAGGAACATGTCTGCGAGCGACTTCTGAACCGAGTGCGCAACCGGATCGGTCACGCCAGGTTTCGGCACGATCGTCAGCGTGTGCACCTCGGGCGCGTTATGCACGGCCGTGTCCGGCGCGTGCATGACGAACTCCTCGATGACTGGGTCGCACAACACTGCTCGGGCAAAGCCCTCGACTTGTTGTTCTGAGAGTTCGGCACTCAGGAGGTATCCGCGTCGTGAGCGAACGTCCGTCACGCCATGAAGACCGGCAGCCGTCAGCGTTCGCTGCGCGGCATCACCGATCGGGTCCAATTGGCCTTGTTTGGCCAAAACATCGATTCGCCACGCCTGCATTGTTGGCGACCACGATGCCGGTCTGGCGGTGGGCTTGCAAGGACGGACGAGCACCGCGACGCGTTACGTTTGCTGCAGATTGGCTGTCACGTCGATCCTCAACATCTTTCCACAGGAAGACACCACCTTGCGAGCCCTTCAGATCCTGTCTGCCAGCCTGCTCTTGAGCACCTAGGCCGCCGCACAATATTGCTGCTCGAGCGTCAGTGTCAGCAGTTATGGCCGGTCGTGCTCGGCCTGCCGCCGCTCACCCAGCCGCTGCCGCAGTTCGGCTGCACGCTGCTGACTTCGCCGGGCGCGGTGCTGTTCCAGGCGACTACCCTGTTTGCTCAGGGGGCTGCGAGCTACTTCACGACGACTGCCTGCAGCGGGCGACCGGCACGGGCGACCGGCACGGGCGACGGGCTGGCGGTCGAGCTAGTAGCTCTCGTCGTTG
>CALCZA010000048.1 GCA_937906475.1 uncultured bacterium
GGGCACCAGTGTGCCCGTTCGGGTGGTGTCCACCAAACCGGGGGAAGGTCACCCTGGGGTTGACAGGCATGTGGGGCGCAGTAAGGTGTGCAGTAGTGGCGGGAGAGTCCTCCCGCAGTATCGCGGAAACAAGGGTAAGCCATGACAAACTCGAGAACGCTGTGTCTCTTCCTATTCGCCCTCGTGCTTGCGTCGGCAACGCCGCGTCTCGCTGCGCAGATCGACCCCTGCTATTGCATCTTGCACGCTACCTGGAACGTTGTGACCGAGCGATGGGAGGCGGATGAGTGCGCTGGCAACTGTTTCGCGCAGGAGGGTGTGTGCGTGGACGATTCGGAGACCATCGGTGGCACGCTGTTCATTTGGTGCGATTGTGACGGTACGGCTGCTGATCCAAGGTGCTTCTGCACGGGCAAGGCTCGGAATCCCGGTTACGATCCTCTCCAATCCGTTCCCCTGATCATCTGCGTGACCATCACTCCGTGCAGCCTGCCATTCCAGACTTGTAATCCCAACCACTTGTTGACCCCACCGGGAGTGGGTTGGCCGATCTGTCAGTGCCAGTAGCAATAGGATCAGCTATGTCGGCACCTCGCACCCGCCTTACCAAGTGGTTGATACTTGGTTGTCTAGCAACAGTAGGTGCCTTGTTGGTGCTTCTGTTGCGTAGCGATACGGGACTACAGCCTGCTGAAAAGCAATCGGGCTGGCCTACGAAGGAGAGACCTCAGCCGCTGAGCGTCGCCACTGAGAGCGTTCGAGAACCTGTCAATGCAGGGCTGAAGGCCGTTGCTGCGACTTCCGATCACCAGGGAGTTGCGCGGATTCTCGCGTTGGACGACAACCTGAGGCCGGTGCCAGCAGTGGAGATTTGGCTCGCCACGCGCCCGACCAAGGGTGATGGATATGAGGCGAGTCCCCGGAAACTACGCGGAGTCACAGGGGCTGATGGTGCAATTGAATTCGGCGATCTGCCCGAGGGCAAGTACCTGGTCCATGCTCGGCATGAGATGCTGGTGCACTCCCATCGTCGTCGATCTCAGATGCTGTTGAAGCAGCCACATGCGGTCCTGATGATCGGGAGCACACGAGCGGACCTCACCGTCTATCTCAGTATGCCTGTTGTGTGTGGTGTCGAGATCGTTGGGCGCTCCATCTTCTATGACAGCTTCTATGAGTCGGGGGCGGGCTATCACACTCCATCTAACGGGGATGGACAGTGGTCTTGTCAACGCATCAAGGAACGGTTGCAGGACGCCTTCCCCGGCTCAGTGTGCAGTGTTCGCGTCAAGAACTTCCATCCGCCGGCCAGTTCCGGGCGCTTCGGAAGTTGCATAGTCACCGCGTGGGCCGTTGGCTATGAGGCATTCCGTCAGGAACTCCTGCCGATTCAGCTGGACGTGTACGTTGGGCCTGTGCAGATCGAGGCATGGAACCTGCAGCTCTCGGATCAGTTCGGGACCATCAGAATTACCTTGAACGGTGCCGGGGGCATACCTGTTGAGGGCTTGCGATTCACGATCGGGACACCGTTGGCCTTGTGGCGTAATGACCGGCCAGAAGTGCATTTCCTCCGGCTGGTGACCGGAAAGCCGGTGACCGTGCCCGTAGGGACATACGACCTGAGCTGCGAGGGTGACTTCCAAGCCCAGCATCCGGCGCTGAGCCGCCGCGGCCTCAAGGTGGAGCGTGGTGAGCTCACGGATGTAGTCATCGATAGCGCGGTCCCCTGGTCGCGATGTCGCCTAAGCTTCCGCGGTGCTGGCGAGGATCGTCCCCTCAAGGGTGGCCTGATCGTTTTGAAGCACCTGGAGTCGAGCACTAGCGTCACCAAGTTGATCAGCCACTTTGACCCCCCGACCGAACTGTGGTTGCCGGACGGTGAATATATGGTTCGGGCGGAAGCCTATTCATCGAACCGTGACATGGTATGGCGCTATGAGGATGAGGCTGTTCTTGTCCGTGGCGGGAGCCTCGAGTCGCCACAGTTGGTTGCGCGCGAGATGGTCTTGGTGAGGAGGTGACGGCCGGTGCCATTGTCGCAGGCGAAACGGCTGTCGCTCCGGTTTGGCTCAGCCGTCTGTCGCGAAGTTGCCGCGAGACGGTGTCGCCCGCTGACCTTGCCCCCAAGAGCTGATCCACACGGAGTGAGAGTCCTCGGGTAGAACCCCGCAGTCTCCGGAAACTCGGCCGAACCAATTCGGGCGTGAATTAGGCGCTTCGAACCCGTCGCTGACTAATGAGTGAGTTGCGGCTCCGGCCGAGTTCACAGATTGGTAGCGCGCTTGATGTCGCCAACCAGCCTGTCACGAGGAGCTTGGCCGTCAGGCCGGTCGACGGTAGCTGCGAAGCAGTCAGCCGAAGTTGCTCCCTCGGCTGGTCGGAGCCGTGCGCAATGTTGTTCGGCGCTACTACACGTGGGCGGAGCTATTGCGGCGGGTCTTTCGGGTGGAGATCTTTACGTGCCCAAACTGCGGCGGAGCGCGTCGGCTGCTGGCAGCGATCAAGGACCCGGATTCGATCGAGCGGGTGCTGCGGGCCATGGGGTTGCCGTTCGATGCGCCGGAGTTGGCGGTGGCGCAGGATCCGCAAAGTCAGCCGAAGCGACTTGGGCGCGAATCGGTCGCTGCGAACTCGTCAATGACCAGCGGGTCGGTGGTGGCTTTGGCGTGTGCGAGTGTGCAATGGACTCGGGCACAACGTGGCACGCGGAGGCACGGTCTGGCACAACCTGGCAGTTGGAAGGCCGGAATCGGGGCTGGTTACCGGGCGAGCCCCGTAACTCTTACTCGACGGTCGTGATTCCGGCCGAGTTCGAGGCCGGTGGAACGATTCGGGGCCGCGAACTAGTCTGTCGGGAATAGGCCCAACGAGAAGCTGTATCCGGATGTCGACGCGCAAGTGACGCTACCTGGGCTAGCCGTTAGTGCGGCACCCTCATTCCGGCGTGTTCTTGCAAGAATCTCCAAGTCGACGTAGCACAGCACCTACCGGCAGACCAGGAACGACATGCCCATTAGGCTCCGCACTTTGGATCGCCAGTTCGCCAGGTATTGCCGCATCGGTGATACCGAGGCGCTTGGGCGCGTGTTCGACGCAAGCGCCGGCGAACTCTTACACATCGCCGCCTGGCTTGGCGGCAATCGAGCCGACGCCGACGACTTGCTGCAAGCCACGTTTCTAACCGCGATCGAGGACCGCACGTCGTTCGCCAACCAACGTCGGGTGCTTCCGTGGCTACTGGGCATCCTGACCAACCACGCGCGCAACCTGCGACGAGAACGCGCTCGACGAGCCGCACTATCGGGGCGCGCGGAGCCAATCGCCGATCCGATGGCGGCGGTCCGCGACGCGGAGTTCGCAACACTGATCGCGGACGCGAGGCAAGCGATCGGCACTCCCTATTCGGAAGTTCTCGCGTTGCATCTCGAGGAAGGACTGAATGCAAACGAGATCGCGGCGCGCCTCGGCCGGCCGGCGGGCACCGTGCGCACGCAAGTCGCGCGCGGACTCGAGCTGCTGCGCCAGCGGCTGCCGGCAAGCTCGGTCTCTGCGTTCGTGCCGCTGCTCCCCGGTCCCGCGGCATTCTCAGCGATCAAGAGCAAGGTCCTGTTGGTTGCTGGCGACACGGCAACTGCCGAGGCGACAGCTATCTCGCAAGCCGCTGGCAGCGCCGCCAGCGCAACCATATTCACTACTGGAGGTGTCCTGATGACGAAGAAGGTCCTAGTCGCGATTCTCGCCGGGTTGCTACTGCTCACCACCGGCTTCTATCAGGGATGGTTCGGTCCAGGCACGATCAAGGGTGTGACCCCGCCCGTCGCTCAGGGCACAGCCAGCGAAGCTGAACCCGGGGTCACCATCGCTTCCGCACAGGTTTCAGGCCAACCAGAAGAGCGCACTCTCGTCGCCGAACCGCTGGGACGCAAAGGCTTTGACCACGCTTCGCTCAAGGTCGGGCAGATCAGTACAAAGCCGCCGAGGTTTACTACGCCGGCGTGCAGTAGTGCCGAGACCGGCGTCGGCGCCTCCATAACCTGCATCAGCCAGCCATGGAAGGGTAGCTGGGCACTCTTGAGCAGCGCAGCCAGCGCGATCAGCACCACCGCCGCCCGAGAGGTGATCGCGAGTTCGGTTTGCGCCGTGACCTGGCGAGCGAGCTCGTCAATCTGGCAGTGA
>CALCZA010000049.1 GCA_937906475.1 uncultured bacterium
ACTTCTATCTACGGCGCATCAGGCGACTGGCACCTGCGCTGTTCGCGACGACGACCGCCACGCTCCTGGTGAGCGCCTTGCTGCATTCGCCAGCCATGTTGGCTCGCACGGGCAAGGAGTTGGTTGCCACCGTTCTCAGTATTTCCAATATCCACTTCTGGTTGGAGTCAGACTACTTCGACGTGTCTGCGGCGACGCGGCCGATGCTGCACACCTGGAGCCTAAGTCTCGAAGAGCAGTTCTATCTGATCTGGCCGGTCATGCTGCTGGTGCTGTGGCGCACTGGACTACGTACTTCGCTATTCTGGGCGATCCTGGCGCTATCTGCCGCGAGCCTGCTGCTTAACGTCTCGTTTGCCGAGGGTGCGCCGGAATCGCTGAGTCAATGGCTCCCCGAAGTCGCCAGCGACGGCAAGACGACGTTGTTTTACATGTTGCCGTTTCGAGTCTTTGAGTTCGCAGTCGGTGGCTTGCTTGCGCTGCGGATTGGTGAAATTGCACAGCCTAGCAAGATCGCTGGTGTCGGATTTGTAGCCGGCCTCGCATTGATCGTTGCGTCATCCACACTCTACGACGAGAGCATGCTGTTTCCGTCGTGGGCCGCATTGGTGCCATGCATTGGTGCGGCGCTAGTAATCTACGGCGGCGCCGCTTCGCGATTGCTTACGCATGCCATGTCGATCTGGATCGGCAACATCAGCTACAGCCTTTACCTCGTGCACTGGCCGTGCGTGGTGTTCTGGGCCTATTTGTTCGGACCGCTGAATGGCATTGGTCAAGCATTCGTCTTTGTGCTTTCGCTGTTGTTGGGGCACGTCTCTTGGCGGTTCATCGAGACGCCGTTTCGCGAGCGGCGTCTACCGCTGTGGCCCGTTGCCGTGGGCCTTCCAGCCTTGCTCGTGTGCGGCTGGCACGCCACTGCCTCAGGAGGATGGCCAGAGCGGATCGACTCGCCGTTCGACACGCAGGGCACCACCACCGCCGGCGACTTCCATCGCGAACATTACGGCGGGCGCGGTTTCGGTAACGGTCGTGTCGGTGACGACGAGCGCTTGGATTTCATACTGATCGGTGACAGTCACGCGAAGCAGTTTGCCGAAGGCCTGGTGCGCGACCTTGTTGAACCACAAGGTCTTGGTGCGCATATCAATGCGGGCACGAGTTGCCTGCACATACCCGGATTTCTGCGTGTAACGAAGGGCCGTGATTGGGCTGCGTTGCTAGAGCGGGAGTTGGCAGAACTTCGTCTAGTGCTCGAGAACAGCAACCCGCAGCCAGTGGTATTGCTTGGTCAGTCCTGGCTTGCACAGGCTAGCCGATCTGTGGCGATTGGGCCTGCAGGCGAGCATTTACCCGGACCGATCACGCCAGAACAGATCGTCGAGGGCTTGGTGCGGTTGAGTGATGCGTACGGCATCGAAAAGCTCGTCGTGATGGGTCAGGTGCCAAATCCCCCAGTGGCCGATTTGTTTGAGCAATTGCAGCGACCGGCACTCTCGCGGCGCATCGATGCGACTGCGGCACGGACGTTTCCGCTGACGCCGGACGTGCGCCGCTACAATGCTGCGTTACGCGATGGAGCAGTGCGCACAGGTGCCTACGAGTTTCTAGACACGGTTATCCCATTGTCGCAGGATGGACGCTGCATCGCCATTAACGACGGCGGTGAGTTGGTCTACTCGGATGCGACCCACCTGTCCAAAGCAGGTTCTCGCATGGTGATACGGCATGTCGCCGACCGCTTGCGGCATCTTGTGGATCAGCGCTAGGCAAACTACTTGCGGGCGTGACCTTCGATTGCTTTCCACTTGCTTGGCAGCAAGCGTGACCTGCTAGACTGCATACAACCATGCCCGTGTGACCCCAATGATCGTCGACCCCTTCCCAGAAGGCCCCTCGCAGCCGACAGTCTTGCACGTTCGCACAATCGAACTCAGCGATCGCAAGGCCCCGTTCATTCGGCAGACGATCCTCGGCCTACGACCCTACTTCCGCAATGTAGTGCTCACGCCTAGCGTCGACGGCGAAATCCCAGACGATCTACATGTCGAATGCGTCTCGCTACGCGCCATTCGCGATAAAGACGAGCGCGCTCACCTCCTGGCGCGCTTGCGAGAGAAATACCCTTCTATTTCGATAGTCGTCGGCCACATGGGCAATGGTTCACTCGCCGGAGCCCTCATCGCGAGATCGCTCAACGTACCAATTCTTGGGATCTTTGGCGGATCAGATATCAATGTCGAGTTCCGCAAGCCTAGATACCGAGCCATCTACGAAGAACTGATACGCATTCCGAGTGCGCGGTTTCTCACCGTTGCCGACTATCTACGCCAGAAAGTAACCGGCTACGGCGGGCAAGCTGATCGCCTGTTCACCTGGCACCGCGGCGTGGATCTAGGCCATGCGCAACCAGCACAACACGCCGAAGTCAGTTCCGGCGACCCAATCAAGGCGATCGTCACCGGGCGCTTGCTTGAGGTGAAGGGGCACGAATTCCTAATTCGTGCGCTCGCATTGTTGCGCCAGCGCAACATCGAAGTGGAGGCTAACCTGATCGGCGACGGACCGCTGCAAAGCGACCTCGAAGCGCTCGCACAAAGCCTAGGCGTAGCCGATCTCGTGAAGTTTCACGGTCACTTGCCCCATACCGATGTCCTCGAACGACTCGCCGCTGCGGACCTTTATGTGCACCCAAGCGTAACGTGTAATGAAGGCCGCACCGAAGGAGTGCCAAACGCCATCATGGAGGCGCATGCCGCAGGCCTTCCAGTCGTCGCGACCGACAGCGGCGGCATTAGAGAGGTCTTACTCGACGCCAAGACAGGGTTCTTGGTCCCTGAACGTAATCCGGAAGCGCTGTCTGATCGCATCGCCGAACTCGCAAAGGACCGCGCCCTTCGCTTGAGCATGGGCGCACGCGGGCGCAGCCACATAGAGGCGAACTTTTCCTTGCAGACGCAATCACGCCGACTTGCGGCGCACATCACGCACACCATCCAAACTGGGAAGCTATTTACCCTACGCGGTTGGAACTGCCACCGGCCGCAAGGCAACGCCACGAACTTGCCTATTGAAGCGGGCTACCCTGACGACACACACAGGATCATGAAGGCCGTCAGCGAGTCGAACTACGACTCGACAATTCCGTTGGTTGGCCCATTAATCACCTTAGCGCGACGGGTAGTTTGGACGATCTTTGTGCGGCCTTACCTGCGCTGCTTCGCTCGCGAGTTCGGCCGCTTCGCGCTAGCGCCTGCGGCTCGCAATCATGCCGAGGCTGCAGCCATAGGCGGCCAAGCTGCGACGCCTATGACAAGGGCAGAGACTGCAGTGCGCGCAAACACGAGCCATGCGCAAATTGATCTTCCTGATAGGCCGCGCATGTGCGATGCAGCATGCGCCGACTGCCCGCACTGCCCGGTCGGTGAACCATGGCCAGAACAACCATGCCCACTCGATCACGGCTGCCGCACCGCTTTAGAGAGTGAGTTTGCGGCGCGCGCACCCCACCAGTCTCCACTGCTGGAAAATGATGCCGTG
>CALCZA010000050.1 GCA_937906475.1 uncultured bacterium
GTGAATCGACGCATTCTTGGTCCTCCCATCTCATAGCACGACCTCATAGCACGACGGCGGAGCCGAGGCGCAACCGAACCCGGGCGCCGATGCCTTGCGACGCCTGCGCGAGGCAGACCAGCCGAGGCGGACAGGGCTGCCGCCACTCAGCTACAGCGAATGGTATTCGCTGCCCCACCCCGGAGATGGTCCACCAGTCGCCGTCGTGCACGCGCCAACCGGCGGCCCTGAGCAACGAGGCCTTCTTATGCTTGGCTAGTTACTGGCGTCGTAGACGACCTTGCCACCAACGATCGTGTAGAGCACTTGCGTCTCTAGGATCTCTGCTTCGGGCACGGTCAGGATGTCCTTGGACAGGATTACGATGTCGGCGAGTTTACCGGGCGTCAACGAACCCTTGCTGTCCTCTTCAAACGCCGCGTAGGCACATGCCATCGTGTACGAATACAGCGCCTCCATGCGACTCATCGCCTGGTCAGGATAGAACGCGACGCCACTCTTGCCCTTGCGCGTCACCGACGCGTAGTAGGAGGCAAGCGGATCAACGTCTTCGACTGGAGCATCGGTGCCGTTGGTGACCACCGCGCCGGACTTCAACAGCTTCTGCCAGACGTAGGCGCCTTCTTCGGCACGATGCTCGCCGAGACGCGGCGGCACGTAGGGCGCGTCCGACGTGCAATGCACCCCCTGCATCGACGCGATCACGCCCATCTGGGCGAACCGCGGGATATCGTCGCGATGCAGATGTTGCACATGCTCGATGCGCCAACGCAATGCGGGGCCGTTGTGTCGGTTGGCCCAGACCTTCTCGTAGATGTCGAGCACTTCGCGATTGGCACGGTCACCGATTGCGTGCACACAAACCTGGAAGCCATGGCGAGCACCCAGTTCGGCCATGCGCGTCACGCTCGCCACCGAAGCGGTCTCTAAGCCACTACTCTGTGGCTCATCGCTGTAGGGCTCCAACAACCACGCACCGCGTGAACCGAGTGCGCCATCGATACTGCGCTTCAACGCGCGCACGGTCAGGAAGTGATCGCCCGCATTGATCATGCGGTAGTTCGGCAAGTTCTGTTCGAGGTCCCGATTACTGGTTCGAATCATCACCCACAACCGCACGCCGAGTTCGCCGCGCTCGGCCAACTCGCGATACACATCGATCGTCGCAAAGCTGCTACCAGCGTCCTGAAAACTCGTCACACCCTTGCTCAGGCACTCCTCGACGGCGAGATCAATCTGGCGGCGCAACTTCTGGCGACGCGAATCGGGCGAACTACGGAGACCACTCGAACTGCGCGCCCGCGAAACCAGACCCGCCGCGGTTTCACTGAACACACCGATCGGCTCGCCCTTGGCGTTCTTAATAATTTCGCCACCGTCCGGGCTCTTGGTGTTGCTGTCGACGCCCGCCATCTGCATCGCCTTCTGATTAAAGAAGCTCGCATGACCGCTGGCGTGCGTCAGCGCGACGGGGTTGTTCGGGGTCGCAGCACTGATCGAATCGTGCGGCGGGAAGCCCTTGACGTTGCCGGCTGGTTGCTTGCTCCACTTCTCTTGATGCCAGCCGCGCCCGAGAATCCACTCGCCAGGCGCCGCGCGCTTCGCGGCTTCGGCAACGATGTCGACGACTTGATCCCAGTTGTCGACCTTACTGAGGTCGAGGATCAAGGTGGCGTTACCAACCCCGGTGAAGTGACCGTGACCTTCGATGAACCCGGGGATCGCGGTGCGGCCACGCAGGTTGATCACCTTCGTACCTGCGCCGATCAGCTTGCGGATCTCATCGGTCGTGCCAACGGCGAGGATGCGGCCGCCGCGCGCCGCCAACGCTTGCACGGTGCCATGCCGTTGGTCGACGGTGACGACCTTGCCGGAGTGCAGCACCAGATCGGGTGCTTGGGCCGACACCGAGATCAGACAAGCGAAAGTTGCGAACAGGACCGCACCAAAACGGTCCAAGAACTTCAGGGGAGTTGACATGATCAGATTCGTGGCCGGGAGGGCACGTAATCTAACCGGCTTATGCCAGCGATCCCCCAGCACGTTCCCCGAACATGCAGTTGTTCACTAGGAACGACCAAGTTTGGTGCGTGAACCGGCGCCCGGAGAAGGCGCCGGCCAACGCCGTCGATCAGATGCCGAGCGTTGCCTTGCCCGCATCGGAAACGACGATCCCGAGCGCGTTGACGGCATCGAGCACAGCCCACTGGTGGAACACCTCGGCGCCCATCAGACTCACGTTGTTCGGCACGACAATCGTCGAACTGGCAGTGCCAGCCGCCGAGATCAACTCGACCGTCGTCACGGACGGAGCGGCCAGCACGTTGCAACCCGGGGCACCGGGCAGCGCCACTGGTAGCGGCGTGCCTTGGTAGATCGAATCGGACAGACCTGAGAAGAACACCGCGACCGATGACGTCGCAGCCATGGCCAAGGTCACATCGTAGGACGCGCCAAGTGCCGGCAAGCCACTGCTGCCAAGTTGCGGCGTGGCGAAGCCCGCACTACCACCACAGCCCACGCGCCACGATGGACGCTGCACTAGGCTGGACTGACTCCAACTACCGGTGACCGCGGTGCGGTAGTAGCCAGTACCGGTAGTCCCGGCGTTCAGGTTCGAAATGATGCCGCCGGGCGAGTTCTCATAGCCAATGTAGAACGTGCCGCTGACCGCGACCGGCACTGCGAACGTTGCCGTATAGAAGCCAGGCGTCGTGCCAATCGTCATCGTCGTGGTCGCCAACGGCGTGGCCGCTGGACTGCCACCGGCGTCCGCGTAGATGTGAGCCGGACGACTCAACACACCGGCGTTTGAGTAGGTGTAGATGTCGAAGCTCTGCACCTGCGTGTTGCCAAGACCAGAAACCACGAAGCTATATTCGAAGCTATTGGTGCTGTTGCTCAGCGTGCCACCATTGGCGTTCAGCGAAGCACAATAGGCCGGCGCCGGGAATGAGCCCGCGCAACCCTGTCCGTAAGTCTCGAACGTCGCGTAGACCGGATCCTTCGAACTCGAAATTACCAAGCCGTAGTCGGCATCGACCGCGCCGGTCTCGACATGGTTGTCCACGACGATGGCAGTCGCAATGACCTCAACCATCCAGCTTCCCGGCGTCGGGTTGGCGACGAACACACACTCGATCGGGTTGACGTGGTCTTCTGGCCCCATTGCTGTGCCAACGCTCGACCAGTTGCCATCCTCAAGGCCATCGTTGCCCCAGTAGACGACCCCGGTGGGTGATGTAATCTTCAACGACATGTCGTTGACCAACTGGCTCGATGCCGCCGGGTTGCCAGCTGGCTCGGAGTAGTTGAGCACGGCTTGGAAACTGTTCTCACCGACCGGCACGTTGTGGTTGTAGGTCGTGCTTTGACCTTGTGTCAGCACATCCGATTCATCGATGACCAGCGTGTTCGCACGATTGTCATACATCTTCTGCAAGTTGGGGAAGCCCCAACCAACATGCTCGCGCCGGTTGTCGGTGCTTGCTGCGTTGAAGTAGTATTTGCTGGCCGAAGCCACCTGCAAGCACTTCAACGTCGTGAAGTGCGGCCGGTTGCTATGGGCCGAGCCACCTGGGTTGCGCAGCACATTACCAAACGGACCGACACCTGACGTGCCGGAGTCGTCGGTGAACATCTCAATCGCCAACGCGTTGTGGCCGGCGCAGATCGGGGTCGCGCCCGACGTGCCACCAAAACTGGTCGTGTAACCACCACCCTGACTAGTCGTACCGATGCCGTCGTAGTAGGCAGCGAGCGTCGGCTTAATGCGACCATCTGAGGCCGGGCCGGTGCTGCCACTATTACTCCACGAATCGTCGAGCGGGTCGGCGTTGTTGTTATGCCGCACGCCACCAATCGAGAAGATGTTCTTGGCCCACGCCTGTGGCCGCGAATCCTGATTGCCGGCGTTACTTTGGCTCTGCGTCCAGCAAATATCGTTGTCGAAGATGATGTCGTCGGCGTCGGCGGAAACCGACGTGTAGAAGAACGTTCGCGCGTTGCCCCACGAAGCCGTGGTATGGCTGACGTTGTGGATGTTGATCAGGTCGTTGCACACCTGCCAACGCGACCCCGTCACCGTGCTGTAGTTGGTGAAGAACTTGCCGGCATCTGGTGCGAAGCCACGGAACTGCGGGTTGCCGGTGCCGTCACCGAAGACGATGCCAGCCGTATTGGTGCCATGACCCGATGACGCCGTCGAACTGTTAACCGCGACCACGGGGCCCGAGTAGCCAGGGTGCGAGATGTCGATGCCTTCGTAGATATGTAGATTGATCGTCGCGCCGCTGTAGCCAGCGTGCAGTTCGACGTGGTCGGCACCACCTTGGATGCGCGCGTTGTCGACGTCCATTTCGACCGCGGACCACTCGTCGATCCACAGCACTTCATCCATGTGCGCGACCTTGACGAGTTGTTCGGGGGTCAGCGTCGCCGTGTAGAGCAGGCTTCCCATGTGCTCGTCATCGACGGTACCGCCGATCTTGCGAATCTGCGCGCCGAGGGCCGGCTTGTCGTTGTGCTTGTCGGCGACCACCATGTTGTAGCGCGCCGTCTTCAGTTTGCCCTTGGCCAGCGCTGCGATCAGGGCGGGATCCAAACGGTATGCGGCGTGGTAGCTGCCAACCCATCGCACGGCTTCTAGGGCCATTACTTCGTCGACCCGATTGCACGCCATGCGCACGACGTACGCGTTGTCGGGCAGGTAGCTGTGGACTTGCCCATTCACGGCCGCCAGCGCATTGCGATCGACTTCAGTCGGCGTCTCTGCAAACTGCACGATGAAAAGCCGCTCGTTAGCAGCGCTTCGCAGTGCCGAGAGAACTTCGGGTTGCGACCGCAACGGGTCGAAATTCTCGTAGCGAAGACGGACTTGCGCGGAGTCATCCTGCGCCTGCACAGGAACAGAGAGGGAGATACTGGCAGCGACAGCCAGCAAAGCGCCCAGAGAGGTCGCGTGGTACATGAGTAGCCTAATAAGGAAGCAGCCGGGGCAGGTTGCCACTGGTCTTGTACACGGTTTTCCGGCCCGAGGCGAGCGCCCTAGACAAGCGCCTTCCAGAGCGTGAGAACCAAGCACGTTTGCATCGCATCAATGACCGCTGACCGCAACGGACGGCGCTTCACAGACTGAACTCGCAACAATCACGACATTCGGAACACCGAAGTCGGCCGGTGCAAGTGATAGGGTGCGCCGCGTGAGCAACTTCGTCCGCTTAGTACTTCTTATGGTTGTCGCGCTGCCACCGCTTGCGGCGCAATCGCCCCCCACCGGTTTCGAGAAACCGGACCACGACATCAAGATCGGGGTTCGCTCTGGTTTGCTGCGCTACGACACCGAGAAGTTCGCCGTTGGCGCTGGCTCGAAGGTCAAGCTGACGCTCGTCAACTCCGACGAAATGGTGCACAACCTGCTGATCTGTCGCGACGACGACTACGCGACAGCGACCGTCGCCGCAGCGGCGATGATGCTCGGCCCCGAGGCGAGCAAGACGCACTACGTACCGAACATTCCGGAGGTGCTATTCCACACCAAAGCGATCTCGACCGGACAGCAGGACACGATCTGGTTTGAGGCTCCAAAAAAACCGGGGGCCTACCCCTACATCTGCACACTGCCGGGCCACACGTTCACCATGGTCGGGGTCATGCGTGTCGGCGAAGTGGCTGAAGTCAAGCTGAGGTTGCCGATCGAGCAATTGCGCTACCGCCTCTACAAGGGCCAGTGGCAGAAACTGCCGAAGTTCGATTCGCTGCCGCCCGAGCGGGAAGGTGAAATTGAGAACGGCTTAATCGACCTTGCGAAGCTCAAGGAGTCATCCAACTTCGGAGCCTGTTTTACCGGGGTCATCACATTGGAAACCGCTGGTCGCCACACGTTCTTCCTCAACAGCGATGATGGCTCGCGACTGCTGATCGACGGCAAGATGGTCGTCGAATACGACGGGCAGCACGGACCAGCTAAAGAACAAAAGGGTGACATCGAACTCACTGCCGGGCGCCACCTGCTGCGAGTCGAATTCTTCCAAGGTGGCGGCGGCAAAGCGCTGCGACTGGCCTACGCGGGGCCCGACCAACAGCGGATCCCACTGTCCAACAACAAGAACGAGATCGAGACACGCGTCACCCCCATCTCGGTACACCACCATCCTGTCGTCATGCGCGTGCACGTCGAAGGTGCTACGGCACGTACGATCGCAGTCGGCTTACCGCATGGCATCAACTACTGCTTCGATGCCGACGCTTGCTGCGTGCAATTCGGCTGGGGCGGTGCCTATCTCGATGTCGGCCCGGATCGCGACGGTCGCGGTGGCCGCCCCTGCAAGATGCTCGGGCAACGGTTCGAAGTCGGCAACATCGGCTTCCCGCTACGCACCGTCGACGGCCGCCAGCAACCAGCGCGATTCTTGGGTTACAGCACTGACGGCACGCCACGCTTCACCATCAACTGGAACGGCAAAGAAGTGCATTGGAGCATCGCGGCCGCGCCCGGTGGCGTTGGCTTGCAGTACACCTTTGTGATGCCCGCGGCGCGCGAAGATGTGCAATTCGTAATCGATCACAATGACCTCAAACTCGACTCGAGCGCAGGGCAATGGCACGACGGCACCCTGACGGTGCCGGCCCAACATGCCAAGAACTTCACCGTCACCGTGATCTCCACAACCGGAGCCAAGAAGTGATGCAACGCAACTCTCGACAGACCTTCTTCGCCGCCGCGCTCGCGCTCTGCTTGGCCTCAAACCTCACGGCGCAACAACCGGCAACGATTCCGGCAGGCTATCGCGTCGAAACGGTGCCGCTACCTGACGGCGTCGCATTCGGAGTTAGCGGCCTGTCGTTCGCTCCAGATGGCACGCTCTATGTCTGCACCCGCGAGGGTCAGGTGTGGACGCTCGCCAACAACAAGTGGCAACTGTTCGCCACCGGATTGCACGAACCCCTCGGCATCTACGTCGCCCCCAAGACCAGCAAAGTGTTCGTGGTGCAACGCCCCGAATTGACCGAGTTGATCGACCAAGACGGTGACGGCCGTGCCGAACGCTTCCGCACGGTGACGGACGCATGGGGTTTGACCAACAACTACCATGAGTATGCCTACGGCCCCGTGTGCGACTCAAAGGGCAACTTCTACGGCACGCTTAACACGACACTCAGTTGGCCTGGTTGGGCTGGCAGCGATAAATGGGATGTTGCGCGCGTCCACGACGGCAAGATGGGACGTGCGGCGAAGTACCGCGGATGGTCGTTTCGGGTCACTCCCGACGGTGCCTTCGAGCCATGGTCATCCGGACTGCGCTCCCCCGCCGGCATCGGCATCAACGCCGCGGACGAACTGTTCTGCACCGACAATCAGGGCGACTGGGTCGCAACGTCTTGCCTGCACGTGCTACGTCAAGGTGACTTCCATGGCCACCCATCGTCGCTGACGGATCACCCGGATTACGCCGACTTGGACCTCAACAGCATCTCGGTCGAGAAGTATGGCGAACTGCGTGAACCGGCCGCCGTGAACTTCCCGCACGGCGACCTCGCCAACTCTCCAGGCGAACCTGTGGTCGACGATACGAACGGCAAGTTCGGACCGTTCGCCGGCCAGATGTTCGTCGGCGACCAAACCCGCTCGAACGTCTTCCGCGTCGTGCTCGACAAGGTGCAAGGCCGCTATCAAGGTTGCGCGATCAACTTCATCGACCACCTGCAGAGCGGCATTGTAAGGTCGCGCTTCGCCACCGACGGCAGCCTATGGGTTGGCCAGACTGGCCGTGGCTGGCGGTCGCGCGGTAAGACGACGTTCGGTCTCGAACGCATTGTCTGGGATGGCGCGACGGTACCGTTCGCCATCCACTCGGTGCGCTTAACCAAGAGCGGCTTCGACGTGCGCTTCACGCGGCCAGCAAATGCCACGCGCGCCGCGAGCAAGGCGGCCTATCGGATCGATCGCTGGCACTACCAGCATCACCCCGACTACGGTTCGCCCAAGTTCGACCAGACGATCGTTCCAGTTAGCGATGTGCAACTCTCCGCTGACGGCATGACCGCGCATCTCAACACACCCCTCTACGCCGGCACGATGTATCAGTTCACCATCGACGTAGTTGCCGACGACGACGAAGCACTGAGCAGTCGCGTCGCGTGGTACACGTTGAACCGACTGCACAAGTAGCGAGGTCTACCATGAAGAAAATCGCCTACACCATCGACCTCCAGGACGACCCGAAACTGATCGAGGAATACATCGAGTATCACCGCAACGTCTGGCCCGAAGTACAGGACGGACTCAAGTCGGTCGGCTTGATCGAGATGAACATCTACCGGCTCGGCCTAAGAATGTTCATGGTGATGGAAGTCGCGGACGACTTCGATGTCGCGACCGGTCTTCCGGCCTACCTCAAGACCCACCCGAAGTGCCAGCAGTGGGAAGACATGATGGACAAGTACCAGTCGCCGCTACCAGATGCGAAGTCAGGCGAGAAGTGGTCCGAGATGAACAACATCTGCCACATCCACTGATGGACGTATCTGATCTGCGAGCCTGACTACCCAGTCAACCAACGCATCACCGCCTCGAGCGGTCCGCGTCGCCAATGGGCGCGCCACCAGTTTGCGAACGCAACGGCCGCAATCCATGCAACCACGGTGTAGAACCCGATGAAGATCAGGTTCTCGCCGCGCAACCGCTCGATCCACTTGAGCACGTAGAAGCCGATCACGACGTGGCCGACATACAGCGTCAACGCCATTTGGCCGGCGACCACCAACGGGCGCAACACGCGCCGCAACAGCGCGAACGACGCGAGCATCAGCGACAAGGCAATGACGCTCATCGACACGCCGATTGCCGTCATCATGTAGCCAGGTCCTGGTTTGCGTCCGAATGGATCGGCCAGCACCGCCCAGCGTGCGTTGACAGATGGAGCCAGTAGCGACTGAGTATCAATCCAATGGGTGTCCCAGCGCAGGGACTCGTTCTCGCCTCCTGCGGAGTCTGGCATCACTACGAGTCGGCGTTCGATGCCAAACAGTCCAATGGCACTTGGCCAGCGCGGCGATGAATCGACCTCGTTCGCCGACTCTAATCGAGCACGTCGCTCAGAGCGCACCCATCGCTGCACACGCCGCTGCACTGATTCGACCTGTCGCTTGTGATCATGCGGCGCGGGTTGCTCATCGCCGTAGGAAACGGTCAGAACCAACGCACGACGCGGCGTTGAGCCTCGCTCTACTTCAACGATACGCAAACTGCGGCTCGCGAAGTTACCGACCGGTGCAAGCATCGACTGCAAGCGCTCGGTGCCACTGACGAAGGCCGAGTTAGCTTCGCGATCAAAGCCGTCGGGCCACGTGACCACCACCGCCGCGACCGCCGGCTTCGCCGCATCTTTAATGGCTACCGGCGGCGCTGCTGACGCGTCCGCCACGAGCAGTTCGCGATCCACGACATGGTGTTCGATCTTCGGCCCGGACTCACCGCGCAACCACTGCCTAACTGGTTCGGCGCCAGCGTAGCCCGTTACCGCCAACGTCAATCCAAGCGTCAGCAGACCAATCTTCGCCCGCCACGAGTGCGTGTCGATGCGTCCGATCAACAAGCCGACAAACAGAAACACTACCCAAGGCAACACCGGGTGGAACCCGCCGAGGAACAGTTCGCGCCCCATCGCTTCGAGAGTCCACTGATTGCCACTCGCCCCGAACGATTCGGCTGGTATGCCGCCGCTTTCTTGAAACAACCACCAGAACGCGCCGGTCAAGACCGCCACGATCGCTGCAATCACCCACAGCCAACTCAGCGTTAATATCAGCACGCCAGCGAACAGATAGATCGCGTAGAAGCGCAGGATGTCACCGCCCCAAAGGGGCAGCCAGACAAAGCCGATCGCCGCTAAGAACACGACTCGCTTAAGCAACACAGCCCGCGGCCCCCAACCGCGCCGACCGAGAAGCACCAACGTCAACAGCAGCGCTCCGCACACGCCCATGCCAACTTTCAGGAACATACTGACGGGGCCCTCGGTCAATGCTGAGCGATAGTCCAGCCAGCGCGTAGCAAGCGGTGCTAAGTCAGCATCAACCTCACCGCCCTGCCCCATTCCGGCCAGCGGACCAAACTGAACGTCGCGGCCGGCGGCCGATTCCAAGATGTAAAAATCGGCGATAACCCAAGATCCGGCAAACAGCACGACGAGTGCAGTCGTGCGCAGCAAACCTGACAAGCTTCGCGGCCGCGCAGCGTCGCGCTGCGACCGCCACAACAGAGACATGCCGACGCCAGCCAACATCACAAACGTCGCGGCCGCACGCAGCGTGACGACATCCATCGCCGACAGCAGCCAATCGGGAGTGCCGCGAAATCCGCCCATCACGAAGCGGTAGTTGACGACGACCATGCCGAAAAACGCGAGACAACGCGCAAGGTCATAGCCGTCGATGCGCGGTGCCCGTTCGCTCGGAGCAATCGCCGCGTCCTCACCTGGGACATCGATGGTGAGCTTGGTCGCCTGCGAGTGAATATTACTCATAGAGATGCGCCAACAGTAAGCCGATCGCACCTCAATAGATGGCCTCGCTCTGCCACTACATATTCGGCACATCAGCAAGCCCGCAGGCATAGCATGCCGCGATAACGATCATCAAGCTCTCTGTAGTAGCCACGCTCGCGCTTACCAGTTGCGCATCGAACCGCTGCAGCCGAAGTTCAAGTTGACCATGCCATTGAGGCCGCCGGGCAGTTCGCTCCCGGCGCAGGACGTGGCAACCGAGCACCGAAACCGGCAGCCAGTTGTTCACGATGACGGGCGCACATGAATTCGTGTTCCTCTAACGGTACTGCGGTAGGCGATTTCGCCGTGCGAGATCAGCCGCAAGTTTCCAACGTCGCCAGCCGTAGATTTGCTAGCCTGTGGACGATGAGACGCCCTTCTTTGCTACTCGCCACGGCGCTCATTCTGCATCTCTCATGCGGGGCGCAGCAACCAAAGGACACCGCGGCACCGGCAATCGACATGCACACAGTGCTGCAACGCAACTGCATCGGGTGTCACGGACCCGACAAGCAGAAGGGTGACACGCGGTTCGACACGCTCGCCCAGCTTGCAACTACGGATCGTGCCACGCTACTCAGTCGCGCCCTCGAGATGGTGCAACTCGGGGAGATGCCGCCAAAAGATGAACCGCAACCAAGCGCCGCAGACCGCACGCAACTGATCGCGTGGCTCACGGCGCAAGCCGATGCCGCTGGCGGCCCGGCTCGCAAAGACAAATTGCGCCACCCGCATTACGGCAACCTCGTCGACCACGAGCAACTGTTCTCGGGCACGACAGACGACGCGGCGTACACACCGTCACGTCGCTGGCTGGTCAGCCCGCAGATCTTCCACGAACGCGTCATGGACGTGTTCAAGTTGTCGGGTCGAGACCGCCAGAACAAACAGCACAGTAGCTTCGTAGGCGTCACCAACCCGTTCCTGCTAACGGACCACTCCGGGGTACGCTACTACGACCTCGACTCGTTGGATGGCGGCGATCTACTGGTCATGCTCGGCAACGCGAAGTGGATCGCGGACCGCCAGATCTTGATGGCGCGCCTCCTCGGTGGAGACAGGCAAGTCGAGTTCCCTAATCCCAAGGATCGCTGGAAGCCGCGGTCGCTGCCGAAGTCCTACGCAGCGTTCACGACGATTATCAAGAAGAGCGAAAAACCGACTCTCGCCGAGATGACGGCAGCGGTGCAGGAACAGTTTGACTGCGTGCTGCGACAGCCAGCGAATGCAGAGCAACATGGCAAGTACATCGAACTGTTGCGCTCGTCGATCGCACTGGCCGGCAATACCGCCGGACTGCGGCAGATGCTGGTGGCGGTGCTACTGGAATCAGATTTCGTCTACCGCTTGGAGTTCGGCGCGGGTCCACCCGACCAACACGGCCGCATCAAGTTAGCGCCGCGAGAAGCGGCCTATTCGATCTCGTATGCCCTCGGCGATCGCCGACCCGATGCCCAGTTACTAAAGGCCGCGGCGATGGGCAAACTCGCGACCGGTCAGGACTACGCACGCGAGGTCCAAAGGCTACTGGCCGATCCCAATTACTACCGCGGCCAAGTCGACCCGGCACTCAACGGCAAGCACTTCCGATCCAACGTCACCAACCACCCGAAGATCATTCGCTTCTTTCGTGAGTTCTTCGGCTATGCAACGGCAACGAAGATCTTCAAGGACCCGCCACGCAGCGGCGGCATCTACCGAAACCCGGGCCGCGGCACGACCGCGACACCTGGCCGCCTGATCCTAGAAACAGACCGGATGGTCACCCGGTTCATCGAGCAGGATCAGCATGTGTTCCGCGAACTGCTGACCTCGGATGAGTTCTTCGTATACCACGACAAGGACAACGACAGAGGACTGCAGATCATCGCAGAGTGGCAGCAAACCTACGAGCGACTGAAGGACACCGACTGGAAGACCGAGCCAGAGACGGTGCTCGCCGACCATCTAGACTTCCTCAAGGGCATCAAGTCCCTACGGGTGCAAGACACCTCCCGGCCGGGAGAACTCGTCAACTACATGCACTTCTTCGCCGACTACTTCGGCCAGGGCATCAAACCGTTCACGACACATCCTTGGGCGCACGGCTACACGCTCCACCACGCACCGCTCTACAACTTGCCGCCGACTCCAGGCATCGGACGCTACGGCAGTTGGAAGTCATCGAAGTATCGCGGCGACAAGATCGCGACGAAGGCGTTCTGGGACTACCCGACCAAACAACCGTTCCGCATCAAGAACCGGATGGGCATCCTGACCCACCCATCCTGGCTTATCGCGCACTCGACCAACTTCTTCCCAGACGCGATCCGGCGCGGTCGCTGGATCCGCGAGAAGTTGCTCGCAGGTCATGTGCCAGACATACCGATCACCGTCGATGCACTGGTGCCTGACGACCCGCACAAGACCTTCCGACTGCGGGTTGAAGAAGTCACCGCGCCCAACGAGTGCTGGAAGTGCCACAAGCACATGAACCCGCTTGGCCTGCCGTTCGAATCGTTCGACGACTTCGGACGATTCCGAACCGAAGAGGCGCTAGAACACCCGGACAATCTAATCAAGCGCGGCAACGGCAAGACCACCTTCGACGTCTACCCAACGGCGCCGGTGGTAACAACCGGTGGGCTTAGTGGCACTGGCAACCCGCAACTGGATGGCAATGTCGACGACGCATTCGATCTGATTGGCCGACTCGCCCAGTCCAAACGCGTCCGCCAATCCATCCTCCGCCACGCATTCCGCTATTACCTAGGGCGCAACGAACTACCCTCTGATGCACAAACGCTGATCGACGCTGATCGAGCCTACGTCGACAGCGGTGGTAGCTTTCGCGCCGTGATCGTCTCGCTATTGAGTTCCGATTCGTTCGTGTATCGAAAACCCGCAAAGCACAAGTCATGACAACTCGACGCGACTTTCTACGGCACGGACTATTCAGCGCCAGTGCGATGGCGTGCATGAGTTCGACGCGCCTGCTTGCCGCGCCGCACAAACCACCGATGCGGTTCATCTTCATGCACCGAGGCAACGGACTGTGGCCAAAAGTGATGGTGCCAGAGAGCTTTGACAAAGCTCTGCTGCAGAAGGAACAGAAGAAGCAACCGTTCGAAGTCGACCTCGACAATCACGAATTGCCCGCATGGATGAGTCCGCTCGCCAAGCACAAAGCCAACCTGACCATCCTGCAGGGGTTGTCTGGCAAGATGTGCACCACCGGCCACCACTCGTGGTGCTCGTCGCTCGGGGTCTTCAAGGCCAACGAACGCCTCAGTTCGATCCGCTGGGCAACAGTCGACTTCGAACTCGCACGGCTGTTCCCGTCCCCCGCCGAGCACATCGAGTTGGCGTGTTTCCCTGACGGTGGCGGCAACGCCCGCGGCAGCCTCAATGGCATCGCGACCGGTTTCTCAGCGCGCGGGCCACAACAACCCAACTACGCGTTCGGCTCACCGCGCATCGCACTCGACGAACTGTTCAAGTCGGTCTCCGCCAACCAGACTGCGCGCACGCGTTATGAACTCGAACGCAAACTGTTAGCGTTTGTCGCCAAGAACGAAGGGGCAACCGCAGACGAATTGCACGGCATCGAAAAAGCCAAGGTCCAAGGCTACGCGGATTCAATTCAGGCAATTCGCGAACGCAACCGCAAGATCGACGGCATGGCCGGACGCATCCGCAAGCACGTCCCGGTGCTCGACGAGAAGTATTTGGCGGACGACGTCAGCACCTTCGACCGCCAAGTCGGCCACACGGAAGTGCTGCTCGGCGCTTTGATCTCCGGACTAACTAACGTCATCGCGTTCACCGTCGACGAACTCGGCCACCGCTACACCGGCATCACCGGCATCGAGGGCGAGAAGGTCAACATGCATGATGTCGGCCACAACAAGTCGTTCGGCGGCGTCGACGCAACTGAGATCCGCGCGCGCTGTCGCAAGCACCACATGACGCTGGTAGATCGCATTGTGACGCGACTAAAGTCAGTGCCCGAGGCCGGCGGCACGATGTTCGACAACACGATGATCTGCTACTTCCCCGACGGCGGCGAAGCGCACCACAGCCACGGCACAGAGTATCCGTTCGTAGTGATGACGGGCGACAACGCGAAGGTCAAGCTCGGAAGCCGCTACATCCGCTTGCCCGACTATGGTCAAGCTGGCCACAAGACCCTGGGCAACTGGTACACGACGCTGCTCAACGCGCACGGCAACCCGATTGATCACTTCGGGGCTGTCGACACTGGTTTGGACAAGTTTGGAATCAACCAACTGGGTGCGATCGCGCAGTTCCAGAGCTAGAGCAAGCCGCTACTAGTCGAGTTCTGGAGCAAATCCTGCTGACCTCCGTATCCCGACTTCTATCCGCGGACAACCGCATCGTAACAGCAACCGAAGTCTGCGCCGATCGCGACCCTGCCGAGCAAAGCGCTTCCGCAACTGACTGCTAGCGCTTCTTGGCGATCGTCAACTTGTCGATCTTGGCTCGCACCTTGATCGACTCCTCACTGCGCGTCATGGACTTACTGATGGCTCGCAAGGCCATGCCCTTCGCCACCAACTGACGAAGTTTAGCAAGCTCGCTTGGGGTCCATGCTTGGCGATGCCGTTCGAAGCGTTCGGTCATAGTTCATCCTGTGACCCACCGTACGAACGCCTGCTCGACGGGTGGTAAGCCAAGGATGTCGTAGCGCTCGCCATGCTTGAGCGCACGATCTACTACGAGTTTCCGATCACCCCCTCGACCCATCACACAACTCGAACTGCGCGCATGGCGACCTTACGTTGCGGCCTCTGGTTCGGCGGCTAATCCAGCGAATGGACCAACGTAATCGCACCGGCTCGACTATCGAGACTCCCCCGCTAAGAACCGCTCAGGACGAGGCTCAGAGCCATCGCTGGCCGCACCCAGGCGCCGGGACTAGCGCTGCTTCGGCGGCGGCAAATCAGTCGCTTCGCAAGCGGACTGCCAGCCTTGGCGAGCGTGTTTGCCATCGCAGAACGGCTTGTTGTCGGAGAGGCCACAGCGACACAACGAAACGGCGTGCCGACCGGCCAGGCCGAACTCTTTGCCCGAGGCATCACAAATCGTCATATCGCCTTCGATACGCAGGGGACCATTATCGTGAACCGTGATCTTTGTCATCGCAGCAACGTAGCGCTTGGGCACGCACACCCAGCACGGCAACTGAAACCGCCGATCGCTCCGTACTTGTCACTGGTTAGTTTGCTGGCCCCCGACCAATTGCCTAGCCAGCGGTATCAACAGCCCGGCCACCCATCGCCTAGCGCTTCATCGAGAGCGAGGAACTCAGGCGGGGTCGCTTCCCGCTCGGGCCTGGCAATCGACGCGTCCGACAATCGGTTGACCCCACCGCCGCCAGACGAATCGGCGACGGCAAAACGACCGCGCTCAGCCACGAGGTGCCGGTTCCTGCGCAGCGATGCGGGCCAGCCAGCGATCGCGGAGAGTCGCCTGCGGTTAATGCCCGATGGACGCGTTACGTATTCTCTGAGAAATTGCTGGAGGGATGATACAGCGCAGGTGGTCTTGACGGGCCGGGTGTTGATCGAGCGCTTGCTAGTGGTGTGCGACAGGCTGGGGTTCAAAAACTACTGGGTGTGGTGGGATCGCAGTGAGGCTCGCGTATCCGCGCCCGTATACACCTGATCGTTGGCCTTTGGCTGCTGCTCCGACACATTTATACTCATCGCCCGACCTCGCTATGCCAAATCATCTTCGGTTCGCCGTCCTGATCTCTTGTGCCATCTCACTATCCTCGGGTGCATATGCACAAGGACCGTGGTCGACGGTCCAGCTTCCTGACGATCACCCTGAGGTCTTCGCGCTCGCAGTACACGGTGCGAAGCAGCAGTTGTTTATCGGCACCGGCGGCCTGCCCAACGCGCGTGCCAACGCTGTCGGTATCCTGTGGTCAGAAGATCACGGCACGCATGTGCAGCCGCGGGCAGAGGGGTTCCGCGACACCCGCTTTGACCTTTTGATTCGCTCGCTGCACAGCTGCGAAGGGTTGCTGGTTGCAGCCAGCGCCGACGGCCCCTATTTCTCGGAGGACGACGGTGCGACCTGGCAGAAGCGAGGCGAAGGGCTTCCTGTAATCCGACAGACCTCCATGCGGAGCGCAAATGCTCTGACCTCGCTGGACGGAGTCATCTTCTGCGGCACCCCGCAAGGCATCTACCGTACATCCGACGCTGGACGGCATTGGGTCGCGTCGAGTTCTGGCCTGTCGACGCTCGATGTCAGAGCCTTGACCCGGCTTGGGACGGTGTTGTTTGCCTCTACGGATGGCGGCGGCGTGTGTCGCTCTACCGACGGCGGTCGCAGCTGGCAGCACGCCAGCGACGGCATTCCTGCAGGGCTCCGTTCGCGCGCGATCCTCGCTGCCGACGGCGTCGTGCTTGCGGGCACGACGCAAGGAACCTTCCGCAGCGTGGATCAGGGGGCGAGCTGGACACCGACACTGGCCCGCGCCAACGCTAGGTCGTTCGCGGCTACCGATGGCTTGATGGCGATCGGTGCGTTCCGTGGCGCTGGGTCTGTCTATGTCAGTCAAGATCGAGGTGAACACTGGTTTGACGTCAGCGCCAACCTACCGCGGGGTGGCATCGGTGTGTGGGCCATGGCGTTCGACGACCAATACCTCTACGCAGCAATCAACCGGCAGGGGCTTTGGCGCATTCCGCGTGCAGCGCTAAAGAGCTTGTTGGAGCCAGGCAACGCGGCAAAGATCGTCGCTGCTGGTGTGCGCTCCCAGAAGCCGGCGACGCCGCCTGATTCGCTGCTAGCCTTGCTGGACGGCAACCAGGACGGAGAGCTCTCCGGCGTCGAAATGGACAACGCCGCGGCGGCGCTGCGGACACTGGATAAGAACGGCGACGGGCGATTGTCTGGCGCAGAACTCGGTCGATCTTCGCCGAGGCAGCAGCAGGAAACTACTGCCGCCAAGGGCCAGGCCGCTGCCCCTAATCGCAAGCGCCAAGGCAATGCAGGTGTTCGTGCGAACTTGCTCGCGCTCGACGCTGACGGTGACGGCAAGCTCTCCCGAAGCGAGGTCCCAGGTCGCATGCAACGGATCTTTGATCGTGCGGATACCGACAAAAATGGCTCGCTGGATCGAGCTGAGATCGACAAGTTCGCGCAGCAACTCGGGCCGGGTCGGGGTCGCTAGCGACCAGCCCCGTCGGTCACCTAGATCGAGCGGGTGGCGTATTGTTGATAGCTCCTGATGTGAGCATACGGCTAAGGATCG
>CALCZA010000051.1 GCA_937906475.1 uncultured bacterium
CGGAAACGTGGGCCCGATAAGCAACCGGAGTTCGCCAACGCAAGACTCGCAGCAATCAGTTGTGCCGGTGGGCTCTGTTCGGCGTGCCGATGCCCTCGGGGCTAATCTCTTTCACGCGGTGCGAGAGCTTGAGGGAGGGGGTTGGCTGTCAGGCCGTTATTTGCTTCGCAGCTTGGGGCAGTCGGGTAGGGTGGCCGAGAGACCACTGCTTTTGGCTGCCGATCGCATGTCTGCCAAACACATAGTTTTAGCCTTTTGGCTCGGCGCGTCGCTGAGCCATTCTTGTCTAGCGAATCGTTCTCGCTCGCTATTCCCGTTACTAGATTTGACCATGAAAAGATTCGCCATCCCAAGCGCCGCTGCGCTCCTGATGGTGTTCGCAGGTTGCAGTTCTATGCAGTCCGCCGCGAACACTACCGACATCGAACTTGTCCTCGCGACGCCGCCGTCTTGAGGCGGGTGTGCTGCCACCGTGCGTGGCATGTTGACCAAGATGCCCGGCGTCGCTGGTGCCAAGGTCGAGGCACAGAACGCCGACATCGTTGTCACGTTCGACCCGACCATCACCAACGCCGATGCCGTAATTGACGGCTTGAAAGCTGGCGGACAGCCGGCCAAGAAGAAGTCCTAACGGGTCTCGAATCGATGTGCTGCACCAAGCAAGTCATGGTGCAGCACGTCACCACCCGGTCGTCACTCGCCCGGTAGCGCCATACCCCAGATTGAATCTGTCGCGCTGCTTGGACGCTGGCCAACCGCTGCCAACCCCAACCCCGTTACGTGCTGGGCGCGGTAGTCGCCGTTGTTCTTGGCCTGAGGCTCCCCGAACTGTAGGGGCTTGCTCACTTCCAGGGCGCGTTGCGCCGGCTAGTGGCCAATTACGCCCTCACCGCCATTCGAGAATGCGAAGCCCATCGCATTTGTTGCGAGGTCAAGCACGGCGAACTGGGTGTAGAACGCGACATCGAGCAACGCCGTCAAGTTTGGCACGGTGACCAAGAGCGCAGCATCGCCGCCACCGTCCGTGACCATCATCGTGGTGATATCCAACGCGACGAGCAAGTCGCAACTAGGGGCACCGAAGGCCTGCAACGTCAGCGGCAACGGTGTATTCGACCACTGTGTGTTGGAGTTGCCAAACATCAACATGGCTGGCGCGTTTGCTACCGCGTCACTCAACTCCAATGAGAACGAACCGCCGATGGCCGGTACGCCGTTGCCGTTCAACGCAGGAGTGGCGCCCGGTTGACCACTGCCACTGCAGACAAGCTCATAGGAAGGGAAGTGCACAACGTTTGATGGCGACCAGTTCGGATTCGACGGCGGGCGTCGCCAGTATCCCGAGCCAGGTGTGCCACCGCTGAGCGTCGACGTCAAAATCGTGCCGGTATCAGACGCGATGAAGAACTGGTCTCCAGGCTGGAACGACGTTGGTGCGTTTAACACCACTTCGTAGAAGCCAGGCTGCACATCTACCGTCATTGTGCCCGTTGCCACTGGCACCGGTTCGGGGGTGCCACCAGCTGTTGCGAGATAGAGGCCCGCGGGAACCGTGGTTGGCGCGCTAGCGATCGCATTTGTGAACAACCGGAACCCAGTCACCGTGATCGCATTGGGTGCTTGCACGCGATACGCATACTCGTTTTGAGAGTTGTGGCCGGTCAGTGTTCCACCGCTCGCGTTGAGTGACACGCAGGTCGCGGGCAGCGCAGCGCTACCGGGGCAGCCGGCGCCAAACGTCGAGTGCGTCGCGACCAGTCCGTCTTGCAGCACGACGTCCTGCTCCAGCGTTTGGCCTGCCGTCAGAGTCAACTGCGTCGTCAACGGTAGGTGGCCCGGAGCAGTGAAGGTCACATCCCAAGTGCCTGGTCCACCCCATACGTGGTAGCGCCCAAACCGGCCACCAGACATGACGGTTTGGCCGTGTTGGAATGCTTCGCCAGCCACTGTGATCGAAGCCTGCAGAGGCCCACCACCATTGCTGGAAGTCACGTGCCCCGTGAGCGGCACTGGCGCAAGCATGTACTCGAGCACACCGGGCCAAGCGTTATCTAGCTCTACGGAAGTCTGCGTAAAGGGCGCTGTGCACACCGCAAACTCGACTAGGAAACTCATCGTGCCCTTCGTCGAGAAGTGCCACTCCATCAGCGTGCCACAGCAGCAAGTGCCGACCGCCGGATAGCCCATGGCGTTGGCGATGTCATTGTGAATGGGATCCATCGCCGCGCGCACCATGGTGGGAATCGAGGCTTCGACGATTTGGTTATAAGGGTGGCGCACGTCCGGCCCCGCGCAATGCACGTCGAGAAGCCGTTCGAAGCCTTCGGTCTCCGCGAACATCAGCAACGCCTGAATCTCCGGTTCGGAAGCAGGTCCGGGGCCATGATACGTGTTGCTCGTCGTTGACGAACTGCTACCACACTGGCTCCAGAAGAACGGGTAGTTGCGGTTCATGTCGACGCCAAACGAGCCATTGCCGTTGTCGCGACGGTTCTTGCGCCACAGGTTGTTGTTGTTCCACACGTATTCCAACCCGTCAGGGTTGAGGTTGGGCAAGATCCAGATCTGGTTGTCGTCGACGAGTTGTGTCATGACCGGGTCGACGCCATAGCCAGCCAGCAGTTTGTCGGCCGTGTAGAGCGGCACTTCGATGGTCGCCAACTCACCCGAATGCGTGTTGGATGAGACCACCAGGTTGGGCTTGTCCTGTTCTTGATCTGGCGCGTTTGAAATGCGCAGCGCGTAGATGTTGAAGCCGTCATGGGTCAACGGGGCGCCGTAGCGCGATTGCAGATCGTAGACCTTGCAGAGGCCAGGATAGCTCTGCTCGAACGCTTGCAGATCGGCGATCACTTCCGCGCGGGTGTGGTAGCCAGGGTCGTAGCCATCGATACCGGTGATTGCTGCCGCTGAGCTTGCCGCATCCACTATCTGTTGAAACGGCTGTGACTTCTCCAAGATCATTATCAATGTGCCAGGCGGCAGCTTCGCGCGAAGTTCCCGCAACTCGCGCCTGCCGACAATGATATTGGCGTTCTCCCAACCCCGCGATCGATGAAAGACAACGTGATCCCCGACCACGCCGCGCGCTGTCAATGTCTGCTGGAGGCCGGTGCGGCCGGTCACCATCACCCGCATAGACTCGCCCAGATCTGGCTTGGCTTGAGCCTGTAGACCCGAGAGGAGCGTAGTCAGAGCAACGACTAGTGATCGCATCAGCATGGTAGCCCTAGCTTACCTGAATGACGCGCCACCGCCGAGCAGCCCACTAAGCGACGATAACTCATTAAGAATCGTGGCATGAACTACGTCGCCCGGTATCCGTTCTGAGGCTAGTGGTCGATTTCGATCTGCAACCTGAGAGTGTCAGTTCCCGATCGTGATCGAAACCGCGTCACTCAGCGCGATGAATACCTGCGGTCTGGTCTGGTTTCATGGCAGGCCCTCGCGATCGGCGACAATGGTTGGTCAGCCCTACCCCCGATATCGCGCAAGGTCGACCTTGCTGTGGTGGCGTTAGATGACTGCTCGCACGATCCAGGATCCAGTTCCGATCGAGCGCGTGCTGCGGGCAATGGCGCGGTCACATGGGGCTAAGGAGTTGGCGGCGGCGGGTGCTCCGGTGGGAGTCGCAGGCGGTTCCCATAAGGTTGCGCTCGGAACTGCTAGTTCTCGTGAAGTCGGCTAGTGCTGAGCCGTGCGATGTTACGATATTGGCTTTGGCCGTTGCACCGGCCGACCGTGCCGATGCTAACGATCGAGTTTGATGCCCTGGACTACCTTGCCGACCAACGCTTCGCGGCGGCTCATTACCTGTTAGACGGGGATGAGACGCGCGGCTGGAAGGTCCATCGGGATGGCAATCTCGCCCTGGAGCTTGGTCCTGGCTATCGCCTGTTGCAAACCCACCAATGCGGCATTTGTTCGACGGATCTGGCTCGTCACTTTTTGCCGTTTCCGTTGCCACAGGTGATCGGTCACGAGGTCATCGCGACCGACGACGAGGGTCGCCGCTACGTCGTCGAGATCAACGCATCGCATGAGGCGCGAGGGGTGGCCAGTGATTGTGCATTTTGTCGCGCCGGTCTCGCGACGCATTGCCCCGAACGACTGGTGCTCGGCATTCACGATCTTCCTGGTGGCTTTGGACCGTGGCTCCTGGCGCCGGTCAAATCATGCCTGGTGATTCCCGACAACGTTCCTGATAGCGCGGCTGTCCTGGTCGAACCGTTTGCCGCAGCCTTACACGGTGTGCGCAAGATCGCGCCGCGCGATAAAGATTGCATTGCGGTCTTAGGGCCAAGACGCCTCGGGATGCTCGTGGTTGCGGCGTTGGCCGGCGTGCGTACTCGCGAGCAACGTGCCGGTCGCGACTTTGGCATCGCTGCGATTGCGCGCGATCCCGCTCTGCTGCCGATGGCGAGTTCGTTTGGTGCGACGCAGACGCACCACCTGAGTCCCGACGCCCCAGCACTCGCCGATCAGTCGTTTGATGTTGTGGTTGATACGACGGGGAACCCCGATGGCTTGACGACTGCGGTTCGGTTGGCGCGACGTGAGGTGCATTTGAAATCGACGCACGGTCAACCTGCTTGTGGCCTCGAGCACCTGACCGAGTTAGTCGTCGACGAACTGTCGCTCGAACCATTCCCGGCGCAGCAACCACAAGCAGACAGCGGCCTCTGGCAACGTCTGGCGACCGGTGAACGACTGCGCGTCGCTTGGTTGGCTTCGCAGGCTCCGCCGAAGTGGCTTGAGGGGCTAGCCGATGTCCAGTGCGGTTCTGCTGTGGACTTAGCCGAGCACTACGCAGGTCTGTCCGATGGCCTGCCCCGTGCGGATGTCGCGGTCGTCGACTCGTCGTCGCAAGCAGATGCTGCCATCCGACCACAAAGTGGCAGTGAGATAGCCCTGGTTCGACCACGAGGTGCGGTGCTTGTGCATCCCGATGCGAACGTTCTCGATTCCGTGTTGCTGCAAGCGGTCGTCGGTCGCGGCCTGCGCCTAACCAGTTCGCGATGTGGTGACTTCCGTGCTGCGCTTGATCTATTGGCGTCTGACAGCGAACTGCGCCGCATCGGCGAGCGACTCGTTACCCATCACTTCGCCGCGAACGAGCTAAAAGAGGCGTTTGAGGTGGCTGGCTCCCGTGCTTGCGTCAAAGCAGTCGTGACCCACGGCAATGGAGGCAGCGAGTGATTGAGCACCCAGCACGATCGGAAACATCACTTGGTCCACCGCTCGTGCAGATCGACGGCGTCTGGCGACTCGATCTCGAGTCGTTGCCCATCCTGCATGGCTTGTCGGTCCTCTCACGTGCGCTCGCCGAAATGGTCTTGGCGCAAGCGCGCGGCGATCAAGTCGATGTCACCGTCGAGCGCAAGTTACGCGCTAGCGAGAACCCGGAGTTGATCGAGATCTTCGGCATCGAGATCGTCAAGGTTGCTGCTGAGGTTGCGTCTGTCGCAGCCTTTGTAGAGAGCCCTGAAGTAGTTGAGACTCGATTGCGCGCGTTGCTCGGTAGCCTGCAGAGGCAGCGCTATCGCGATGCTGTGATGCCACAGGACGGAAGTGCTCCGCGAGCGCTGGTTGCGCATTTTGATGCTGAGTATGCCGCCAAGTCTGCTGTTGGCGCCAGCGAGCAGCGGTATGTGCTTGAGCGCTTGGCGATTCGTCACGGTAAGGGTCGCGGTGGCCTGCGCATCACCATCGAAGATCTGGCCAAGCCGCGTCTTGATCTCGACTCGGTGCCGCACCTCGTGATCGATGATGTCGCCGAGCGTCAGTTCATTGCCGGTTCGACCCGCATCGCTCATTCGTGGACTGAATCGCTCCGGCGCGAAGCCGTGCGCGGCCGGCGTTCGTTCTTTGAACACCGCGATCCGCACAGCCACCTGTTTAGGCAATTAGATCAAGCGGGGCTTGGTGCGCTGCAGCGCGTGTCGGTGCAGTGGTCGGAGCACGTTTTGCCCTTTGTGCTCGAAAACGAACCGGCGGTGCCGCAGGAGTTGCTGAAGCGCGTGCTGCTGGCGCTTGAGGACCGTGGCTTACGCAACTTGCTAGCCGAGCGCGAAGTCGTGCGCGTTGATGCTGGGGCCGTGCCGGTGTATCTCGAAATTTCGCAGTTGGGGCGAGTGCTTGAGTTGTCGCTGGGGCAACGTCGCAAGCGCGATGATGCCGATGCATTCTTGGCGCGCATGCCGGCACTCAGAGGCCTCACCGCCATGCGTGCCCACGAGCAACCATTGAAGTCGACGCCGGTGTTCTTGGTGCATCACATGACTGGCGAGGTGGTTGGGTTGATCGCTGCGTTGCGGGCCCTCGGTTGTCGTGACTTGACGGTTCTGTTCGTCAGTTACGCCAGCGAACCTCCAGCCAGCTACCTCGATGCAGTTCTCGACTTGCCGGCCGATGAGTTCCGCGCGCTGGCTCTCGTCAATGTGCCGCAACGCGGCAGCGTCGAAGGTGTGTATCGGCTGTCTCATCAGTATTCAAAACTCGACGAAAGCGCAGAGATCGAGCGTGCATTGGCTACGGCGTCGCACTTCCTCGAGGCGATGCGGGCGGCAGGTGTGGTGCCGTTCTTGCGCCAGGTTGCGCGCGCCGAAGCTAATGGGCAACGCTGTCTCTTGGTCGAAGATGGCGGCTACCTTGCCCCCGTATTGCATGATGGCCTGCTACGCGACATCAGCGTCAAGCAGTTCGCTAGCGAGCTTGGCCATGAGGCTGATGATGATCGCTCACTGCAGGGAGCAGTAGGCAACCGCCTGCTCGGCACCGTCGAACATACGCGTAATGGCTTTGATCGGGTGGTCAGCGTGCAAGAACGGCACGGCCGTCTGCCGTTGCCTGCTTACTCGATTGCGATCTCTCGACTGAAGCGCGAAGTTGAGTCACGGGAAGTCGCTGCATCGGTGTTGCATGCGATCGAAGCTGTACTCAATGCCGATGGCCGCGTATTGGCGCGTCGCTCATGTCTGGTGCTAGGTTCGCGTGGTGCCATTGGTCGCGAAGTGTGCCGCAGCCTGCAGCCTCGTATCGATAACTCGGAGCACAATCTGGCCGGCATCGACTGTGTCGTGACAGAGCCTGTCGATACGAATGGCCTCTATGAGGCGGCTACGCTGGCCGAGTTGCCTGGCGGCCGTTGGCTGGATGTCGACTTGGTAATCGGCGTGATCGGTCACAGCGTGCTGACTGGCGACGATGTCGAAGACTGGCTTCTCAACAGCTCCAAGCATGCACTGGTGCTCGTCAGCGGCTCGACCAAGAAGGTCGAGTTCTGCGGCGTCATGGAGTGGTTCGACGGACTGTTGCATCAAGACGAGCCGACGATCAGCGGAGCGCCTGTGAGCATTAAGGTTGAGGAGTTGATCGATCCGCGTACGGCGCGGGTCTACGGCCACCGTTGGATCTTTGGCTTTACCGGCGACCGTGAGCCGCGAACCGTGATTGCGCTCGCCAACATGACGCCGATCAACTTCCTGTTCTACGGTGTCGCTACTGAAATCATCGACGAAGTGCTCGGCCAACTTTTGTCGGTTACGCTCGCTGCGGTGAACCGTGCTGATAACCCGGCTGCAACGGGTTGCATGCTTGCCGTGGACCATCAGATCGACGAGGACGGCAATCCTCTGCCTGAATAGGCTGAGTTGCTGGTGGTCGCGATCGAAGTGTCTTAGCGGTGGCGTTTGGTTTGTGGTGGCAACAGTCGTAGTCGGTCGCTTGTGTTATGCACGCAAGGTTTGATTCGCTGTGCGATCCTGGCGGCCGCGAACTCTCGTCGCAACGGATCAAGTCGCCATCGTGCGCGATGCTGGCACGAGGCCGTGAATGCCGATAACAATGTCTCTAGATCCAACATGATGAAGCCCTACGTAACCCAGCTGGTCTTGGCAACTGTATTGACCAGCCTAGCCGTTCCCTTGAGCGCCCGGGTCAGCGAGGACCTGCACCTCACCGCAACGAGGACTGTTGAGTTCGCGGCAAGCCGGGCTCCGAGCCATCGACTCCTCGGGCGTGACCAAACCCCGCGAGGACAGCAGGATGGCAATTGGACTTCATGGCGCGGGCCGCTGGGATCTGGAGAAGCATTCGGAGCCCCCCCCACGGAGTGGAGCGAGGACAAGAACATCAAGTGGAAGACCGCCATACCCGGCCTGGGGAACTCAACCCCGATCGTCTGGCAGGATCACCTGTACTTGACGACGGCAATCCGGACGGACGAAGGCGGCAAGGCTGCAGGTGGTGGCAAAGGGCTCGGCAAGGTCTTCGACTTCCGGGTGATCTGCATTCATCGCTTGGATGGCTCGGAGGTCTGGAACGTCAGCGTCACGCGGAGCGTGCCACACGAACCGGTTCACGGCACTGCTTCCCAAGCCTCGAACTCGCCGGTTACAGACGGCAAGCACATCTACGCACACTTTGGCTCGCGCGGCATTTTCTGCCTGGACATGTCAGGCAAACAGATCTGGTCGAAGCAACTCGGCATGATGCGCATCAATCACCAGTTTGGCGAGGGCAGTTCCCCGGCGTTGGCCGGCAATGCTCTGATCATCAATTGGGATCACGATGGAGACTCGTTCATCTGTGCACTCAACAAAAAGAACGGTAAGCAACTGTGGCGAAAGCCACGCGAAGAAGGCGCCACCTGGGCGACTCCAGCGATTACGAAGGCCAACGGCAAGACGCTCGCCATCGTGCCTGCCAGTGGCAAGTCCTGCGCTTACAACGTCAAGAACGGCAAGATCGTATGGACTGCATCAGGCCTGACAGCCAACGTCATCCCGTCACCGATCGTGCGGGACGGCGTGGCTTACTTGATGAGTGGCTACCAAGGAACGGTGCTCCAGGCGATCAAGCTCGCCGGCGCTAAGGGTGACATCACCAAGCGCAAGAACATCCTGTGGACCCACAATCGTCAGACTTCCTACGTGCCGTCAGCACTGCTGTATGGCAAGCACATCTACTTCTTGCGCAACACTAGCGCGGTGCTCAGTTGCCTGGACATAAGCAATGGCACTCCCGTCTATGAGGGGCAACGGCTGGCAGGCATGCGTACGATATATGCTTCGCCAGTAGGCGTTAACGGCTACGTCTATTTGCCGTCGCGTCAAGGCAAGACGAAGGTCTTCAAAGCGGGTGCCACCTATGAAGACGTTGCGACTAACGAACTTGACGACCAGTTTGACGCGAGCCCTGTGATCATTGGTGACGCCATCTACTTGCGCGGGCACTCATCGCTCTATTGTATCAGCGAGAAGAATTAGGCACTTCGCTGGCTGAGGCGAGCGCGAACTTCAGGCGGGAGGCGTCGGCGATCCGCGAGCATGGGTATCGGGTTTGGTGCGCTTGTGTCGCTGTAGTGCCGTTAGCGCGGTCGTGACCGGGAAGCGACCGACGACGGCGAGGTCTTAGTGGGGAACGTGGTGTTTGGAGGCTGGCGGGCGGGCCGAATGGCTGGGACTTCGGTGGGTTGACAGGTTGCCGTGGCGGTGCTGCGCCAGTGCTGAGGGGCCATATTTGGTCTCGACGCCGGTTGCGCTGGTCGGTCAGGAGGCAATCAGTAAACCCCTCACGCGCAGTCGGCGCGTCAAGGCGACGACCAAGAGTGCCTTGTCCATGCATCGCTGCGCATGGCGCAGATTGAATCGCTGTCGCCGGGACATCGTTCGGACATCAGTTCTAACAACCGCGCAGGGTTCACCGTATTCGCCGCGATCAAGTCAATCTGCAGTAGCCTAGCAGCAGGTCGCCAATGCTGAACATGATGCCGAAGTCCCTCAGAGGTTGCTTGTTTGCTGGTGTGCTCATGTTGCTGCAACCGCTGCTGCTTGTTGCACAGTCTGGTCCCGGCATCCCCGCGATCACCTATAGCCAAGCCGAACTCTTTACGGTCATCGGCACGATTGGCAGCGGCAGTCACGGCCGCGTGATGATGCTGGACGGCTATCTCGGCACGCTGCGAAGCGGCGGCGGACTGCGACTCTACGACATCTCCAATCCGGCACTGCCGGTGCAGCATTCGTATAGCGGCGGCATGGGGCTGAGCGAACCGCATGCGTGGGCCGTCACCAGTGCCTTTGGTGGTCGCCACGTAGTGGTGGTGCGCGGCAGTGGCCTCGGCGGCACTGGCTTTGGCATTTGGGACTACGGCAACTCCGCGCAACCGCAGTTGCTCGCGAACTACACCGTGCCGGGTGTTTCTGGCGGTTATACAACGGGACTGTTTTGGTTGTTCACGCAGGGCAACGTCATCTATTGCCCCGCCGGAAGCCTTGGCTTGATCATCGTCGATGCATCGCAACCGACCGCGCCGGTAGTCGCCGCGCAAATCCCCAAGAGTGCACTCGGTGGCTTCAATACGGTGTTGGCCTACGCCATCGGCAATACGTTGCTGCTGGCAAACTCCGATGGTGGTTCGGGCTTTGCGTTGCTCGACATTAGCGATCCGTTTGCGCCGGTTCTGATTCATTCCGATCCGAACACGTCGATCCCATACAGCGCGCAAGTCAACGGCGGCAAACTGTTCGTTGCCGCGGTCAGTAACTGCATCGGTTGTTCCGGCGGCAACAACGGTTCGTTCCACGCCTACGACATCTCGACGACGGCGTTCACACCATCGTTGACGGTTGGTCTGCCATCGCGCGGCGGTTCGGTGACAATGCAAGACAAGTTCGCTCACATAGCGGCTTCGAGCACCTACCTGAAGTTGGCCGTTTTCGGGAGCAATGTCACCGTGATGGGGCAGACTACGAATCCGACCAGCGGCGGCGACATCGATTGGGTGACTCCGATCGGCAACCTAGTCGCGCTCGGCGATGACCAAGGTGGCGCGACCAAACTCGTGCCTCACCAACGAGCGCCGGATGTCCTCGGGCCAACGGTCACGATGGTTGTTCCGGCAGCGAACGCTACGCAACAGGCTCTGACGTCGCGTGTCGGCGTGACCATGTCCGACATGATTGCCTTCGATTCGCTGACCACGGCGACGTTTGCCGTGCGCCCTGTCGGCGGCATTGCGATCGCTGGTTCGTTTAGCCATCAGATGGGTGTCGTCAACTTCAGCCCCGACGCCCCTTTGCTTGCGAACACAACCTATGAAGTTGAGATCGTAGCCGGTGGCGTTCGTGACTGGGCTGGCAACCCGACCGCGCTACCGTTCACGAGTTGGTTTGCGACCGGTAGTGCGCTCAACACCATTCAAGTCTCAGCATCCCCGGTGCTGCCCGTGACGACCGGCCAGGTCGCGTCGTTCGATGTCGCATCGGTTGCCGGCGCTGGCACCTTGCACTACTCGTGGAACTTTGGCGACGGAACGCCTGCTACGACGTTCTCTTCGAATACCTCGGCGAGTCACAGTTACAGCAATCCCGGCCACTACTCGGCGCAAGTTACCGTGAGTAATGGAACGGCCACCGCTTCGGCTGCGATTGTGCAGACCGTGCACCGCGTGATCACGGCGATGGCCCCCAATGCAATGATGGCCGCCGAGATGGCCGTGATCCGCTTGACCC
>CALCZA010000052.1 GCA_937906475.1 uncultured bacterium
GACGTTCTCAGATAGGACGTCGAGATGCGTCGTGTCCCTCAGTAAAGCGACTCGTGAATCATCCGGGCTAGACCGAACGTTGTGATTCCAGTTCGAAGAACACCTGTAGTTTCAGGAAGTCCACTTCCTTGATCTTGACGCGGATTGCATAACCCTCGGTAAACGAGAACAGCTTGCGACCCGAACTGATTTGCAGCGTCGGTCCGTTGAGCTTCGGACGTTCACCGATCTCGCGCGTTGGCAGAAACCCGGTGATGTTGAAGTGCGGCAGTCGCACTTCGATGCCATGGAGCGCGACGCGCACGACTTTGGCGTCGTGCACTTCGCCGATGTGGGGCTCGATAAACTGACAGATTTTGAGGTCGCCAACTGCTTTTTCGGCCATCTCCGCGATGTCGGCCTGCAGCGTGCTGTGTTGTGCTTTCTCGTTGAGGTCGTTGAGCAGATCGAGCGTGCGCAACTCGTTCTCGGCGTCGCGACCGCGGCTTTCGATCTCGTGCAACCACCGATGCACGACGAGGTCTGGATAGCGCCGGATTGGTGACGTGAAGTGCAGATACGCTTCGCGCACGAGGCCGAAGTGCTTGGCGACGTTTTCGTGATCCTTGACCTCGTAGACCGCTCGGTCGATCAACCCCATGATGCGAGCGACCAGGGCTTCGCTGTTTGATTTGCGGCGAGCGATCGTGATCAGGCGACCGATGTCGCGACCCGTCAGGCGTTCCTTCTCGGGCACGCGCAGGCCGTGCTTGAGCAGCATCTTGGCGACTCCAGCGATCTCCTCGAGATCCTTCTCCGGGTGCACGCGGTAGATCGTCGGCAAGCCGCGCTTGCGGAACAGGTCGCCAACGGCCTGATTCGCCGCCAGCGCCGTCTCTTCGATGAGAGTCTGAGAGAAGTATTTCTTCGACTCGACGATGGCCTGCACCTCGTGCTGGTCGTTGAACACGAACTGGCGTTCGCTTGAGTCCATGCGCAGCGAACCGCGCTCGTCGCGGATCTTCTGCTGGCCTCTGGTCCAATCGCGAAACAGCTTGAGGTCCTTGGCCAAGAACTGGATGGCGCGTGTCTCCTCGCTGTCAACATCATCAAGCAGTTCTTGCACGATGCGGTAGGTGTTGCGATGCACGCTGCAGATCACGCTCTTGTGCACGCGCGCAGCCACGCGCTGGCCTTGCGGCGTGAACTCCATGAACACCGAATAGGCCAGTCGGTCGCGCTTGGGCACCAGTGAACACAGATGGTTCGACAGTTTCTCTGGCAGCATCGGCACGACCTGATCGGGAAGGTAGATGCTGGTGCCGCGCGTTAAGGCTTCGTCGTCGAGTTTCGTGCCGGGTCGCACGTAGTGGGCGACGTCGGCGATGTGCACGCTGAGTTCGGTGTTGCCGTTTTCTAGCACCTTGATGCCGATGGCATCGTCGTAGTCCTGGGCGTCATCGCCATCGATCGTGAAGATCGTTTCGTCGCGCAGGTCCAGCCGACCTTCGAAGTCGTCGGGCGTCGGATCGTCCGGTAGTTGGTCGACCTCCTGTTTGACGTCAACGGGGAACACGGTGCGGATCCGAAACGTGCCCAGCAGGCGCAATTCCTCCGAGTCCTCGTCGGCGTAGCAGGGTGGACCATGCTCCATCGGTCCGAACGCTGCCGGCCGTGCCTGCATGCGCCCGCGGTTCGAGTCCATGCCGATGTCGTCGCTGCTGCTGCCGTCTGCGGATTCGAGTGTCCAGCCGCGGTCATCGGGTGGGTGGTCGGGTTCAGGCTCGCTGCCCTGTGACCGAAGCAAATCTTTGAAGCTACCGAAACTTGCGTTGTCGGCTTGGTTCTTGTCGCTTGGTGATTTCTGAGCAGACGCCTTGCCCTTTGGTTTGCGTCGCTTGTTGCCGTTACCAGCCATCTGCACATCATACGACTGTTGCCGGGTGATATGTGTTGGTGCATCAATCAGAGGCAAACAGGCCGTGGCCGTAAGCACCCGAATAGACGGTTCGACGGCTCGAGGCAATCATCGATGCCGATGCCCGCTGTCGCTGGATGGCTTGCAATAGCCTCCTTATGAACGCCGACACGGCGGGGGAGCTATTCTTGTTTGAACGGCCGCACGCCGGCAACAAGGTTGGCCGGTTCGGCATCATGGGCTGGGACTTTGACGATCTGAACGAGCCGCCTAGCCAACCTGATCAAATCCTCGAGCACCCGCTGGCCTGGGCGGCTGAGAACGATCTCGAGAAGACCGTGCTCACGACAGAGTGACTGCTGCAACGCTACCGCGAGGTGCTCCGCGGCCTGCTGCTCGTCGAGTTATCGCCAGAGGCATCACCGCCCGCCGTGCCGAATTGCTGAAGCGCCTCGATCGGTAGCGGTTCGGTCCAGACCTCAGTCAGACGATCGCAGGCGAATGCCGTCGCGCCGGAGTTCGATGAGTTCACGTTTGAATAGCCCACCGATCGCCGCTTTGAAGACACGCTTGCTCAGGTCGAAGCGATTGGCGATGTCCGCTGGCGAACTCTTATCGTGCAACGGCAGAAAGCCGTCGTCGCATGCGCGAAGTGCGTCGAGGATCATCGTTTGGGCATCGCGTCCGGCAGCCATGCCGAGCTTGCGCAGCGAGATGTCGATCTTACCGTCGTCGCGAAGGCGTTCGACGTAGCCTTGTAGCGCGTCGCCGACTCGCAGGTTGTGTGGTACCTGTATGGAGTAGATCAGGCCTGAGTGGCGACCGTCGACCACGACCTGGGCGCCAATGTCGTTGAACGACCACACCAGCAGTTTCACTGCTTGTCCCGGTCGCAGGTGCTCAATCTCGAGATCGAAGAACCTGCCAAGTCGCGTCGAGCCAATTAGCCGATCCGTCATCTTGTCGACCCGCACTTCGACGACATACCGCGACCCGGTCTGCATCGCTTGATGCTGTTCGATCTCGGGCACGAAGAGGTCCTTTTCGAGATTCCAGTCGACGAAGGCGCCGTGAGGAGTGCGGTCGATGGCCTCCATTACGGCGACGTTGCCTAAGGTGGCGCTGGGCATTCGTGTGGTTGCGACCAAGAGATCCTCGGAATCGGTATGGACGAACACCCGCACGGAGTCGCCCACACCCAAGTCAATCGGAGCGTATTTACGCGGCAGCAGCACTTCCCCTGTCTCGTCTCCGAGAATCGCACCGAGTGAGACAAGTCGCATCACATTGAGTTCCTGGCATTGTCCCAGATGGATCATTAGTTCCCAGTCTGGCGTCGGGTCGCCGAGATTCCATCTTCCTCAACATCCAAAGCGCGTTGGCGGTGCGATCCAGTAGGCGCCTCCCGAGTGGCTTGCCTTTGACCGCGAGCCGTCGCCGTTGGTCGTAGTTCCGTCGAAGTCGACTGTCACCGAGCCGCCATTGAGTTGCCGGATAGCACGGGGTTGGCCGTATGCGCTCCCTCAGGGGTTGCGGGCGAAGTGCACTGCGAGCAGCGTTTGGTCGTCTTTGACCTGGGCCGATCCGCGGAAGTTCTGCAAGTCATCGATGATTCGGCGCACTATCTCATGCACGGGGGCGTCGATCGCTCGTTGGAATGCTCCGACCAACCCTGTCACGCCGAACATCTCGCCATTGCTATTGAACTGCTCGGTGATGCCGTCGGAGAACACTAGGAAACGTGAGCCGTGCTCACGTAATTCGAGGGTGGTTTCGCCCCATGGCTCTTCGCGCTCGATCAAGCCCACGGGATACCCGCCGCGCATACTGATCGGGCCGGACCTCGAGAAAATCGGATCCTCATGCCCAAAGTCGCAGCAGATCACGCGTTCGCGATCTGGCTCGAACCGAAGGCACAAGCCTGTCGCAAACATGACCTGGTCGCTTGGCATTATGCGTAGCAACGCCTGATTCAGTGCTTTGACGGTTTCTCTCGGCGACATCTGCACTGCGGCAATTTCGTCCAGCATCGCGGCGATCTTGGTGGCCATCATGCCGGCTGCGACACCGTGGCCCATTACGTCGGCATGAATCAGATCACTCGTTCCGTCGGGATACTCGCGGTGCCACACGAGGTCGCCCCCGATTTTCTCAAGGGGCTCGAAATGGCGCGCTACTTCGAAGCTCGGGATCTTGACCGTGCGGTCGCCGATGCGCTTCTGAAACTCCTCTGCGAGCGCCTCCGAATGACCGAGTTGATCTAGCTGACGCGCGATCTGCTCCAAGGCTTCGGTCTTGTTGTCGATGCGGACGGTGTGATGAATGAACCAAGCGATCTCGCCATGCTCATCCTTCTTCGGAGTGACGCGTAGCTGGTAGATGCGGCGCTCGGTCGGCGAACTGCAGTTCATCTGCTCTTGGTGGTGCGGCAGTTGACCCTGGCGCAGCAAGCGGTAGATGTGCTCCCAGCGCTCCCGCTGTTTGCCGCATAGACCCGCTAGCAGGTTGGCGTTCCAGTCGGACTCAAGCAGCTTGTGACCATTGTTCTCGTCCGCAAAAGTGGCCCATTCGTTATTGCTATAGACGACGTTGAGATTCCTGTCGGTCACATACAGGGTGTCGGACTCGTCAATGTTTTTCGGCAGCAGGTCGTTCGAGAATGCGCGCGGCATGAGTTGAGTGTGCCAGATACTTGCGGTCTGACCCGCAGAAATCGTGATCACTGTCTGATAGTGCTCAAGAACGCCCTTCCCAGAGCCTCGATTGATTTCTCTGCTGGGCAGGTTGGCCAGTGATCGCAGCAATCCGTTTGTGGTAGTGGCGCAATGGTCGCGCGGCAGACTCGCGGAACAAAACGAGGCGGTATGGCACGACAAGCGTGGTGATGGAGCCAAAGGTGCTGATCGAGCGGTGGCTGGCGCGAGCGCCTTTGCGATTCGTGCATCGGCACCGATGCGTTGCTTCTACTTGCATCGCACCAGTCATTTTAGAATCGGCATGTTCGCGACTTTGACACCATCGTTGGTCCACGCGAATACGAGCTCGTTGCCAACACAAACCATCTGAGGAAAGCCGTTGCGACGACCGGTGCCCGATGGGGCAATCGTAACCGCAGGCCGCAGAGTGCCGTCGGCGGCGATGCTGCGCATGCGGATGGCGCCAGCGTCTTCCACGTGCGTCAACCAGCAGACGAACGCGCGGCCGTCGTCTCGCATGACAACTTCGACGCGACCGACTGGGTTGCCCTTATCAATCATGATCGGCTCGCCAAAGCTCGCGCCAGCGTCGTGTGATAGCGCCAACTTGACTCGCGACTGGCTCTCGGCGGCAGTAAACCAGGCGACCGCGACATGCTTGCCAGACGCCGCAATTGACGGGCCATTCACCGGACAGCCGGCGATGTTCCAGTCATCGCGGCAAACCAATACCGGCTTGGTCCAGACGCCGTTGATGCGTCGCACCACGCCGATGTCGCGAACTTCATTTTGCGAGCGATCTCTGTAGACCACTACCGGTCCCTCTTGGGTCATCGTGGCCGACGTTTGACAACACTCGCAAACGCGAGTGTCCAATAGCGCTGGCTTGCGTAGCTTGCCATCGGCAAGGATCTCGACGTATCGCAGGGTCATGGCGCCGCGACCGTGCGCACCGCCGCCGGTCTTCATTTCGCGACCGTCCAGCCATACTGCGGCCAGTGCGCCATCGGTTGCGGGCAACAACGACACGAAGCCATGCTCTGCTTTCTTGCCATCGAGGTGCGGCACTAACGACTTACTCCACGTGTCGCCACCGTCCGCCGATTGCGCGATATGCACGTCGTAGTCGTAGGTCCCCTTGGCACTCTTGACCAACCAATGCGCCGCCATGCGGCCACCGGGTAGCGTGGCGACCGATGGATAGTCTGCCCAGTTGACGAACCAGCGGTCGCCGCGAGCGATCTCCTTCGGCTTCGACCAGCCCTGTTTCTCACGGATCGCGAAGCGCAACGAGTGGCCAGTTTCTGTGGACTCAACCCAACTCAGCAGCGCGCGCCCATTGCTCGTCACCGCGAGATTGGGCAGCGAACTCTTGGCCGCGGCAGGCGATGGTAGTTCCTGCACCTGAGCCGGTAGAGATGCCGCGCACAGCGATGCTATGCCCAACGCGATCGCAGATTGCTTCATGCTCCCATTGGAATCGAAATGAGCCTGAATGGCACGGTTGCAATCTGGGCCGCTCACAACATCGCGCCCTGTGGCATAATCATCCCACTGCGGTGATCACACCGACCATGCGAGGCTGAAGGTCGCGCTATGCGTAAACTCGGCCGACGTGATTGGTGCGCTCAGCACGAAGTTCGAGCTAGATCTGGACCTGCGGCGGGGACATTGCGATTACAAGGTCCTCTCCCCGAGCAAGAATGGGCAACGTTGGCAATCGCCCGTGTGCCGCCGGTGGCCTGTGTTGGCTAGAATCGGACCTCATCGATGGCCGGAAACACGCATCCACCTCATCCCTTGCACAACCACATAAGCGTTGACCCCATCTGTCGAATCGCTGCGCTGCTACTTGGCATGGTGATGGTTGGCATGGTGCTTTCGACCGCGCCGGCATACGCACAGCATGCGAGTGACGACCGAGAAGCAGGCAAGGGGCACTGGTCTTTGCAACCAGTGAAGCAACCATCGATTCCTGTGACGAAGCCAGCGCGTTCCAACCCGATCGACGCATTTGTGCAGGCAGCCTTGGCAGTGAAAGGCATGACGCTGTCGCGCGCGGCACAGCCTGCAACCCTGATCCGGCGATTGTATCTCGTCATGCTCGGTGTGCCGCCATCACCGGAGGAAGTGGCCGCGTTTGTCGCCGATCAAGCGCCAGACGCATTCGAACGGTTGGTTGACGCCGTGCTCGCGGATTCCCGCTACGGCGAACGCTGGGCGAGGCATTGGCTCGATGTTGTACGGTTCGCTGAGAGCGATGGCTTTGAAACTAATCACCAGCGGCCGAACGCGTGGCGCTACCGCGACTACGTCATCAATGCGTTCAACGCAGACAAGCCATACGACCTATTCGTGCGTGAGCAACTCGCCGGCGATGCTCTGGGGGCAGACGTCGCGACCGGTTTCCTGGTCGCAGGCCAGGTCGACATCGTCGGCAGTCCGGATCCGGTTCTGACTGCGCAGCAGCGCGCCGATCAGCTCGACGACATCGTGGCGACCACGGGTAGCGCGTTCCTCGGGTTGACGGTTGGCTGTGCCCGCTGCCACTCGCACAAGTTTGATCCGATCCAGCAACGTGAATACTACGCCTTGACGGCGGTGTTTGCCGGCGTTAGGCACGGTGAGCGCGACCTACCTATGCCGCCAGAGCAAGCAGCAGAACTGGCACGGGTAGACGCGAGCCTTGCGGTCCTCGATCAACACCTCGCGCCATTTGCGGTGCCGGCGCCAGACTCTCCGCCCGCCGGAATGACGCAACGGCCCGCAGTCGAGTTCGCGCGCAATGAAGAGCAGTTTGCGCCAGTCGTCGCGAAAATCGTGCGCATGACCATCTTCGCCACTAGCAAAGGAGAGCCCTGCATCGACGAACTAGAAGTCTGGGCCGGCGACCGCAACGTCGCACTGGCAAGCAACGGGGCTACCGCCACCGTGTCGAGCACGCTGCCTGGCTACGACATCCACAAGCCCGAACACATTCACGACGGCCTGGTCGGCAACCAGTATTCTTGGATCTCCAACGAGGTAGGTGGCGGCTGGCTGCAGCTTGAGTTTGCCCAACCCGAGCGCATCGACCGCATAGTGTGGGCACGCGATCGCAACAGCGTTGTTCGCGACCGGTTGGCGGTTTCGTATCGCATCGAAGCAGCTGTGCGCGCCAACCAGTGGCAGGTGATCGCATCGTCCGCCGCTCGCACAGCATTTGCCGGAGCGATCCAATCGCACGCAGCACCGACGTATCGTTTTGACGCGGCACAACCATCCGAGGGGGCAACGAGTCGCCTAGAGCAGGGGCGTGCGCTGCTGAGCGAACGGCGAACGCTCGAACGTGAACGCGCCGATCTGATGCAGTCGCCTAGGGCCTACGCGGGTACGTTCACGCAACCGGGTCCGGTGCACCTGCTACGGCGTGGAGACCCGATGCAACCGGCCGAGCAAGTCGCTCCGGGTACTCTCGCATTGTTCCGGCCTATCGAGTTCCGAAATGACGCACCCGAACAGCAGCGTCGCCTGCAACTGGCCAACTGGATCGTTGATGCCGACCATCCGCTGACGGCACGCGTTTTGGTCAATCGCATCTGGCAGCACCAGTTCGGTATCGGGATCGTCAGCACCCCCAGCGACTTCGGTGGGAACGGTGCACCGCCATCGCATCCAGAACTATTAGATTGGCTCGCCCAGGAATTCGTCGCGAACGGGTGGTCCATCAAGGCGCTACAGCGGTTGATCTTGACGTCAGCAACGTGGCGTCAAGCGAGCACGCCTTTGGACTCCGCCTTGCGCATCGATGGGGGCAACCGCTTGTTGTGGCGTTTCGCTCCGCGCAGGTTGGCAGCCGAAGCGATCCGCGATTGCATGCTGGCCGTCAGTGGCGAACTAAACCAAGCAGCGGGCGGCCCAAGTTTCGCACTGCACGACATCGGCAGCGAATACGTGCGCCACTACCGGCCAAAGGAGGAGTTCGGGCCGGACGAGTCGCGCCGTATGATCTATGCCCTGAAGGTGCGCACCGAACCCGACGTGGTGTTCACTGCGTTTGATTGCCCTGATGGCTCGTTGACCATGCCGCAGCGCGGGTTGTCGACAACGCCGTTGCAATCGTTGAACTTGTGGAACAGCAAGTTCATCCTGCAGCAAGCCAGCGCGATGGCGCTGCGGTTGGTGCGCGAAGCGGGCGACGAGCATGCTGCCACAGTCGTGCGCGCCTGGCAGTTGGTATATCAGCGTGCTCCTACGCTCGATGAGAGGGACGACGCGGTCGCTCTGGTGCAATCGCACGGTCTGCCGGCACTGTGCCGAGCGCTGCTCAACAGCAACGAGTTCTTATTCCTGCCATGATCTTGCCGCAATCGGACAACTCGTTCTTGCCGCGTCGCCGATTCCTGGTGGATACCGGTATGGGTCTCGGTGCCATCGCGTTGCGTAGCTTGCAAGGCCCGCAAGGCCCGAAGTCACCGATACGGCCAACGATCGATCCTGGCCATCCCTACGCGCCGCGGCCGCCACACGCAGTGCCGCGTGCGAAGAACGTTGTGGTGATCTTCTGCAGTGGTGCCGTCAGCCAACTGGACACGTTTGACTACAAGCCCGAGTTGATCCGTCGTCACGGCCAGGCACTGCCGGGCCACGACAACCTGGTCACGTTCCAAGGCAAACAAGGTGCGTTGACCAAGAGTCCATGGGCATTCCGTCAACGCGGCCAAAGCGGCAAGTGGACATCCGATCTGATGCCGCACCTGGGTGCCGTCGCCGACAAACTGTGCTTCGTGCACTCGATGCGCGGCACGACCAACACCCACGGGCCCGGCGAGAACTTCATGTCGACCGGCTCCGCGCTCGACGGCTTTCCTAGCATGGGGGCTTGGGCTACGTATGCGCTAGGCAGCGTCGACCAGGACCTGCCGGCCTACGTGGCAATCCCCGATCCACGCGGCAAGCCGCAGAGTAGTGCCAACAATTGGTCTCCCGGGTTTCTGCCGGCGGCGTTCCAGGGCACCGACTTCAACGCCACCAATCCGATTCGCAACCTGGCGCGACCCGCTGGCATCACCGCAGCAAACGATGCAAAGTCGCGCGAGTTCTTGCAGCGCTTGAACCGACGGCACGCCCAGGGATTCGAAGGAGATACCGAACTTGCAGCGCGCATTGCTAGCCACGAACTTGCAGCTCGCATGCAGCTAGCGGTGCCAGAGGTCGCCGACCTCAGCAACGAACCTGAGCATATTCTCAAGCTCTATGGCGCCGTGACGGACGGCAGCAAGACCGGTGACGTGCGCGCGGCCTACGCCCGCAACTGCATCCTGGCACGTCGACTGGTCGAGCGCGGCGTGCGCTTTGTGCAGTTGTTCAACGGGTCGTACCAAACCGGCGGCGAAGGCGTCAGCAACTGGGATGGCCACAAGGATCTCTACAACCAATACAGCAGGCACGGCCAAGTGCTTGATCAACCGACTGCCGGTCTCCTGCGCGACCTGGAACAGCGCGGACTGCTAGCGGATACGCTGGTAGTGTGGTGCACGGAGTTCGGCCGAATGCCAACGTTCCAGGTGGGGGCGCAGGGTCGCGATCACAATCCGAACGGCTTCACCTGTTGGCTAGCTGGTGCTGGTGTCAAGCACGGCTACAGCCACGGCGCGACCGACGAATTTGGTTACGAAGCGATCGAGGATGTTGTGACGGTGCACGACTTTCACGCGACGATCCTGCACTTGCTCGGGCTTGATCACCTGCGTTTGACCTACTACCACAATGGGCTGGAGCGGAGGTTGACAGATGTTGCTGGTGAGGTCGTGCGCGGCGTGCTTGCGTAGGTTGCTGGAGACCACGCCCGCCCTCTTCGAGAAGTCGGCTGTAGAGCCCTCATGTGCAGCTAACGGTTTGCAGGTTTGCGGATGACGTGGTCGCCTTGCACCATTCAGTTGCTGTCGCAACCGCTATGGCAGCGTTGGTTCTCGTGACGCAGTCGCCGCGGAGTTGCTGACAACGTGCGCGAGTGGCACGGCAGCGGGGCAACGAGTCGGTTAGTGCTTGAGCCGGTCAAGCATCTGTAGCTGCTCTTTGATGGGCCGGTTCATGAATCCTGCAAAGGCGCGGTAGAACGAAGCCAAGCTATCCATGCCGAGGTAGCGAGGGAGTGCCGTCTTCCAGCCAAGCGCCGCGACCATTGGATAGAACTCATCTCGTAGGCTATTCACACTTTGTGTTGGCGATTCATGGATGATAAATGCGGTTGCCCATGCGCCCGTGTCGTAGGCCAGTTCCCGGTGGTAGTTCGCAACCTCTGGTGGTGCGGTCTCAATCTCTTCCATGTCTGCAATCGACAACCGGGTGCCCGCGACGCTTCGAGCGTTCTCCATGACGTGGCGCATGACCAGTTTCAGTTCCCGTTTTCCATCAAGATACGGAAGCCACGCTTCTGCGAAGACTGCACCGCCTTCGGACATCCATGTCGGAAGCACACCGACCGAGTGCTGGAAGACGTGGGTATATTCATGGATGCCGCGAAGCACGGGGTCAGCGATAGAATCGTCTGGATGGCACCACTTGTGGACATTGATGAAGATCAGTTCCGCCATGGGTTCGTTGGTGTCGCGGATGCCGGATAGATATGCCTCTGGCTGATCCCGGCGGATCGGATCAAAGAAGCGTCTCTCTGCATGGGGCATGCATTCCGACGGAGTTCTCGGTGAGTTCGCGGTTCGCCAAGCGCAGTAATCTTCAAGGAATGACTGTTTGGCATCGTCATGAATCTCGCCCTGATCTTCATTGCCAAGAATCCAGACGTGCGTTGGCCCGTAGGTGCCCCAGTAAGACCTAGCCCGCTCTACGCCCTGCTTGACGTAGCTGAGCCAGATCGGGTCGTAACCATCTAGCAAGTGGTATGTGGGGGCCTCTTGCATCGCAGCCAGTGGCCGGAAGTCATCCCATGGCACAGGTCTGCGGTGCTCGGATTGCTCAGGGATTGGCTGGCATGCAGACACCAATAGCAGGGCAAGCGCCGTGGCGATGCAGGGCCTGTGAGCAAGAACGGTGCAAGCATGTCGCTTGCTTTTGGTGCGCGGATCCATGGTTCGTTCTGCTTCGATCGTTTCTGGTGATCCCATTCGATGGCGTGGCCGCATTCCTTGTTGCTCAGTTGCCACTAAGAAGGAGTCGGGATTCTGCATGGAGTGTTCAGCGCGCTGGCCGCCTCTAAGCAGGCTGTCGCAGAAGTGATTTGCTAGGCATGGTCGCGATCACGCTCGCGCGGCTGTCTGTCTGACGCGGTCGGTTTGGCGCCTCAGCGAGGCCAAGCTCTCAGGGTAAATGAGAGCGGCCGCCAGCAACCCATCAGGTCACT
>CALCZA010000053.1 GCA_937906475.1 uncultured bacterium
TCACAACTGAACTATGTGAACGTGTCATGAATCTCCTTCAGCTGGTCAAGCCAACTAGGTTTGGACAGATCCGCCTAATTGCGACTCGCCCACTTCACACATCCTAAACCCGCCCGGGGTATGACGCCAGACGGCCCTAACCCCCGACCGGATCACGCTCCTCACCTCAACCTCCAATACCATCCGGCGGTTCGACAGACCCGCCCAACCCCACTGACCCATCCAGCCCCTCGAGCGGACTGCGCACACCATGCGGACCGCGGTTGAGAACGTGCGTGTAGATCATCGTGGTTCGCACGTCGCGGTGGCCTAGCAGTTTTTGGATGGTCCGGATGTCATGCCCTGACTCCAGGAGGTGGGTGGCGAAGGAATGGCGGAAGGTGTGACAGGTAGCTCGCTTGGTTAGGCCGGAGCGGAGCACGGCTTGGCGGACGGCTTTTTGGATTGCGGTTTCGTGGAAGTGGTGGCGGCGGCGTTGGTTGGTTTCGGGGTGGTGGTAGATGCGGGTGGCGGGGAAGAACCATTGCCAGGCGAACTCGCGGGGGGCGCTGGGCAACTTCCTGTGGAGTTGGTCGGGGAGTGCGACGTAGCCGGATCCGGTGGCTAGGTCTTGCCGGTGTTGGCGTTGGACAAGGTCTCGGTGGCGAAGGAGGGCGGCGGCGGCCGGGGCGGGTAGTAGGGCTTGGCGGTCCCGATTGCCTTTGCCAGAACGCACCGTGATCGCCGAGCGATGGAAGTCGATGTCCTTGATCCTCAGCTGTAGGGCTTCCATCAGACGGAGACCGGAGCCGTAGAGCAGGCTGGCGACCAGGGCTGGCAGGCCGGTCAGGTGTGAGAGCACTGCCGAGACCTCACTGCGGTCCAACACGACGGGCAACTTAGGGGGGCGCTGGACGCGCACCATGTCGTGGAGCCACGGCATGTCCATATTGAGAACCTTGCGGTAGAGAAAGAGCACCGCGGCGAGCGCTTGCTTTTGGGTGCTCGCCGCGACGCACTCCGTGACCGCAAGATGCGTGAGAAACGCGGCGACCTGTTCGGGGCCAAGGTCGCGCGGGTGACGCATGCCTTGATGCACAATGAAGCGACGAACCCAGGCGGAGTAGGCCTCCTCGGTTCGCGGGCTGTAACCACGCCGACGCACTTCGGTCGCCAACTGGGTCAGAAGTGGAGATGGATTCATGCCTAACTTGGGGGCCGGAATGGCCCCCGGTGACAGCCACAGCGCGAAAACTGACGGCTGCGGGGGCGCGGCACGGCCTAGAAGCGCCGTTGCCTCTGGCCCCCGCACCCCCACGCCTTAGGATCTCCGGCCGAATGACCACGAAGAGCCTGCTCGTTGAACTGTTCGTCGAAGAACTGCCTCCGAAGTCGCTGAAGCGGCTTGGCGATGCGTTCGGATCTGTGCTGGTGTCGAGCTTGCGGGAGCAAGGGCTGACGGGTGCGGATAGTGACGTCGCCACGTTTGCTACGCCGAGACGGTTGGCGGTGCTGGTGCAGGACGTTGCCGAGCGCGCGGCCGATCAGCAGGTCGAAGTCAAACTCGTGCCGGTCAAGGTCGGACTCGATAGCGATGGCAATGCGACGATGCCGCTCAAGAAGAAGCTGTCGGCGCTTGGCTTAGACGAGAGTGTCGTGCCGACGCTGACCAAGAAAAGTGATGGCAAGAACGACACGCTGTGGCTCGATCGCATGGAGCCGGGCGCGGAGTTGGCGGCTGGGCTGCAGACGGCGCTCGATGCGACGATCGCGAAGCTGCCAATCCCTAAGGTCATGACGTACCAGCAGGCTGATGGCTGGAGCAACATCAAGTTCGTACGGCCGGTGCATCGCTTGATGGCTTTGCATGGTGGCGACGTCATCGATGTTGCGGCGCTTGGTGTGCGTTCGAGCAATGTGACGCAGGGCCATCGCTTTGAGGCCAAGGCCGAGACGATGACAATCGGCGACGCGGATGGGTATGCCGAGCAGTTGTCGAGCGACGGTGCCGTGATCGCTTCGTACACCGAACGACGCGCGGAGATTGTGCGGCAGCTGGCGGCGAAATCGCAAGCGGAAGGGCTGACGCCAATCGAGGACGAAGAGTTGCTCGATGAAGTGACCTCGCTGGTCGAACGACCGAACGTGCTGCTGTGTTCGTTTGAAGAGGAGTTCCTCGAAGTGCCTCCGGAATGCCTCATTCTGACCATGAAGCTGAACCAGAAGTACTTCCCGCTGCTGGATGCCGCGGGCAAGTTGACCAACAAGTTCTTGCTCGTTAGCAACATCACGCCGGATGACCCGAGCGAAGTCATCGGCGGCAACGAGCGCGTGGTGCGACCGCGGTTGGCCGATGCGAAGTTCTTCTTTGAGACCGACAAGAAGAAAACGCTCGAAGAGCGGCTCGTTGGCTTGGACAAGGTCGTCTACCACAATCAACTCGGCACACAGGGCGAACGCGTTCTGCGGGTGCGTGAGTTGGCGAAGGCGATCGGTAAATCACTCGGTGGCGAAGCGATGGCCACACTGTCGGATCGTGCCGCACAACTGGCGAAGGCCGACTTGCTGACCGAGATGGTCGGCGAGTTCCCCGAACTGCAAGGCATCATGGGCGGCTACTACGCGCGCCATGATGGCGAGCCGAAAGCCATCGCCGAAGCGATCGAAGATCACTACAAGCCACGCTTCGCTGGTGATGAACTGCCGCGCGATGCGGTTGGTGTCTCGGTCGCGATGGCGGACAAGCTCGAGACGTTGGTAGGCCTGTTTGGCATTGGCCAGGTGCCGACGGGCGACAAGGATCCGTTCGCGCTGCGTCGCCATGCGCTCGGCACAATCCGCATGTTGGTCGAAGGCGAACTGCCGCTGCAACTTGATCAACTGATCGACGTGGCAGTGAAGGTGTTCGGCGACAAGATCGAAGATCCTGGTGCCAAGCTGCAGGGCTTCTTCTTTGATCGTCTCGCGACGTCGCTAAAGGACCAGGGCTACACGCCGCAAGAGATCGATGCGGTAGTCAGCTTGCGACCGCAACGTTTGGCAGATGTGCACGCACGACTGACAGCTGTCCGCGCGTTCTCGAAGCTGCCAGAGGCTGAGTCGCTCGCAGCGGCCAACAAACGCATCGGTAACATCCTAAAGAAGAGCGAAGACGCCGGTGGCGGCAGCATCGACATCGGCCTGCTGCAAGACGAACAAGAGAAGGCACTGCACAGCGAACTGACTAAGGTCGCGGCGAGTGCTGGGCCGGACTTTGATTCGGGCAACTACAAAGCGGCGCTGGCTGCTTGTGCGGCGTTGAAGACGCCGGTCGATGCGTTCTTCGACAAGGTCATGGTCAACGCCGAAGACCAGGCCTTGCGAGCCAATCGCTACGCGCTGTTGCGTGAATTGCACACGCTGATGAACCGCATCGCGGATCTGTCCAAGCTCGTGAGTTAGGAGACGAGCGAATGATTCATCTCCATCATGCGTGGTTGTTGCTGACGGCGGTGAGTTGCAGCGTTTCGATCGCGCCGAGTCGCTAACGACCTAGTCAAGAGCGTAGGATCAGCACTTCGTTGCCCGACAAGCCATCGCTCGCCAATCCCCAAACCACGCACCGCACACCGCACATTTGGTCGACCTATCTCGTTTTCCTCGCCGCCGCTACACCCACGGCCCGACGCCAATCGACTTCGCGCCGAACTTCACCAAGGCGCTCGATGGCCCAAAGATCTGGATCAAGCGCGACGACCAACTTGGTTTGACGCCCGGCGGCAACAAAACGCGCAAGTTGGAGTTTTTGGTTGCCGACGCTTTGGCGAGTAACTGCGACACGTTGATCACGTGCGGCGCTCCTCAATCCAATCATTGCCGCATCACACTGTCAGCTGCGATCAAAGAAGGACTGAAGTGCCGCTTCGTTATCGAAGAGCGCATTCCCGGCAGCTACGACGAGCGCCACAGCGGCAACAACTTCTTATTCCAGTTGATGGGCGTCGAGTCGATCACCGTCGTCCCCGGCGGCAGCGACATGGCCGCCGAAATGCAGAAGATCCAAAATGCAGTCGAGGCGGAAGGTCGCAAGGGCTACGTGATTCCCGGCGGCGGCTCGAACGCGCTTGGCGGTCTTGGCTACGTCGCATGTGCCCAGGAAATGCAGCAACAACTGCTCGAGCAAAACCTCAAGATTGATCGCGTCGTGCTGGGATCTGGCAGTTCGGGCACGCACGGCGGCATGGTTGCGGGCTTCCTCGCCAACAGCATCAACATCCAATTGACCGGTGTCGGCGTCAGCCGCGATCCCGAAGATCAGGCACCATTGGTGCATCGCGAAGCGCAAGCGGTGTGTGACCTACTTGAACTCGGCGTGACCGTTCCCGCCGACAAAGTGCAGTGCGTCGGTGGCTACTGGCAACCGAAGTACAGCGTGCCCAACGACACGATGGTCGAAGCGGTGCAACTGCTAGCACGCACCGAAGGCATCCTGCTCGACCCCGTCTACACCGGCAAGATCATGGCCGGCATGATCGGCATGATCCGCAATGGCACCATCGGCAAGGATGAGAACGTGCTGTTCCTTCACACCGGCGGAGCGCCGTCGCTGTTTGCCTACGAAGACGTGCTACTCAATCGCGACGCGAAGTAACCGCTGAGCAGCCCCCCTAGGAAGACTGCTGCTTAGCCCCACGATCGAGACCGCGCGGTCACTGCCAAACACACCGACGCTCGCCAGCATCACGACCTATGGCTAGGCCATCGAAATGGTGCCGCGACGCCTCCCCAGCACGCTTTCAGACACGCAAGTCACTTGGTGAGGATTCGTATCGCAGATCTCTACAAAAGAGCAGGTTCTGACCAGAGTCGCGCGGCCGTTTTGCCGATACTAGGCGCATGTCAAATGCGACTGCCGAACTGAAAGCCAACAACCCATTCTCTTCCCCAAGCACGCTGCCGCTGCAGGCGCCAGCGTTTGATCAGATCACCGAAGAGCACTATTTGCCTGCGTTTGTGGCTGGCATGGAGCAGAACCTTGCCGAGATCGAGGCGATTGCGATGCAGGGTGATGCGCCGACGTTCGCCAACACGATCGAAGCCATGGAGAAGACCGGCGCCGTACTCGAGCGCGTCGCCTATGTGTTCTTCAACCTGACGGGTTCGACGGTCACCGATGGGCTACAAAAAATCCAGGCGGAGATCGCGCCACAGATGGCCGCACATCGCGACGCAATCTGGCTCAACCGCGAACTGTTCGCACGCGTTCAGATCGTGCACGCGGAGCGCTATGGACTAACGCCCGAACAGCAGCAACTAACCGAGCGCTACCACGTGTCATTTGTGCGCGCAGGCGCGCTGCTCGACGATGACAAGCAGCAACGCATTCGCGAACTCAATGAGCAAGCTTCAAAACTGACACCGAAGTTCCAAGAGCGACTACTCGCCGACACCAAGGCGCTTGCCGTCGTCATCGATGCCAAGGAAGAACTCGACGGCCTTAGTGATGGCGACATCTCTTCGGCTGCGGATGCGGCGAAGGAAGCCGGACACGACGGCAAGTTCCTGATCACGCTGCAACTGCCGACCTCGCAAGGGATCTTGTCGTCGCTCAACAACCGCGACACGCGCAAGCGCGTCTACGAAGCGTCAGGGAGCCGTTGCAACCAAGGCAACGAAAATGACACCAAGGAGATCGTGCTCGAACTGTGCGCGCTGCGCGCCGAACGCGCCGAACTGCTCGGCTACGAAACGCACTCTCACTACGTTCTCGACGACGAAACGTCAGGCACACCCACCGCCGTCGAAGAGATGATGGGCGGCATGACGCCCAACATCGTCGAGAAGACCATGGCGGAAGCCAAGGAACTGCAGAAGCACCTCGACCAAGTCGCCGTCGGCACCAAGCTCGAAGCGTGGGACTGGGCCTGGGCTGCCGAGCAAGTTCGCAAGGAGCAATACGACCTCGATGAAGCCGAGGTGAAGAAGTTCTTCGAGTTCGAGCGCGTGCTGCAAGACGGCATGTTCTTCATGGCCAACCAGCTCTACGGCATCACGATGCGCGAACGCACCGACCTGCCGGTCTACCACGAGACGGTGCGCGTGTTCGACGTGCTCGACGAAGGCGGCGAGCAGATCGCGCTGTTCTACGCCGACTACTACGCGCGCCCGAGCAAGCGCGGTGGCGCGTGGATGAGCAGCTTTGTTAACCAGTCCGAGCTACTCGACAGCAAGCCGGTCGTCGTCAACGTCATGAACATCAAGAAGCCGAGCGAGGGACCGACCCTGCTCAGCTTTGACGAGGTCACCACGATGTTCCACGAGTTTGGCCACGGCGTGCACGGCATGTTTAGCAAGGTGCAGTATCCGACGCTGGCCGGCACCAGCGTGCCGCGCGACTTCGTCGAGTATCCGTCGCAGTTCCACGAGGACTTCGCATTCGATCCGGGTGTGCTTGCGCGCTGCGCCAAGCACTTCGAAACCGGCGAAGCGATGCCGACAGAGCTGAACGACAAGATCAAGCGCGCCCGCAAGTTTGGCCAGGGTTTCGCCTCGCTCGAATACATCGCCGCAGCGTGGCTCGACCTCGCATGGCACTCGCTGCCGAGCGGCACCAAGATCACTGACGTCGATGCGTTCGAGAAGGAAGCGCTCGAAGCGGCGAACGTTGGCTACTCGTTGGCGCCGCCGCGATACCGAAGCACCTACTTCGCGCACATCTGGCCAGGCGGCTACTCGTCCGGTTACTACGCGTATCTGTGGAGTGAGGCGCTCGCCGCCGATGGTTTCGCCTACTGCATGGAGAACGGTGGCATGACGCGCGAGAACGGCCAGCGCTTCCGCGACACAGTGTTGTCGCGCGGATTGACGCAGCAGCCGATGGATCAGTTCGCCGCCTTCCGTGGCCGCGCGCTCGATACGAAGGCTGTGCTGAAGCGGCGCGGTTTGGCCTAACTAGCGCTTAGCTCGCGGCGCGGTTCTGATGCCGCGCGTACGCCCAGCCGGCGCACCAGATGCTGATGCCGATCGCGTAGATGACAGCCAGCGGCTTCCAGATCGCAGGCAGCCACTTCTGCAACGACGCTTCGAGAGTCCCAAAGCTCTCGAACTCGGCCGGCGGTGGTGTCAGGTGCACAACCTCGGTCGTGACCAACAGCGGAAGATTGGCCAAGAGCTTGGTCGGCCAAGCATCTGCAGCCCACGGTGGCTTCCACCAGAACAAGAATGCCGATAGCACCAAGAGAACTGCATAGATGATGCGGCTCTTGTTGCCCGAGGCGAGGAATGCGACCGAGGCGATCACCAGCGGCAGCAACAACAGATTGGAGTGCCGCGCCCAGTCGAATGCGATGCAGAAGACGGTCAGGATACACAGCAGAACTAACCACAGATGCCAGCGGTCCCCACCAGTACCCTTCCGGTGCTGGTGCCATGCAAGCAACGCGAGTACGGGGCCAAACGCAACAATCCAATGCACAGCGGCCAAGTTCCACACGACAAACGTGCCGCCCGGAAACAGCGGATTAGCCATGAAGTAGTCGACGCTATACGTCTGCTGAGCCGCTCCCTTGACGTAGAAGTAAAAGCCCGCGTAGATCGCAATCGCTGCCGCAGCGCAAATTGCGTCGAGCCGCCAACGGCGATCTTGTCGGCGTCGCAAGAACCACAGCCACGGCAAGAAGAACGCGGCCATCTCGTGGTTGAACAAGTTGATAAGGAACAGCGACCACAGCACGTAAGGGTTCCGAGCTGCCACCAACATCAACAAGAACAGCGTGTAGCACGCGGGATCCGCAAAGCCAACCCAGTGCACCTTGTACATCTGGACGGGCGCCGTGATCGCGATCGCAAGTGTCACCAATACTGCATCTAGAACCGCACCCTGAAAACGCCGACACGCAAAGAAGGTCGCCGCGAGCATCGCCATGTGCAGCACGTGCGTAAACCCGAGATACCCTTCGCCGCCTTGGCCAAACATCCAAGCAAGTACGGGTACGAGAATGCGATGCGGGAATTGACCGAACAGCTTGAACGGATCCTCCGACATCGTCTGCCACTGCGTGCCAAACGTCACGGGGACCAAGTGGGGCGCCACCAACCAGCAGGACACCACGTAGGCAAACCAACCGAACGCGATGGCGAGCAGCAAGTCGCTGGCAACCCGCTTCGGCGAGGGTCGATCGAGCAAAGCGTCGGCTGAGGTCATGATGGGCTTCCAGCAAAAAGGCTACCACACGTGGCATGCCTGCGAGAATGACGGCGCGACGCTACGAAGCACCTTGCAGACGGTCAAGCAATCGATGCGGTCAAGGCTTACGCGTGGCAAGGCCCACGTATCACTTCAGCGGAAGATCGCGACCTTGAACAAGCCACGCGAGTTCGCCATCGCTCTATACATGCCACTCGAATTAAACGGCGTCGCGATGTTGCCATCCCGGTCGACGGCGATCAGCCCGCCATCGCCTTCCTTCAGCACATCGTGCACCACAGCCGCCGACGCCGCTTCGAGCGTTTGCCCGCCGTAGGCCATGCGCGCCGTCACCGACCGCGCCACCGCATGGCGAATGAACTCCTCACCGGTGCCAGTGCAGCTGATCGCCGCGTAGTTATCTGCGTAGTTGCCGGCGCCTAGGATCGGCGTATCGCCAACGCGCCCCCACTTCTTCGCCGTCATGCCACCGGTGCTAGTCGCCGCCGCAAGCCGCCCATCGCGATCGAGCACGACGCAGCCAACCGTGCCGTAGTCGTAGCGGCGATCCTTCGGAACCAACGAACCGGTGCGCTTGCGCTCGCGCAGCAGTCGTTCCAGCGAACGGCGCCGCCCTTCGGTATCGAAGTGCTTGTTCTCGACAAGTTCGACGCCAACCGACTTAGCAAACTTCTCCGCGCCTTCGCCCGCGAGCAGCACATGCCGCGTTTCGGTCATCACCTTGCGCGCCAGTGAGATCGGGTTCTTGATCGTTCGCACGCCGGCAACCGCGCCGCACTGCATCGTCGATCCATCCATGATCGACGCATCCAGTTCGTGTTCGCCCTGTTCGTTGAACACCGCGCCAACCCCAGCATTGAACATCGGATTGTCTTCCATCGACCGGATGACCGCCTCGCAAACATCCAGCGCCGTCGCGCCACCAGCAAGCATGTCCCTGCCCATCGCCAGCGCGCGAGTCATCGCATCTCTATACGCCTGCAACCGAGCCGGCGGCGCATTCCGGTTCATCGTCCCAGCACCACCATGAACGGCAATCGCCCAATCAATCGGAGGATCTTTCGGAGCGGACTGGCAGCCAACCAAACACAACAGCGGCAACAACAGAAAACGCATAGCCAATAGCTTAGCTCGAAGACATACGAACGACGCCACGACAATGTCGCATCGCCGTCCCCAATAGGGCGAGATCGACGCCAAACCGAAGTAGGACCATGAATCGGCTGTTCGCCTCGAAACTGCTATGCGGTTACATTCGCGCCCGATGACTCGTTCCTCCAAAGCGCTCCCGAACTTGCTGCCCATAGCGCTCGCCGCGCTGTGGTTTGCCGCATGCCAACCCACTCGACCTCCGATGCCGACCACCGCCAAACTCTCCCACGACGTCTACTTCGCGCTCAAGGACTCCTCGCCTGAAGCGAGCCACAAGCTAGTTGCAGAGTGCTACTCAAAACTCGGCGGCATTGACGGCGTAGTGTTTCTCGCAGCGGGCACGCGCGATGCCGAACTGACGCGCGACGTCAACGACCGCGACTACCACGTCTCGCTGCACGTATTCTTCCGCGACCGCGCCGCGCACGACACCTACCAAGATGCTCCGGCGCACTTGCAGTTTATCGAAGCGAACAAGGACAACTGGACCGGCGTGCGCGTGTTCGATTCAAACCTTGGCCAGCGGTAAGAACCAGCCGAGCTGGATCGCAGCCAACAGAACCTAGCCAATCCAGCCACCGTGAGGACGCCCGCGAAAACCGGAGTGCTCGCACTGCCTGCCTGCCCATGCGACTTACGTTTCATCGCCAAGCAAAGACACTGGCCGCCGACAAACTAACGCTGATCGGCGCGGAGCCAGGGCGTCAAGCACAGTAAACACCGGCCCCAGGGCTCAAACCCCACCGCAAACCCACACCGCCCCTGGACTCGCTCGCCCAGGCCCCTAACATCTTCGCCCCGGTTTCGAATTGGCGCCCCACTGGAGCCTGGCCGAAGCTGACCACCGAGCGCACCTACGTGACCGAACCCTCCCTCATTCGCAACTTCAGCATCATCGCCCATGTCGACCACGGCAAGTCGACGCTTGCCGACCGCTTGCTCGAACTGACTGGCACGGTTGAGAAACGCGCCATGAAGCACCAGTTGCTCGACAACATGGAGATCGAGCGCGAGCGTGGCATCACGATCAAGGCGCGCGCGGTCTCGATGACCTACAAGGCGGACGACGGCCAGAATTACCAACTCAACCTGATCGACACACCCGGGCACGTCGACTTCAACTACGAGGTACTCAAGGCGCTGCAAGCGTGTGAAGGTGCCCTGCTGCTGGTGGACGCATCCCAAGGTGTCGAGGCGCAGACCGTCGTCAACGCGCACCTCGCCGAGCAAGCGAAACTGGCCGTTATCCCGGTGCTCAACAAGATGGACCTGCCGCACGCTCGTCCCGAGCACGTTGCGATGCAAGTCGAGGACGCCATCTGCCTGCCGGCCGAAGATGCGATCGCGGTGTCGGCCAAGACCGGCCTGCATTGCGAGAAGGTGCTCGAAGCGATCATCGAGCTAATTCCGGCACCAACCGGTGACCCGAAGGGCAAGCTGCAAGCGTTGATGTTCGACGCGGTCTACAACGACTACCGCGGCGTCGTGATCTATCTGCGCGTCATGCACGGCACGATCAAGAAGGGCGATGAGATCCTCATGCTCGGCACCGACAAAGAGCATGAAGTACTCGAGGTCGGCCAACTGCGCCCCGACATGATCGCAACTCCTGAGTTGGCAGCCGGGGAAGTGGGCTATGTCGTCGCCAACATCAAGACTCTCGTCGACGTCAACGTAGGCGACACCATCACGCACAACGACGAGAAGCTGCGCGGCGAGATGTTGCCGGGCTTCAAGGAGCCGAAGCCAATGGTCTACTGCGGCTTCTATCCGACCGTTCCGAGCGAGTTCGACAACTTGCGCAAGTCGCTCGAGAAGGTGCGCATCAACGACAGTTCGTTCACCTTCGAACCGGAGACGTCGGACGCGCTTGGCTTTGGTTTCCGCTGCGGATTCCTCGGCCTCTTGCACATGGAAGTGATCCAACAGCGCCTCGAGCGCGAAGAGGACATGGACATCGTGCAGACCGCGCCGAGCGTGCGCTACAAGATCAAGCTGACGAGCGGCGAGATGATCGAGGTCCACTCGCCGAGCGATCTGCCCGAAGGCAACTTCATCGAGGAATACCTCGAGCCGATCACCCGCGTGAACATCGTCGTGCCTAGTGAGTTCATCGGCGCGGTCATGAAAATCTGCACAGAGCGCCGCGGCAGTTACCTGTCGACGGACTACTACGGCAAAGAACGCGTGATGCTCGGCTTCCGCATTCCATTCTCCGAGATCATCTTCGACTTCCACGACCAACTGAAGTCGCTGACGCGCGGCTACGGCACGATGGACTACGAAGTTGAAGGCTTCGAAGGCAGTAACCTAGTCAAGGTGCGCATCCTCGTCAGTGGCGAAGAAGTCGACGCGTTGTCGTTCTTAACCCACAAGGACAACTCCGAAGAGCGTGGCCGCAAGATCCTCAAGCAACTGCGCAAGGAGATCCCGCGCCACCAGTTCGAAGTTGCGCTGCAAGCGGCGATCGGCGGCAAGTTCATCGCGCGCGAGAGCATCTCCGCGATGCGCAAGGACGTGACCGCCAAGTGCTACGGTGGCGACATCTCGCGTAAACGCAAGTTGCTTGAGAAGCAAAAGAAAGGCAAGAAGCGCATGCGCATGGTCGGCAGCGTCGAGATCCCCCAGAAGGCGTTCCTGTCTGTCCTGCGCAGCGAAGACTAGACCCGCCGACAACCCCCCGATCCACGGAGCAAAGCATGGCTTTGCCCGTGGCGGCCCCAGCGCCTAGCATGCTACGCCCCACATAGGTGGCGCCTCGCATCTCACGCGCGGCAACTGCATAGCAACATGGCTAACGACACGAAGGCAACGAAGCCCATCCTGGTCGGACCGATCCGTCACAACCTCGAAGCGTTCGGCGTCGCGATTCTCGCGGCCGTGCTGCTCAAGTGGTTCTGCATCGAGGCTTACCAGATCCCGACGTCGTCGATGCAACCGACCCTGATGGGCAGCGTCGAAGCCAACGTGCACGACCGCATCCTGGTCAACAAGTTGATCCAGACGTTCCGCGATCCGAAGCGCTGGGACATCACGGTCTTCAAATACCCGCTGCAGAAGAACCAAAACTACGTCAAGCGCATCGTCGGCATGCCGGGCGACCGCCTCTACATCAGTGGCGGCAACGTCTATCAAGTCGAAGGCGACGGTGAGAACCGCAAGTACACCGCGCTGCGCAAGCCGGATGACCTGCAGGAAGTGATGTGGAAGAACATCTATCCGCAGCGACGTGAGACACGCGCCGAGACCAAGTCGCTGCCGCAAGTGTTCGGCGCATCGCCATCGCGCTCGGTATCCGAGATCGAAGGCGGCTTCGCGATTGAACTCAAAGGCAAGAAGGTGCGCCTGTTCTTCCGCGACGAAGTCGACGGCGGCGTGGTCAATCGCGTTTGGGATGGCTACCCGGTTGACGTCTCGCGGCCGATGCGAGATCAAGAAGTCAACGGCTACCTCGTCAACCAAAACCGAGTACAGGAGATCGTTCCCGACCTTCGTCTGACGTGCACGGTAACGACCGAGAAAGCCCTCAAGGAGTTGGCTCTGGCGATTGAAGTCGTGCGCCCGGACCTGGAGAAATACACCTACGCGCTCGTGGTCCGCGGTGACAAGGGTGTGCTAGAAGTGCGCGGCGCCAACCGGGACCTCGTGCTCGGCAAGTCCGAAGAGTTCACGGTCAACGTGACGCCCGGCGAAGCAACCGAACTGTCGTTCGCCCATGTCGACGAGCAACTAATCGCGTGGCAAGACGGTAGCGAGCTACAACGCTTCGACAGTTCGGAATGGAGCTGCCGCGAAGGCTGCATGATTCCGCGAACCAACCCGTTCGAGGCGCCGAGTGATCGCAAGGTCAACCCGCAGTTCCTTTGCAGCGGCTCAGGCAAGGTCACGATGACCGACGTGCGCATCGACCGCGACCTGCACTACACGCGCGAAACCGCGCCCGAGATCATCGATGTGCCAGAAGGCCACTACTACATGATGGGTGACAACACGCTGCAGTCGATCGACTCGCGTGGCTGGACGGCCATCACGATCGGCGTCGACAAGGACGACAACATCGTGCCGCTCGACAGCCCCGACTGCGTGCGCCAGATCCGCGGCAACAAGCGCGCGATGGACCTTAGCGGCGCGCCCGACCGCGACGAGACGCCGATCGCACTGCCCGACCAAAACACGATCGTCATGATCGATGAGTTCGGCGAGATCTTACGACTCAAGGGGCAACCCGGCTCAAACTGGGGCGGAGGCGACGTCACGTTCCGCAACCCCAATGCCGATCCGGGCGACCCAAAGGCCGAGTGGAGTGCGCTCGACACGACCAACGCGAAAGGCATTTCGTATGTGCCACGCTCCGACATCCAGGGTCGCGCGCTGATGGTGTTCTACCCGTCACGCCCATTCAGTTGGCTAACCGGCAACAACTGGCCGGACCGCTTCGGGTTCGTGCGATAGCCACTCAGCCACTGGCGCAAACCGGTCAACCCGAAGCGAAACACCCGCAGTCGCCAAGGAAATGCTCGCGTACATGCTGCACGAGCAGGTCGGCCCCTAGTCGCTCGCGAGGCCGAGCACGAGCAAACCAGATAGAACGCCTCGACGATCCGCTGGATCCGTAAAGAGTTTGGCTGGGCAGCGACACATCCTCGGCCGCTCCGACCACACAGGCTGTCAGCTAATCAAGCCGCGAAGAATGGCGGACGAAAGTGCGCGTCAGAGCGAACCCGGCTTTGCTCTACCAACGGCGCCGCTACCATGAGTGCGCTCAAGTTGTCGCGCCACCACCGCGCGCGACGCATCCGTCCCAACAGCCAACATCAAGTGACCGACCTCGACGCAACTCCGGACCTCGTCGTGCCTGATGAAAAGCAGGCCAAAGAGATCCTCTATACCGACGGCCTGGTGAAGGCCTACCGCGGCCGCCGGGTCGTCGATCAGGTCAGCTTGAGCGTTCGCGAAGGCGAGATCGTCGGCTTACTCGGCCCCAACGGCGCGGGCAAGACAACCACGTTCCGCATGGTGGTCGGCATGATCACGCCCGACAGCGGCAAGGTCATATTCAACGGCGAAGACATCACCAAGCAGCCGATGTATCGGCGCGCGCGGCGCGGCCTTGGCTACCTCGCGCAACAAGAATCGGTCTTCAAGAAGATGACCGCAATCGACAACATTCGCTGCGTGCTCGAAGCACGTGGCATGAAGCGAGCGCAACGCGAAGAGACCGCGCGTGAGTTAATGCAGGACTTGCAGTTGACGCATGTCGCCGACTCCATCGCCGAAACCATGTCCGGCGGCGAGAAGCGTCGTCTCGAAATCGCGCGCGCCCTGGCAACCGAGCCGCGCTTGCTGCTGCTCGATGAGCCCTTCGCTGGCGTCGACCCGATCACCGTCGAGGAGATCCAACAGATTCTCGCAGCGCTCGCGCGTTCGGGCATCGCGATTCTGATCACCGAGCACAACGTCATCGCGACGCTGCGCATCACCCACCGCGCCTACATCATCAATGCGGGCAAGGTGATCGCAAACGGCGACTCGCAGTCGATCATCGGAGACGAACAGGTTCGCCGCGTGTATCTCGGTAGCTCGTTCGGCGAAGGCATCACCGAAGAAGAAGAGCGCGGCCTCGAGCTCGATTAATCGACGTGCGAAGAAGCGTGCTCGACGTGTCGAGATCGACGACATCGGTTGCTGTCTGGGGCAAGGCCTACGGCGCACCGAAGGAAATCTCGGCAGCAGCGGCGGCGCAGTAACGAACTACCGCAAGCGCTGCTCGGCAGCTTTGGCCAACTCGCCAGCCAGAGCGTTGGCCGTGATCCTCGCCTGGGCGCGGACCTGCCCCCACTTGAACAACGCTCGCTCGTTGTTTCCGGAAGCTTCCGCAGTCATTGCCAAGTGCACATTGGCCAATACGACATCGCCCATTGCCAACCATTCGCACTGATCAATAGGCAGCACCCTGGCCTGACCATCGCCGAGCGTCGCCTCCAGGGCCTCAAACGCAGCCCGGTCCTGCAGCGAGATCGCCGCCAGCGCTCCGGCCCAGCGCTGGCGCAGATTGCCCGCATCGATCGCTAACTCAGCCACGCGCAATAACATGCGCTGCCGTTCGCGATGATCGAGATCGCCGTCGGCAAGCAGCTCGATCGAGCCATCCAGATCGGGGCTGGGGTGCCGGAGCACCACGGCCGTCGCGACAATGCCGAGCACCACGACAAGAAACAGGGCTAGCGGTGCGGTCAGGACGCGGTCGGAGGCTTGTTCGCTCATCGGGAAGTGCACGCTTGCTAGCGTAACTACCAGTGCAACGCCAGTCCCGGGGCTTCCTGATTGAGCGAACTCTGCTAGTATGCCGCTCCAATTGCGGCAGCCGTGCCCCCCAGCCCATACCGGGCTGGACTCTCGATCGACCCCACTTAATTGCGCCCGAGCGCATATCGATAGAGAGACCGGCGGACCGACTACCTCGACGTGCTCATGGCAGCGAAAACTACGACAGCATCCCCCAGCCAGGCGGCCGCCAAGAAAGCAGCCGCTAAAAAGGCCACCAAAGCCGCGCCTTCCAGCGCCACCGCCAGCAAAACCGCCACCGGCAAGAAAGTGAGTGCCAAAGCCGCGCCAGCCAAGGCCACTGCCAGCAAGGCAGCCGCCGGTAAGAAGGTGAGCGCCAAGGCCGCGCCAGCCAAGGCCGCTGCCAGCAAGGCAGTCGCCGGTAAGAAGGTGAGCGCCAAAGCCGAGCCAGCCGAGGCCGCTGCCAGCAAGGCAGTCGCCAGTAAGAAGGTGAGCGCCAAAGCCGAGCCAGCCAAGACAACTGCCGCCAAGAGGTCCGCTCCAAAGAGGGCCGCGGGGGCCGGCACGACCCGTGGAACCGCTCCGAAGCGCGCTTCGCGAGCCAAGGTCCAAGCTCCGAGCACGATCTTCCTGCCGCGCGCGGTCGCCAGCGTCGACGACGACAACCCATTGATGGCCCACGGTGGCGGCGGTGGCGGCTTTGGCCGCTGCGGCGGTCGCATGCTGTCGAACCGCCTGGAGCAACAACTCTGCAACCGGCTCGGCGTCGCCGGCGTCGTGCACAGCCACAGCCCGCGCCACTACGAGATCCGCCTAGACGAGACCAAAGTGGCAGCCTACGCCCCAATGATCGTCCTACGTGGCCGTGGCCGCGAAGGTAAGGGCGTCGTCATTGAAGCAATCGAAGACTCAAAAGCATCGATCCTGACCAAGGTGATCGCATTCCGCGAGCAGTACGGCCAGGAATTCTATGTCACGCTAGTTGCGGATGATGAGGTGCTCGATGAGGTGCCTTTGTCGGCGTATGACGAGTCGTGCTCGTCGACGAACGTGCACACGTTGATTGCGAGATTAGCGGAGTAGTCAACCGCGGCCCGCTTGGCGGGCCGGGGACTCAACCGCCGCCCGCTTGGCGGGCCGGGGTAGTCCGCTGGGGGCTCGAGTCGGCCCAACCGGGCGCTCTCGCAGGCTGAAAATTGCTGCAATTGCCTGCCTCAAGGGCAGCCAGGTCCTAACTCGGGAGCCCCCGACACCAAAATCCAACCCGGGGACCGTTTTGCCCGCGCCCTACGCCAGTCCGAGAGCAATGAGGCACCAAACGACCATCCGCCCCCCTAAACCACACCATGACAAACTCGCACACGTCCCCGATCACCAAAAACCAGCCCCCAAAACCACGCCCACATCAAAACAACTAACACCGAACCCGACCGGAACGCGGAACCGCGCTAGCTACGACAGCCGCGAACAGGTAGCGTCCCTCGCCCATTTTCCGCTAGTTACGCCACCCTCGAGCCCGAAGTTGACGAACGAACTGGTCCATCTCGCACGCGCCCATAATCTCGATGATCTCGAGACCGCCTGGTCACAGGCTGTGGGCGCTCCAAGCGCCGATTTTATCCCTCAATACGCTGACACTCTCGATCTCCTGTGCGAACAGGATATGGCGAGTAAAGCATTGGGCATGGCCACCTCGATGATCGAGGCTTTGGTCGGCAAGGGCGATAAGCACGCCGCGATGGAGCTTGGCTTCCGCGCGATGCAGCGAAGCGCCCACAACGACGCACTCGTCAAGACGGTCATCGACCTGATCGACGATAACTACGGGGAGGAGTCTTGGTTGCCTGTGCTCAAAGCACGGTCGAACTTGGCCAGCGCCACCGTCAATGCGTTGCTCGAGTTCGACAGCCTGCGTCGCTACACACGCGGCCATGTCGTCTACCACCCGGCAGGGTGGGGCGAAGGCACCGTCGAGGAGTTCGATGGGGCGACGGAAGAGATCACAGTGCTGTTCGCAACGGGTCAACGCTCGCCGTTCCCGCTCGACACACTGCTCGACAGCTTCAAGTCGCTCGATCATGACGATCTGCGCGCGATGAAGCTGCAGCGCATGGATCAACTGCAGGATGAAGCCGAGCAGGAGCCCAACGCTCTGATCCGTCGCGCTGCGATTCTTTACCGCGGCACGATCACCAGCACGCAACTCAAGAGGGAGCTCGCTGGTTCGGTCATCGAAACCAAGAAGTGGCCGACGTGGTGGAAGAAGGCCAAGACGGCCGCCACCAAGGATCCATGGTTGAAGGTCGAGGGCACGCCAACGCGCCCGATCTTCGTCATGCGCAAGAAGCCGATCAGCCTCGTAGATGAGGCCGTGACGACCCTCAAGCACCAGGACAACCTGGGTGAGCGCGTCGCCGTGCTACGCGAATATCTTAAACGCACCGAGGACGAAGAGGTCCGCACGCAGATCCTCGACCTCGCCGGCACGACCGTCGAAAAGGCGCTTGAGGAGAAGGCCGCGAACCCGGAGGCCGAAATCTCCCACGCGCACATCCTGGACGGCATCATTTACCTCGAAGAACACGGCCGCAAGGCGTCGATCTCGGGTGCTGAAGAGCTCAACGTGCTGCTGACCGAAGGCGGCGAGACCCTCGATCCAATGGCGATCGACAAGCTCGCCACGCAAGCTTCACGCAATCACGCGGTGCAACTGCTGCCGCAAGCACTCGGTGGCGACTGGGCCCCGCGCTGCGTTGCGACGCTGACCGATTGGCCGGCATCCGTCGCCGAAGGCGTTGCTGACAAGCTCGTCTCCACGAAGCACGGTCCAGAGATCCTGACCGTCTGGGACAAGGTCGCGCCTTACCCGCGCCGCCACCCGTTGATGACCTACTTGCTCGGCAAGTACTTCAGCGACGGCGTCTTCGAAGGCCTCGAAAAGTGCCCCGACCACGTGTCGATGGTTCGCGTGCTGCTGCAGCTCGCTCGCATCCTCAACGAGGACCGCAAGAAGAACCAACTTCACAGCCGCCTGCTCAACCGCGTCTTCAGCTTGCTGACCGGTAAGCGTGGCCTTCTGGATGCCGCCTGCGAAGGCATCTCCCGCGAAGACCTTTCCCACTACGTGGGCATCGTCGCTCGCGCCGGTGAAGATTTCCCGCCGGAACTCGAAGCGCACCTCGACCGCACCGCGGCTCGCCTCTACCCGGACCTGCTCGCGCAGCCGGAGCGCCCGTTCTGGGACAAGGAGTTCATCTACACGACCCTGGCAGGCCTCAAGAGGATCAAGGAAGACTACCACGTGCTGGTCGCCACCAAGATCCCGGAGAACTCCAAGGCCATTGGCGCCGCCGCGTCGCTGGGTGACCTCAGCGAGAACAGCGAGTGGGACGCCGCCATGGAGGAGCAACGCAACCTCACCAGTCGCGCCCAAGAGATGGACGAGCAGATCAAAAGCGCCAAGCTCATCGAGGATCAAGAGATCCCCGACGACGTGGTCGCGCCTGGTCAGACCATCACGCTGGTCGAAGAAGACGAAGAAGCCAAGAAGACGTCCTACCGCATCCTTGGTCCGTGGGACATGACCGACGACTCGACCATCAACTACATGGCACCGATGGCCCAAGGCCTGCTCGGCTTGTCAGTTGGTGACTCCGGCGAGATGCCGTCGCTTACCGGCCCCATCAAGGTCCGGATCGAAGCGATCGAGCTGATCGACCTGTAATAGGCCGTGCCGCGGTGAGCACGCAGCCGTTTCGCATCGAACTTGCCGACGATCATCACATCGTCGGCGACTCGCACGACGGTAGCGGCCCGACCTACGTGTTCTTGCACGGGCTCGGCTCCGCACGCACCGGCGAGAAGAGCGAGTCCCTGCGCGAACACGCGCAATCGCGTGGTCGCGCATTCATGCGCTTCGACTTACGCGGTCACGGTGACTCGACCGGCCAACTCGGCTCCGTCCTTCTTTCCGAACTGATCTCCGACACCGTGCGGGTGCTCGAACACCACGGCCCCGCGATCCTGGTCGGCTCGAGTCTCGGTGGCCTCGTCGGCGCCCACGTTGCCGCCGAACGTCCAGACCTCGTACAGCAACTCGCGATGTTGGCGCCGGCGTTTGGCTTAATGTCGAAGCTAAGCCAGCGCGTCGATGAAGACGGCTGCCTCATGACCGGTGAAGGCATCAAGTTCTACGTCGAGCCCGATGTGATCAAGGACGCAGAGCAACTCGACGAACGCAGTCTGCCATCGCGCATCCAAGTACCAACGCTGCTCGTGCACGGCACTGCCGATGACGTAATCCCACAGATCGTGAGCGAGATGTTCTTCGCGGCGATGACGACCGAGCAAAAGCAGTTGTGGATCGTTCCCGATGGCGACCATCGCTTGAACCCGTTTGCGACCGAGATCTGGCAGCGCATCGACGCACAACCGAAGAGTTGATGGACTTCCCGGTCCCAACAAATCTGCAGCGAGCCGTCGACGAAGCTGATGGCTGGCTAGATCTGCGTTGCCCTGAACGAGCCCTCGAGATCGTCGACGCAGTGGTCGCGACACCGGAATCCAAATCGATGGGTCTAGCCCTTCGCATCCGCGCCAACATCCGCCTCGGCAACTACGAATCTGCTCTAGCGGATCTCGCTGAGTTGCGACTCGATCACCCAACACACGAGTGGGTCGACCTGACCGAGGGGTGGTGCCGCCGCCGCCACAACGACTTGCCCGGCGCCATCCGCTGCACTGAGCAACTACTCGCAGGCAACCATCAACACCACATCGCGCGCTTCAACCTGGCGTGCTACCTGGCGCTGTCTGGAGACACCAATCGCGCCATCGACGAACTCAGCATGGCGTGTGGGCTCAACCCCGACTGCCGCACGTTCGCCATCGATGAACCCGACTTCGACATACTGCGAACGGACGAACGGTTTCGCCAACTGCTACGGCCGTCGACTTAGCCCAATCTGAGCCCCATACCATGGTCGGTGTGAATCCGCCGCTAACCATGGGACCCGGATCAGCCGAAAGTCGTTGCAGGACTACCTGTGACGGCACCTACTAAATCGACCGAACTCCGCGCCACGCGAGATCTTCTGATCCGCAATCTGACGCACGTCGTCAAGTTGCCCGACGCCTGCATCGAACCACTGGTGTGCGCCCTGTTAGCTGGTGGCCACATACTCGTCGAAGGCATCCCCGGCATTGGCAAAACGCTATTGGCTCGCACTCTGTCGGCGTGCATCGACGGGTCGTTCCGCCGCATCCAGTTCACCAACGACTTGATGCCGAGCGACGTGATCGGCACCTCAGTGTGGCAGCAGGATTCTGGCTCGTTCACGTTTGTGCCCGGACCGCTGTTCGCCAACCTCGTGCTCGCCGACGAGATCAACCGCACAAGCCCGCGCACGTTGTCGTGCTTGCTCGAAGCGATGGAGAACGGGCGAGTGTCGATCGATGGCCGCGAAGAAGAACTCGGCCGGCCGTTCACCGTGCTCGCGACGCGCAACCCAACGGAGTTCCACGGCACATTCCCAATTCCCGAAGCTGCACTCGATCGATTCTTGGTTCGCATCGAACTCGACTATCCGACGCCTGACTTCGAACTCGCGCTCTACACCGGCAGTGACGCCGAGGCACGACTCGCCGAGGTGACGCCGGTGATGAGCCCCGAAGACCTGCTTGCGCTGCAAGCCGAAACGGCCAAGGTTCACGTTCGCGAGCCAGTTGCTGAATATGCGCTGCGCGTCGTGCAAGCAACGCGCAACCATCCCGATGTGCAACTCGGTGCCAGCCCGCGCGCGGCACTCGCATGGCTGAAGGTAGCGAGAGCCCGCGCATTGCTCGACGAACGCGACTTCATCTTGCCGGACGACCTCAAGGCCGTCGCCATGTGCACGCTGACACACCGCATCTTCATGCAACGCGGCGACGACGCCGCACCGTTGTTGCGCGAGATCCTGCGAAACACGCCGGTACCGCTGTAGCACGCCATGGCGAACCGCGTCTCGATCCGACCGAGCGCACTCGGCGCCAAGGGAATCCTAGGGTTTGCGGCGCTGGAACTCGCGTTCCTCGCCACCAGCTACAACAACCTGTTCTTCCTGCTGCTCGCGTTTAGCGCGGTGCTCGGCGTGCTCGGCGCGTGGTGGTCGTGGCGCAACCTACGTGACTTGCGGATCGAAAGCCTCGAACTGGCCACCGCCGCGAGCGGCTGCCAACGTGCGGCCCGAGTGCACCTCGCGGCCAACCGCAGACCTCGATTTGACCTCGTGCTCGAACTGGACTTAGGGAGCGGCTACGACGAAGTGGGCTACGCGCCTTACCTAGTCAACGCACAGAGCATCGATGACACCGTCGCCGGGCAACCACGCGGCGTCCGCAGCATCGATCACGCACGCGTCACATCGAACTTCCCGTTCGGGTTCTTCATGGCACGCACGACGCTCGCCATCGAAGTTGAGCTAGTCACGTATCCGACGCCGGTGCCGTTCGGAGAGAACCCCTCGGGAGGCAACCACCCTGGTGATCGAGGTTCATCGCATGCCGGGCCCGGCACGGCGATGGCGGGACTGCGCGCCTTCCGCACCGGTGACCGGATGTCCGATGTGCACTGGAAAGCGACCGCTCGTCGCGGCACACCCGTCGTCAAAGAACTTGAGTGCGAGAGTGCGCCGGCCGTCAATGTCGTTCTCGATCGGCGGTGTGACGAAGCAACTCTGGAGCGGACTCTGGCCCAACTGACCACGCTCGTGCTAGCAGCGAGAACCGACACGCCGCTGCACGTGCACAGCCAAGGAGTCAAACTTCTCGTCGACCCGGACCGCGGCGGTGCCCAGGACGCGCTGCGCTGGCTCGCAGCAGCCAAGGCACTACCCAGCGACGCCACAGCGCCGCCGAAGCTACGCGGCGCGATGCTGCTACCTGAAGTGCGGAGGGCGCCGTGAACGATCGCCTGCACCCGCTGCTGTTGCTGCTAACGCTGCTCGACCTAGGCTTCGTGCACGCCACCGGCACCGTCGGCGCTTGGTCGTTGGTACCGATGTGGCTGTTGGCGCTGGCATCACCACGCCTTCGTCGATTGCAACGGTTCTCGTTCTATCGCCACGCATGGAATGGCGGCGTGCTAGTCGTGTTCGCCCTGCTCGTGCACCACGCGACCACAACCGGATTGCTACACATGCTCGAGGATGGCCTCGTGCTGGCCGTGCTCTGCCAGGTGCACCTACTCAACAACGTCGGCGAACAGCAACGCCCCGACCTGACGTTCTTCAACTCGTTCCTGATCGCGTTTGTCACCTGTTTCTTTGTGCCGGACTTCTGGTGGTCGCTGCTGTTCGTCGGCCACACGCTCGCGTTCGTGCCGGCACTGCAGGTCTACGCGCTCACCAGTCGCGGTCGCGACCTCAGCAGCACCGTCATGCGCTCGGTCATCCGCGACAGCGTGCCACGAACCTTGGTGATATCGGCCGCCACGGCGCTCGTCTTCGTGCTCTGGCCACGCGACTTCCAACGCACTGGATGGCTCAGAAATAACCTCGTCCTCGGCCAGCAACTGCAAGTCGGGTTGTCCGAACGCATCGATCTCGACCGCGAAACCACACCATACCTCAGTGACAAAATCGCGTTGCGCATAGAGATGCTCAAAGGCAACCTGTCCGCGGTGCCAACCCATTGGCGCGCGAACGTGTTCTCCGAGTTCGACGGGCGCACGTGGTTTCCGCAGGACGTCAGCCACATCGGTTCGCGATTCGCGAGCGATACTCCATGGGGTCAATCGAACGGTATCTGGCAGCGACCGGCGCGTGGCGCACCGCACACCAAGATGCTCGTGCAACAGATGGATGGTCAGAGCAAACGCTTGGCAACGACTCTCGCCGCCGTTCGCCTGACGATGCGCAACCTCGAAGGACGTATGCTCAGCGCCAATTCCTACGCGGGCTTAGCGATCATTCCCTCGGCCGACGCGCCAACAAACACGCTCGCATACACCGTCGAAATTGCCCAGCCACAACCCACGCGCAACATCAGCAACCGCGTGCGCCAGCACTTCGTCTCGTTGCCCGAGCGTGGCGTGCCAAAGATGGCCTACGAACTCGGTCTACAACTGCGTCGTTCGCTACCAAAGACCGCCAATCATGTCGCCATCGCGACGCGAGCCTGCGTGTGGCTACAGCATAACCGGCGCTACCAACTACCCGGCAAGCCCGGTTTCGCGAGCAATGTCGGCGAGTTCTTGCTCGGCACCGGCACTGGCCACTGCGAATACTTCGCGACGACACTCGCACTGTTGCTGCGCACCCAAGGCGTGCCATGCCGCATCGTCGGCGGCTACCTCGCACACGAACGCAGCGAAGACCAAAAGGCAGTCATCGCCCGTGAACGTGATGCCCACGCATGGGTCGAAGTGCTCGGCGAGGACGGCACGTGGCACACATTCGATGCGACACCAACCGCCGATGTTCGCAGCGCCGGTCGCGGCGGTGCCGGCTTCTGGCAAGACACCAGCAGTTGGCTGCAATCGCTGTGGAGTGGCGTCACGAGCTTCGACAGCGAGTCACGACAACGCTGGCTTAATTTGCCGCTGCGCCACCCAATCGCCTGCGGGTTGGCTATCGCAATCGCGGTGGTCTGGCTGCGTCGACGCCGCAAGAGCCACAGCCGCGTTCCCGCGATCACGAACTTCGAGCAGGCGCTGCATCGCTGCAAACTCGCGTTGCTGGCCGGTGAAACGCCACGTGAACTGATCGCCCGCGCCGCAACCCTCAACCTCGAACCCGAGCACCTTCGCGCCCTCGAGTCGAGTGCCGCCGAACACGAACGCAGCCGCTATCGGCAGTAACGCCCAGCGCTGCGCGCGCTACGACATCCAGTTCGGCTTGCGCTTGTCCAAGAACGCGGTGAAGCCTTCTTTTGCCTCATCCGTCGCGCGCAGTTCCGCGATCCAATTCGAAGTAACCGGAATAGCGGCTTCGAGAGCCAAGTGCTCGACCGAACGAATCAGGTTCTTGGCGCTCGCGACGGCGGCCGGACCAGCAGCGAGCAATTCCTTGAGTACCTTGCCAACGGCATCGTCAAGCTGCTCAACATGAACGGCGCGATGCACGAGACCGATGCGCTCAGCTTCCTTGCCGTCAAAGCGTTCGCCAGTCAGGAACAACGTGCGCGCACGACCGGCACCAATCTTCTGCAGCAAGAACGGCGAGATCACCGCCGGCACGATGCCAAGCTTCACCTCAGTCATTCCGAACAGGCAGTCTTCGGAGCAAATCGCGATATCGACGGCGGCAGTCAAACCAGACCCACCACCAAGGGCGTGGCCGTGGATGCGGCCAATAACCGGCTTCTTGCAGCGCGCAATGCGCAAGAACATGCGCGCCATGTAGTCGGCGCCCTTCGTATTCTCCTCTAGCGACAAGTCCGCCTGATCCTTCATCCAACCAAGGTCGGCACCAGCTGAGAAGCTCTTGCCGTTACCGCTCAGCACAACGACGCGCGTAGCGTCATCGACATCCACCTCGGCAAAGGCTTTGTGCAGGTCGTCGACAACCGCGCCGTTGAAGGCATTGCGAACTTCCGGGCGGTTGAGGCGAATGTGTCGAACGGCGCCTTCTTGGACGATCTCGAGAGTTTCGTAGCTGGTCATCTGCGGACAGATTGTCCGGCCCGGGCCCGCAATTCCAACGTGGAATCTAGTCCCAGCACATGCGACAAACCATGCATGCCCCCGCCTTGCGCATCCTGGTAGCTGGTGCGCTGTTCGCGACCGCCGGCGCGCTTATCAAGTCGTGCGAGTTTCCTCCGGCCCAGCGCGCCGCTGTGCGGGCGCTGGTGGCCGCAATCACAATCTTCGCTCTGATGCCCGAAGCGCGGGTTCGGCCAACACGGCGCGTGCTGGTGCTGATCCCGACCTACTTCATGGCGACGTTCTTGTTCGTGCTCGCCAACACGATGACCACCGCGGCGAGCACAATCTTCTTGGCGGCGACGGCGCCAATGTGGGTATTGATCCTCGGACCGTTGCTGACCGGCGAACGTGCGAAGACGCGAGCGCCCCAGTTGCCGCGTGGGGCAGCGTGGCAACGTGTGCACTATCACTCGCCTTGATGCCAGCCATCGACCAAACGCTGGTTGTCGGCAGCACCAACGACTGGCTGGTGATAACCGCGATGGGCATCTTCCAAGTTGGACTGGCCTACGCCGTACACGGAGAGGAACCGCACGCGTCTACGATCGTTGGTGGCGTAGTGATCATTGGCTCCGTGGCCGCCGGCAGTGTAATTGGGCGAACGCGTTAACAGCGCGAATCGAGCATTAGCTTACCGTTCTTGGTATCTATGCGGCTCTACCTAGGAGTCGCCGATGATTACAACACGCTGGATCCAATTTACTCGTTCGCTCGCCCTTGCCCTGCTGTTCGTCTCGACTGCCGTTGCGCAAGACGCGCGCGATACAGCCGCCGAAACTAAGAGCCACTCGGACATGCTTGCCAGACTCGGCAAGATCGCGAACGAAGCGAAGACCATCCACAAGTATCACGGCGACAAGGCAGCCAAGCAACTGTGGGCGCAACTCGAGCAGGAAGGCGACAACGCCGGATGGAAGTTGCGACTCGATGCGGCTCTTGCGCACATGCGCTTAGCCAACACGATTGCATCCATCGACATCCTCAAGAAGGCCAGTGATGAGATGCGCGCGGGCCGACTCAAGGGCGGCCTCGACGAAGCCAGTTCGATCGTCTTCTACCTCGGCATGGCCTACATGCGCCAAGCAGAGACCGAGAACTGCTGCGCTCGATCCACAGCCGAGAGCTGCATCCTGCCGCTGCGCGGCGAAGCCATCCACACCAAGACCGAGGGTGCCACCAAAGCCATCCCGTGCTTCGAACTGGTGGTCGCCAACCGCCCAGCCGATGACTACTGGCATCTCAGTGCCCGATGGTTGCTCAACATCGCGCACATGACGCTGGGCACCTGGCCAGACGGCTTGAAGGAGGAGCGGCGCATGCCGATCGACGCGCTGCAGTCGCAGTTCAAGCTGCCGCACTTCGAGAACGTTGCGGCGAAGACCGGCATGGACATGTTTGCGATGCTCGGCGGCGTGATCGTCGACGACTTCGATGGCGACAACGACCTCGACGTGCTGCTGTCACTATGGAGCGCCGACGGCGTGATGCGCTACTACCGCAACGACGGGAATGGCACGTTCAGTGAGCGCAGCAAAGAAGCCAATCTGACTGGCATCACGAGCGGCATCAACATGTTCCAGGCCGACTACGACAACGATGGCGACCTCGACGTCGTGATCCTGCGTGGTGCCTGGCTCTACAACAACGGCCGCCACCCCAACTCGCTACTGAAGAACCGTGGCGACGGCTCGTTCGTCGACGTGTCGCTGGCAGCCGGCTTTGGCGAGACCGCATTCCCATCGTCGCAGGCGGACTGGGCCGACATCGACAACGATGGCGACCTCGATCTCTTCGTCGGCAATGAGTCGACACCGAAGATCCACTCGCCCTGCCATCTGTTCCGCAACGAAGGCGACGGCACGTTTGTCGACATCGCAGCAGAGGCCGGCGTTGAGAACCTCGGCTACACCAAGGGCGCTTCGTTCGGCGACTACGACGGCGATGGCCTCGCCGACCTGTTCGTCAGTAACCTCGCTAGCGAGAACCGCCTCTACCACAACCTCGGCGGCAATAAGTTCGAGAACGTCGCGCCGAAGCTCAAGATGGAAGAGCCGATCGCGAGCTTCCCGACTTGGTTTTGGGACTACGACAACGACGGCAAGCTCGACTTGTTTGTCGCCGCCTACTCAACCGGCGTCGGTCATGTCGCTGGCCACCACCTCGGCATCAAGGTCGCCGACAGCAACTACGACTACATGAAACTGTGGCGCGGTGACGGCAAGGGAGGCTTCACCAACGTCGCCAAAGAGATGGGGCTCGACTACCCCGCTCTGCCGATGGGTGCCAACTTCGGCGACCTCGACAACGACGGCTGGCTCGACTTCTACCTCGGCACCGGCGACCCCTACTACTACAACCTGATGCCGAACCTCATGTACAAGAACATGGGCGGCAGCCAGTTCGCGGACGTCAGCATGTCTGGCGGCTTCGCCCACCTGCAGAAGGGTCACGGCGTGTCGTTCGCCGACTTTGACTTCGATGGCGACCTCGATGTCTACTCCGTGATGGGCGGTGCCTACGTCGGCGACCCTGCCTACAACACGCTGTTCGAAAATCCCGGCTTCGGCAACCACTGGCTGTGCGTGCAGCTCGTCGGCACCGACAGCAACCGCTCGGGCATCGGCGCCAGGATCCACGCAGTCATCACCGAGAACGGTAAGACGCGTTCGGTGTATCGCCACGTCAACAGTGGCGGCAGCTTCGGCGCCAACCCGCTCCGTCAGACCATTGGCATGGGCACGGCAGGCAAGATCGATCTGCTCGAGATCCACTGGCCGCGCACCGGCAAGACGCAAACGTTCCAGGACGTCACTCCCGATCGCATGGTGCGCATCACCGAAGGCAGCGACGAGATCGAGACGGTGACCGCGAAGAAGACGACGATCGGCGGGTAGTGCTGCCTGAGTTCTTACGGCAGCAAGCAGCACCTTAACGCGCCCACGTCGACTGCCTTCGAGGTAGGCGCTCATCAGGGTAGTAGCAGCCGACGGTCTCTCCTCCACCGGCTTTCAGCGACAGGCTCTCGCTAACGATTCCGACGCGACAGGGGCTTCTCTCTAGCGGCGATTCGAGCCGTCTCTCGGGCCGCAATGTCACGTTTCTTGGCGAGCAACTTCTCACGCTTACGGTTGGCTCGTTCGGCCTTTGAGAAGGCCTTGCCACGATCGCCGCTGTTATTGTCGTAGTACGGACGGCCGTAGTCGACGAATGACTCGAGGTCGAAGTCGTCGAGCTTCTGGAAGCGGCGCGTCAACATTCGGTCGTGAATGACTTCGGGTATGGACTTCAACTGCAGATCGCCATTGGCCAACATGCGAAACGTGTCGCGCTCGGCGCGCTGCACGTGATCGGTCTCATACCAAAAGTCGAAACTCTGCCATTGGCCACGTCGGATAGACGCTGCCCCATGACGCCGCATGTGCGCCTTGTGTAGCATCTCGAACATCTTCGCCTTCTGGCTGTAGTTCTTCCGCTTGTCTAAGTAGAGGCGGCTGATCTCGAACGCGAGTTGCAACTCGGGGATCAGATCTTCTGGATGCCAGAAGCCGGGCAGTGCGTGCAGCACCGTCTGGTCAGCAGCCAGGATCAAGAACTGGACGTTGCGCGGGCCAGCACCGTTGGTCGTGCCAACGGCCGACTGGTTCGAGCGGTATCCATGCGACATGCCCACGTGCTCGTCCTTCTCAATATTGCGATGAGCGAGAACGAATCGGGTGCCAATGAAATCGATGACGTCGTTGTTCGGCAGGGTCACGCCCCGCAGCGATTGCAACGCGCTTCAAGCAAGGCCGCCGATCTCCCCGAGCGTTTGCAGCATCAGAATGGGCTTGCCACTTTGACGCGCTTTGGTCTGCGCGTCCTTGAGTCGCTTGTTCCAAGGCAGCGCCTTGACCTTCGCGACGGCCTTCCTGAGAGCAGTGCCCCTCTTCTTGACGCCGCTCGTTGCGGGATCAGGCTTGATGGATTTGGCCAGGGTCTTGGCCCGGGCGGCGCTTGACGGGCGAGTACTAGACCCGTCATCGAAGAGCGGTTGAGCGGCCAACCCGGGGGCGCCCGCTGGCGGTGGCACGATCGGCAAACCAGGCAATCGCCTGACCTGGGCCATAAGCGAACTAGTAAGCGCCAGACTGACGGCAAGAAGCGAAGAGAGGGACGCAAGCTTCAACATTGTGTGAGGTCTCCAGTGAATGCGCCGCCGGGCGGGCGAGCACCTATTAGAGACAATCCACGTCACCGCGTCAGGTGGCAATTCGCACGTCAACCTCAGAGCCAACGCCGGACACGCGTGCAGTATTCGTCGTAAGTTCTCCCCTGCGAATCATGTAGGAAGTCTTCTTCACGCCGGACAAACCGCCGATCGAGCACCACGAACAACATCACCGGCAGCCACAACGGGGAGGCGCTGCCGAGGCAACAACAACAACAGCGGCGGGATGTCGCGCGGATAGCTGGAACTCACGCCTTGCCGCCACGGGCGCGCAAGAAGAACAGGATGCCGAACAAGCACATGCAACTCATCAACGTCGTGACACGCCAATTGAACGAGGACTCCTCGTCGCCGGCAATTGGCGTGGTGCCGTTTGCAACGGCCAGCAGTGACTTGAGTGCTGCCTCCGAACGAACGTCTTCACCGCGCTCAATCGCTTCCGCTTCGGCTTGCTGAAACCGCGCGAGCCACTCGTCTGCCTCGGCACGCTTCTGGTCGTAGTCGCCTTCGGTCGGATTGACCTGCCCGGTGTTCTTGTGTGGTCGCGCACTGTCCCAGTGACTCGCGATCGCCTTGCGAACAATCTCCAAGTCCGACGCAGCGGGATGACCGCGTTCGATCGCGCGCCCGTAGGCCCACCATGCGAGATTGAGGTGCGCCTTGGACAGATAGAGTTCACCCAACCCGCGATACAGCTCGGCACCTTCTAGACCGCCAAACCGCAGCATACCGGCCAGCGCCTTGTAGGCTGCATCCCAGTCCAACACCCGCGGACCGTTCCATCCAGGCTGCGTAATGGGTGTTGCGAACGACACCCCAAGCGCAGCCCTAGCAAACGTGAGTTGCACGGAGTAGCCCGCGTGTCGCAAGCTGCTGTGCAGCCGCCACACCGCAGGTTCCTTCTTCGCGGCAGCGACGTATTCGATCAACTCGATCTGGTAGACCTCGCGACCGAAGTGCGCGTCCGGGTTGAGCTCGACTGCTGTGCGCAACTCGCGCAGCGCATCGTCGAACTTGCCGGCGTGCGCGTAGAACGTGCCAAGGTTTGCGTGGTAGCGATACTGATGCTCCTTGTCGGGCTTGGCCGCGAGCACCATCGCCTTGTCCGCCATCACCTCGATCGCCTTGTCGCGTTTGTCGAGGTGCTCGTAGGCGACGGCGAGATCGTCGAAGTCCACCAACGTAAGTGCCGCCTTGTCGGTTAGCTTGGCGACACGGTCTTCGTAATACGCATCGCTGTGGCGATGCCACTTACCAACGATCAAGTCGAAGGCTTCGGGCAAGCCACGCAGCTCAGTATCGAGCGTGTCGCTATCCCAAAGGCACGGTGTCATCGCGACTCCAGCCAGAGCAATCGCAAGCAGGGACTTCATGCCGTCAGTGTAGCCAACCATGCGCCGAACCGTCCGATAGCGACGTATATGAACGCTCCACGCAAACGCCAGCGCCGCATGATCGGCTGCATTGTAACTGCAGTCGCCTTGCTAATGACGTCCGCAGCGATCGTGCAGTCGAAGACTAACTCTAGCTGGCGTTCGATGGTCGACACGCATAAGGCGCTGCACGCCGGATGGCTAGCACAGCCTGACACACGCGAACCGCTGTGGGGCGCGGCTTCCGAAGGACATGCGTTCACGCACTACGAGCAAGCTGCCGAGATCATGAGCGACGTCCTCAAGGACAATGAATCGCTAGGTGATTTGATCGGCAAGACGGACGAGCAAGTTGCGGACATGGCCGGCGAACTGCGAGAAGCATGGCTGCCGGCACTATCTGCTTTGCGTGCCGGCACGCACGCGAGCAACTCACGTGTCGACCGAGACAACCTTGCCGCCGACCAGAATATCAACTTCTTGAACTACCGCTGGGTCAGCAACGCAGCAGCATTCGAAACGCGACACCTGCGCCGCGCCGGCGACGACATGGCTAGTGTTGAGGTCAGCCTCGACTCGCTGGGCATGGCAATAGACGTCTTTAGCGATGGCTTGCTCATCCACCAAATGATCAGCGTGGCCATGATCGCGATCGCCCTCGAACCATGGACCGATGAGGCGCTGCGAGCGCTCGACCCGGATGCGGCCGCAACACTCGCTGCGGGTCTGGCCAAACTCGATGCGCAGATGCCCGAAATCCTGACGACCGATCGCGAATTGCTGTTCCTGACGGAACAGTTCCAAAAGCAATCGGGGCAATCGGACTGGGCCGCCGGCGGGTCATGGCGCTACGGCTTCTCCGCGCGCTGGATGCTTGCCGATGCGGTGCTGATGACGTCCGTCAACTACAACCGCCTGAACAACAGCGACACGACGGACTGGCAAACTCGCCAACTCTTAGCCGACCAGATCGTCAAAGAGGTGCACGCCAGCGGCAACGACGTCGCGGCAATGGTGTTTCCCACCGTGGTGTGGGCTGAGAAATCGATCCGACACTCAATCGGCACGGTGCGCCTACTGCGCATGGCGCTCGACATGCGTCGCGGCGTCGACAGCGAACCTCTGGACGATCCGTTCGGCACGGGACCAATCGTGATCGACGAGTCCCCTGAGATTCTGACGCTCAAGAGCGTTGGCAATGCCGGTCACGAACCACTTGAGTTCGTGATGGCGCGCTAGTCGGCTAGCTACTCAGCATCATCAAGCGGTTCGCGAATCTTCTTGATGATGCGATGCACGCCGTAGCCAATGAGACCAAGTAACGCTGCCGGCAACAGCAGTCTGCCCATGCCGCGTAGCCACAACAGCATCGCGAGCAGAAAGAAGATGAAGCCGAGGAAGTAGCCGCTCGCCAAACTCGATCGTTGCTTGGTCACGATTCGCGCGGTCCGAGGATCGGTTGCGAATCGCGGAAGCCATCGCGAACACCTTCGTGCCACGGCCAGCGCTGCTGCTTGTCTGGCCAGACCAACTGCACAGCGGCAAACTCTTTGCCGGCGTAGGCCCACTGCGCCGTACCGAGATAGTCGACGACCTTCTCGTTTGGCACGTCGAGGAACCGCACCTTGTAGCCCACGAGCAGATCCGAGTGCTCCTCACCGTGCTTGAAGCGCTTGCCTTCATCGGCGGCATCGGTGACCGCATTCAGCAAGTCCTCCCCAACCTCCTCTGGCATTCCGAACACGATCACTTCGGGTTGCTCAAAATGGAACCAGAGCCCAATCGTCGCCGAGAAGGCAGGCCCATCGTCACTGCGAGGCACGTGCACGATGTGCACACCTTCCTCAAGAACGTCCTTTAGAACCTTCTTCTCAGCAGGGGAGAGATCGTCGGAAAACTCGCGCATGGAGCAGGGACCATAGCCGAAGCAAGCCCGCGTACGGTACCCGGTTCAAACCACAGGCCAGGCGCGGCAGCGTCATAGCCCAGAGATCACATGCGGAAGACGGGCGCCTTCCAGTCCGGAATCTCTTGGTTGAGGCTAGCCGAAAACGCCAACGCCAACGCCGATCGCGTCTGGCGCGGGTCCATGATGCCGTCATCCCACAGTCGCGCCGTCGCGTAGAGCGGGTGACCCTCAGTCTCGTATTTCTCAAGGATCGGCGCCTTCAACGCGGCTTCATCCTCGGCGGACATGATCTCACCCTTGGCTTCGAGTTGATCCTTCTTGACCTGCGCCAAGACGCTAGCCGCTTGCTCGCCGCCCATCACGGAGATGCGCGAGTTGGGCCACGTGAACAAGAAACGCGGCTGGTAGGCGCGGCCACACATACCGTAGTTGCCCGCGCCAAATGAACCACCGACCAGCACGGTGATCTTCGGGACCTGGGCCGTGGCGACGGCCTGCACCATCTTGGCGCCATCCTTCGCGATGCCGCCGGTCTCATACTTACGACCAACCATGAAGCCGGTGATGTTCTGCAGGAACAGCAGCGGCACCTTGCGCTGGCTGCACAGTTCGACGAAGTGCGCTGCCTTCTGGGCGCTCTCGGAGAACAGGATGCCGTTGTTCGCCACGATGCCGACGGGCATGCCGTGAATGTGCGCGAAGCCCGTCACCAGCGTCGCTCCGTAGCGCGACTTGAACTCGTGGAAGCGGCTGCCGTCGACGAGGCGCGCAATCACTTCGCGAACGTCATACGGCGTGCGCGTGTCCTTCGGAATCACGCCTAGCAGCTCTTCGGGATCATAGAGCGGGTCTTCCGACGACTGCATCGCCAGTTGCTGCGGCTTCCGTGTGTTGAGGTGGCGCGCGATCGAACGTGCCATTTCGAGCGCGTGCGATTCGTCTTCAGCGAAGTGATCGGCAACACCACTCAAGCGCGTGTGCACGTCAGCGCCACCGAGGTCTTCGGCCGAAACGACTTCGCCAGTCGCGGCCTTCACCAGCGGCGGACCGCCGAGGAAGATCGTGCCGTTGCCTTTGACGATGATGCTCTCATCACTCATCGCTGGCACATACGCGCCGCCAGCCGTGCACGAACCGAGCACAACCGCGAGTTGCGGAATGCGCTCCGCGGACATACGCGCTTGGTTGTAGAAGATGCGGCCGAAGTGATCGCGGTCGGGGAACACTTCATCCTGCAGCGGCAGGAACGCGCCGCCCGAGTCGACCAAGTAGATGCACGGCAGGTTGTTCTCAAGCGCGATCTCCTGTGCGCGCACGTGCTTCTTCACCGTCATCGGGAAGTAGGTGCCGCCCTTCACGGTCGCGTCGTTGGCAACAATCATCACCTCGCGCCCTTCCACCAGGCCGACGCCGGTGACCACGCCGGCACTCGGGGCCGCGCCCTTGTAGAGCCCATTCGCAGCCAGCGACGACAACTCCAAGAACGGCGTGCCCGGATCCAAGAGCGCATCGATGCGTTCGCGCGGCAGCAGTTTGCCACGCTTGTGGTGCCGCGCACACGCCTCCTCGCCGCCGCCAAGCTTGGCCTTGGCTACATGCCCCTCGATCTCTTCGATCGTGCGCAGGTGGTGCTCGCGATTTTCGCGAAACTCAGTCGAACTAGGTTTGGCAGAACTATGCAGAACGTCACTCATCGAACTCCCGACGATATAGAAGTGCGTTCCGCGTCAGGACGAAAAACCACTTCTTCGGGCGAGGCCGGTGACAAGAATCTCGGGCGCCTACTGGATGTCGGTGCGAATCAGGTCGCTGGCGGTCAAGGTCATGGTCGTAGCGTTGAGGGCGACCAACTGCGCTACGAAGTGCACCGGGCGGACGGCAGCAGGCACGGTGACTGGCTGGCGGACGGCCGCGCCGGGCTGGAGGAGATGCACGAGGCCCACGACTGGGGTGAGCAGCAGACGGCAATTCGTCGACAGCGGCAACGCGACATCGATGGCTTGGAAGCCGAGGGCGAACAGGGCGAAGTGGTCGGTTGGCGAGCAAAGGCCTTCGAGTTCGACACCTTCGTTGAGATTTGGGCGTGAGGACAAGGCTGGCGCGGGCGCACAGGCCTGGACGGCGGCAATCGTCGCGGTGGCGTGCTTTGGCACGAATCGCATGCGCAGTTGCCCCGACGCAGTGCCGTTCCAACTCCACGCAGTGCCCCCTGACCCCTGCGTCGTGCCAGCTTGCGCCTTCGCTTCGGCGGTCACACGCACGGTCAGCGGGTATGGGCTCAGCCCGAAGACAATCGGAATCGTCGCACTGCCGTGGACGTCGACGTGGCCGTCGTCGTAGACGTCAATCGCAACCGATACCTGACCAGTACCCGTAGTCGCGGGAACCCACTCAACGATCAAGTCACCGGTTTGCAGAACGGGCGAGACCCACTCGTAGCGAACTTCCCCACGGGACAAGCTGTTGCCGTTCGTGAGCGCCTGACTGGCTACTTGCCATTGCACCCCGATCGCCTTCGCATCGATGTCGTGCGTCAAAGCCAATGACGCCGCATTGGGGCCGCTGCTGGCAACACGATCGAGACCGGGCCAGACGTCACTTCCAGATAGCATCGGTGCCGCGGTGTTCGCCCCAGCCGTGACTTGGCCGACGACGAGCTGAGCAGATGTTTCGACCTGAGCCGACGCGAACGCAGGCAACAGCAGTACACAAAGCGAGATCTTGTTATTGCGCATTTTTCCCCACTGGCAGCTTACCCCACGATTACCCAGGCGAGCGGACAGCTAGAGGCGCATGCCGTGCGAAGCGTCGATGCCATTGCGTGAACAATGCAGCGAGATTTCCGCATCATTTGTTCCGCGCTAATTTCCGCCCCCAACTGTCGGTCATCATCGTCAACTGGAACAGGTCGGATCTGTTGCTCTAGATACTTGGGCAACTGTTCGAGGGCTTCGTCAACGCAGTCAAGGTAGAAAGTGCGGCCGACATCTTCGGCCCACGCATCACCGGCGAACACGGCTGGGTCAGCATCTACGCCACAGCACTCACTCACCTGCTCAATCCGTTCTACGTCAGTCAACTAGCCCGCCGAGAACGCCAAGTGCCACAGCTGTAGGACACCGCTCGTACGCTAACGTTCCTGACATGCGTCACTGGTTCTTCGGGGTCTCGGCTGTCGTGCTTGGATTGGTTGCGATGGCTGCATCGTTTTGGACCCCAGCATGGTTTGCGCTGATCGTAGTTGTGCCGATCATCCTGCTTGGCGTACGCGACTCCCTGCAGACGCGGCGAGCCATCCTGCGGAACTTTCCGGTGCTCGGACACTTTCGCTACCTGTTCGAGAAGATTAGGCCGGAGATCAACCAGTACTTCGTCGAGTCCAATACGGACGGGATGCCCTTCAGCCGCAACATGCGCTCGGTGGTTTATCAGCGGGCGAAACGTGAACTCGAGACGATCCCGTTCGGCACCCAACGCAACGTCTACGAAGTTGGCTACGAGTGGTTTAATCACTCTATTCTTGCGATCGAAGCTGCCGAGAACCCACGTATCCGAATCGGCGAGGGTCGCGCGCGAATGCCGTATGACGCGTCGGTCTACAACATCTCCGCGATGAGCTTTGGGTCGCTATCGGCGAACGCAATTCGAGCGCTAAACGGCGGTGCGAAGATCGGCGGCTTCTTCCACAACACTGGCGAAGGTGGCATCAGCGATCACCACCTCGAACACGGTGGCGACTTGGTCTGGCAAATCGGCACCGGCTACTTTGGTTGCCGCAATCGTGACGGCACGTTCAACGAAGAGAATTTCGCCAAGAACGCATCACGGCCAACGGTGCGCATGATCGAGGTCAAACTCTCGCAAGGCGCCAAGCCTGGCCACGGCGGCATCTTGCCGGCCAAGAAAGTCACCGAAGAGATCGCCACGATTCGCGGTGTCACGATGGGCGAAGACGTGTTGTCGCCGCCATGCCACTCAGCGTTTCGTACGCCACGAGAACTGCTCACCTTCATCGAAACTTTGCGCGAGGTGTCCGGTAAGCCCGTCGGCTTCAAGCTGTGCGTTGGCCATCGCGCAGAGATCCTCGGCATCTGCAAGGCAATGGTCGCAACCGGCATCGTGCCTGACTTCATCGCCATCGATGGCGGCGAAGGCGGCACGGGCGCAGCGCCCATTGAGTTTTCGAACTCCGTCGGCACCCCGCTCTCCGACGGCATCGTCATCGTGCACAATGCCCTCGAAGGATTTGGCCTGCGACAACAGACCAAGATCATCGCGTCCGGCAAGATCATCACCGGATTCCAAATAGCGCAGCGCATCGCAGCCGGAGCCGACCTGTGCAACTCAGCCCGCGGCTTCATGTTCTCGCTCGGCTGCATTCAGGCGCTGCGCTGCAACGCCAACGACTGTCCGGTCGGCGTCGCCACCCAAAATGACCGCCTAAGCAAGGGACTCGTGGTCTCACAAAAGACCCAACGCGTCGCTAACTTCCACGAGGCAACGGTGCACGCGTTTCTTGAGACACTCGGCGCCGCAGGACTCACGCATCCCGATTGGTTGCGACCGTGGCATATCCGCCGGCGCGTCTCGGTAACGGAGACGAGAACCTATTCGGAGATCTATGACTTCCTGAAAAAGGGCGAGTTGATCGGGGAGGAGATCCCGGAGGGATGGCAGCGCTCGATGTCGTTGTCGTCCGCCGACTCGTTCCGGCCACAAGCAGAGACCACCGAAGAGTCAAACTCGGCAGTCAGCTAGTCGCTGCACAGCCCCCCCCATTGCTCAGGTCTACTGCTTGATCAAGCCATCACTTGATCAACCGCAGCGCAACCAACACCAGCAACCGCATGTGATCGAGCACGACATCGACCACGCGCATTTTCGAGAACCCCAGTAAGCGCGCTTCGAGCACACATGGGTGCTCGACGACCCGGCCACCGCGGCGAAGCACACGCACCAGCAATTCCGCCGTGCCGAGGAAGCCGCCGTTCTTGAGCGGCAGGTCGACGACGAACTCGCGGCGGTAAATCCGAAAGCAACTCGTCCACGTCGAAATTCGACTGCGCAACAGGATGCGATAGGCCAGCGACAACGTGCGGGACAAGAACAACCGCCAACCCGGCACGTTGCGAACGCCACCATCTTTGTGGTAGGGCGAAGCGGTGACCACATCGGCGTCCGGCATGTGCTGCAACATCTTGCGCAGCTCCATCGGGTCGTACGACATGTCGCCGTCAATGGACGCAACCCAATCCGCGTCGGTCGCGAAGAAGCCAGTGCGAATCGCGGCAGCGACGCCACGGTTGCGCGCGTGGCGCACGAGTCGCACGCCGGCATAGGCACGCGCCATTCGCTCCAACAACGGCCAGGTCTGGTCGGTACTACCGTCGTCGATCAGCACAAACTCACATGCGACAACGTCGGACAGCGCGACCTTGACGGCGCTCAACTCGCGGAACAACGATTGCACGCCATCGGCCTCGTCCTTGAGGGGCACGATGATCGCAAGCCGTGGCACCTTGGTCTTGCGGCGCAAAGTGCGAGGCACGAGTTCGTGCTCGCCACCCTCATCAGTGACGACAACATCATCGGGCGCAACCGGAATGGGTGCCGGATTCCGTGGTTCCAGCAGCAGACTTTGGGCAATCGTCTTGTCAGCAAGCAAGCACAGCCCTGCCAGCCGTTCGGGGCCTTCTCGTAACGCCACCTCGTGGGCTTCGCGCACTGGCCGCGGCAGCCCCATCAAACGCGGCTGCTCGGAGTCGAGTTGCCACGCCGAGAAGCGATGACTACTCACCATCGCGCCGGCCAACTCGCCTTGCAGCCCGACCACAACGCTCTCGGCACCTTTGACCGGCGTCGCGTCGTAATCAAAGCCCAGCATCTTGAGCGGTGCGTGCCACCAAGAATCGCCCGACGCCACCGACCAACAAGAACTGAACCCGTGCACGGCCACGCCGATCACGCGCTCGATTTCGGCACGTTCGTCTTCCCACGCGCGAATGAACGCGACGCGCTTGTCTTCGGGCACCTGGTCAATCGGCCACGGCGAACGCACCGACAACGCAATCTCATGCCCAGCTGCAACGACATCTGACAACAACTCGGGCGCGCTGAACGCGAGGGCCGCAGGCACAAAGAACGTTGCGCTAACGCCTCGATCCTGCAACTGCTGCAAGACCAGCCGCACGCTGACATCGGCGCGCGCCGGTAAGCGACGCCAATGCCGAGGCGTGACGTGCTCGCGCCACGCTTCATCGACAAACCACTCGCTGGCGTCGACTGCGAAGGCGGGAGCGGGTCTAGTCACGCGAGCGTTGTAACGCGTGGCCGCCAACTAGACCATCTTGGCGACGAGACCATCTTGGCGACGAGCGTCGGCACTAGGTGGATCCGTTCGGTGACCACCGAACCCTAATCCGGCGACTCGAGCGCCCGCAGCATCTTGAGGTTGCGCTGGACGACCTCTCCACGATGTCGATTAGCCTCAACAATCAGCACAACCACATCGAGCGAATGCACCACAAAGCGGGCTTCGGGCACCTGATTGAGGCTAGGAACGTCGACCTGGCACAGATTGCGAGTGACAGCCACAGCGGTGATCACCGACCGCAAATTGTCGCCGTGATTGCCCAGAACGGGTCGGGAGCCTCGACCGGCCCAGCACGCAGGCTTTTACTGTCGAGGGACAGAGCGCAGTTGGCGATCGGCCTATTGGCGCTCTCGTCATCGCCGATCGCAAAATGACAAGCAAGGCCGGGGCCGCTACCTTGTGGGTGATGAAGACACCACCGCAGCCCCATGGGCGCCAAACGGCGCTCACCATCGCGGTGCTTGGCCTCATTCTGGTCCCTGTTCTGGCGACTAGCTGCAGCACGCCGGCAAGAACTGTCGTCAAGCAAAGCAGTGCGCCGTCGACCGCCCCGGTTCGCGGCAGCCTCGGTCCAGACATGGACAGCCAAGGACCGCGCACGTCGCTGTTCGCGAACTGGGACGCGTTCATCGATCCCGAGAAACATCCCGTTGTCTACGAGTGGAGTGTCGGCACGAAGCCTGGCTCGACCGACGTTCTAGAATGGCAACAAGTAGCCGGAGCACAACGCGCAGCGGCTAGCAACCTCGACCTGGCGATCGGTGTCACGCTGCACGTCAACGTGCGCGCCGCCAATCTCGGAGGCCACAAGAGCGGGGTCTCGAGCAGTGACGCCATGATCGTCGGCGAATACGTGCTTCGCCCACCCAGATTGGGAGGTGCGCCCGAGGCCCCGATTCCGGCTGGCCATCTCGCTGGGGTCGCTCGCCACGGCATCACATGGACGTTTGATCGTCCTGCCCGTTGCGGTCGCTACGTCAACGGAGACTGGTGGGTGCTCGGTCCTATCTCGGTCACGAGCATCGAGCCTGCGAGTCTGCAAGACGGTGCGCGCGTGCGCCACGGCTCGATGATCAACCCGTCCCCTAGCGAACAGACTCAAGGCTACGACAGCGCGATGTTCGGCAACGGTGCAACGGGTCGCTACGACAAGACCAAGAACGTTGCGCTGAATGTGTCGCGCAAGAACCCGCTGACGCTGGTCCCCGGCTCGTCGCTGGTGTCGACGGTTAGCCATCCAATCGCCGGACAACTGCCGCAAATCGAAAGCTGCGCAGTCCTGACCTGCATTGCCACGCAACCAGCTGCGAACTCGTTCCGCCCGCCCTACTGCGGCACGGACAAGCTAGCGCACTGGACCGCCGACGACATCGACATGACGCAGTTCGCGCAGTTGCCAGCCGAAGCTGGCGCGCCGCCGATTCGCGATCTCGTCGAACGATTCGAACGCACCTGGCTAGACCACCTACCTGGCTACGCTGGTCGCTACCTGCATCCGCGCCAGAACATGCCCGACTACGGCCGTGACCTGGCCGACCTCGTCGGGACCGGCGCATTGGCGTTGCAACTCGACATGCCGCTAACTAACAAGCAACCTCTGGTCATTGCGATGGTGCAACTCGGCATCGACACCTTTGGCATCGTCAAGAACGGTGGTCACTTCCTTGCCGATGGCGGCAGCGGCAGTGGTCGCAAGTTCCCGTTGTTGCTCGCCGGTTCAGTATTACACGACGACGACATGCTCAGGCTGGCTAGCGAACGCAAACTCGCATTCGCCGAAGACGCACAAACGTTCTACGTCACCGCAACGAACGGTGAATGGAACCGCGGCTATGGCGGCTATGGCCCGGCAGACCAAGGCCTGCCCGAATGGGGCAACCGTCACACCGACGACCCGAGTCGCGACCGCAAGGCGTGGACAGCCGATCCGTATCGCCGCTGCTGCACAGCCAACGTCTGGCACGGCTACGTGCTCGCAGCACGCATCATGGGCTTGCGCGACGCGTGGGATCATCCGGCCCTGTTCGATTACGTCGATCGCTACATGCAAATCGAGACAACGGGCAACTGGATGCGCGGTTGGAATCCGTTCTGCGAACGGATGTGGGATCGATACCGCACGGACTTCTAAGCGGCAACGTTTCTAGTCGTCTCCGGCGAAGCGGCGACACCGAAGCGCGGCGCCTAACTAGCTGCCGATCACAGCGCTACTAGCTCAGATCCCGCAGCGACGACCTTGCCGGCCGCTTGCCCGAGCAACTCCTGCTCCGGAACTTCCGTGCGATTCTTCACTGGGCCGAAGTGACTTGTGGGGTCGACCCTCGCCATCTGCAGAAATGCGGCCCGCAATGCTCGACTGTGGGCCACTAGCAGCATGATCGCTCGCACGTTCTTGTTGCTACTCCTCGGCGCCACGTTTGGCGAAGCAGTCTCCGCGCAGAGCACCTGCGTCAACTCCGGTTCGACGCCGGCCGCAGCGGCGTTCTGGCCAAGCCCATTGGCACTCGGGTGTGTCGGCGCGCCCAGTTGGCCGATGTGGCACCAATTCGTGCCACCCCATCGAATGCCATCACCTCACGTCGGCTTTCGGCCTGGTCGCGCCGAAGCGGTGCCAGTGATTATGGTGCAGTACCGGTGCACGGGCTTGTTGCTGTCGCCAGTCGTCGCATCTGGGTTCGTCAACATGGGCTACGTCATCGATATGCCCGAATACCCGTGCCACTGAACACCCGTGTAACCGGTGACGAGCTTCACACCTTGAGTTGATGGCCTTCGCGGCGTGACAGCCACAAACTGCAAACCAAGTCGCTGCAAACGTTCGGCATCGTGCGCGTCATGTCGACCAACCGGTCCACGCCAAGAATCAGCGCCAAGAACTCCGGCGGCACGCCGACCTGCATCAACACAATCGCCAGCAACGGAATGGAACCGCCGGGTACACCCGCCGCGCCGATCGCGATCAACACCGAGAACCCAACCACCATCGCCTGCTGCGAGATATCGAGATCGGCGCCGTAAACCTGCGCCAAGAACAGCACCGATACGCCTTCAAATAGCGCCGTGCCGTTCATGTTCATGGTCGCGCCGAGCGGCATAACAAAGCCAGCGATCTCCTTGGGCGCACCGAACTCGTCGACGGCCGTGCGGATCGTTGTCGGCATCGTCGCGTTCGAAGACGACGTCGAGAACGCCGTGACCATCAACGTCCGGATGCCGCGATAGAAGCGCCTCGGCGACAAGCCGGCGAAGATTCGCGCATAGGCCGTGATCACAACGAACTGATAGAAGATCAGCCCACCCATCGCCGTGACGAAGTACCAACCGACGAGCTTCATCACATCGATACCGAGCAACGCCGTCGCATGGAAGATCAGGCATGCCACGCCAATCGGCGCCAACTCCATGACCCAGGACAGCACCTTGATGCACAGTTCGTAGAGGCCTTCGAGCAGGTCCTTAAGCACTCGCGTCTTGTGCGCCGGCAAGCGAGTGGCCGCCGCGCCAAGGATCAACGCGAAGATGATCAGGCCGAGGATGCTCTTGTTGTCACCGGCTGCGCCAACCACGTTAGTCGGCACGAAATCGACCACCATCTGCAGCCAGCCCTTGACCGCTTCGCTCTGCTCGATCTTTGCCTGCGTGACAGTGCCGTATTGCGCCTTGATGCGTTCGACGGTTTCCGGTGAGACGCTGCCACCCGGCTCGATCAGGCGCACCAACGTGATGCCGAGCAAGCCAGCAACAAACGTCGTGCCCAAGAACCACGTGAGCGTTCGGCTGCCGAGCGAGCCGATCTTCTGCACGCTGCCGAGCCCGGATACGCCGAGATAGAGCGAGCAAAACACGATTGGCACGACGACCATGAACAGCAACCTCAAGAACAGATCGCCGAACGGTTTGATGACCTGGTTGGCCCACCATTCGACGCTCTCAAACGCAGCGGTCTTCTCGGCACCGAGCGCCGGTCCGTGCATCAGATTGAGCGTGACCCCCGCGGCCGCGCCAACGGCGAGTCCGATCAGGATCTTGGTCGGCAGCGACATACCGCGCTTGGGCGTGTCACCTTCGGGATGGCCGGGGTCTGCTGGCGATTCCATGCGCGGCCGACAGTAGCGCCCAGGCGGCCGTTCGGAACCGATTCTCGCTCCTCAGTGTCTCAGCGCTGTTACTCCGAGTCACTTATCAGGCTGGCTGGTGGACGGCGGCGGCTTTGTCATCGCTCAGTTGGTCTTCCAGATCGCGCCGACGAGCCCCGGGAGAACCGGTGAAGCGGGCGATCAGGCCGTAAGTTCCAGGCACGACCAGCAGTGTGGTCAGGGTCGCAACGGTCACGCCAGAGAGAACGACGAGGCCAATGGCGACTCGGCCTTCCGCGCCAGCGCCGCTGGCGAGCACCAACGGAATGGCGCCGAGTGACGTCGACATGCTGGTCATCAAGATCGGACGCAGGCGCAGCACGCTGGCATCGATAACGGCATCGCGCCAAGCTCGGCCTTCGTCACGTAGCTGGTTCGCGAACTCAACGATCAGAATGCCGTTCTTGGCCGCGAGCCCGATCAGGATCACCATTCCGACCTGGCTGTAGATGTTGACCGTGGCGCCACCAAGCTTGAGACCGAGCAGGCCACCGAACAGTGCCAGTGGCACCGTCAGCAGGATGACCAGCGGTTGCAGGAAGCTCTCGAACTGCGCGGCCAATACAAGGTAGACGAGCAGCAGCGAGATCAAGAACGTCATCATCAGCGCGTCCGATGACTCGACGAACTCGCGACTCTGGCCACCGTAGGCGATACCAGGTTGGTTGTTGAGTTCGTCACGCACCACGCCACGCAAGAACGTCAACGCTTCGCCTAGCGTGTAGTCCTCCGCCAAGTTGGCGCTGATCGAGATGGCTCGCAGGCGATCCCATCGGTTGCGCGAAGCGGAGTCAGCAAACTCGCGAACAGTGACGACGTTGGCCAGTGGTAGCAACTGCCCGCTCGTTTGCGAACGCACGAAGATCTGCTCGATATCGGCAGGTGAACGCTTGTTGCGATCCTCAGCCTCCAACACGACATCGTATTCTTCGCCGCGCTCAACGAACGTCGTGACGCGGCGGGAGCCCATCATCGTCTCAAGCGTGCGGCCGATCTCGACCGCCGACACCCCGAGATCGGCGGCGCGCGCGTTGTCGATGACTACTTCGAGTTGCGGCTTGGTCTCCTCGTAGTCACTATTGACGGCAACCAAACCTGGGTTCTTGCGCGCAGCCGAGATCACAACGTCACGCCAAATGGCTAGCTCTTCGTAGGTCGAGCCAGTCAGCACAAACTGCACGGGCTGGCCCGAACGCCGCAACAAACCTGATTCAGCGATGCAGAACGCGCGATAGCCCGGGATCGCCCCAAGCTTCCGGTCGACGTCCGCCATGATCTCTTTGGTCGTGCGCTCGCGCTCGCCCCACAGCTTCAACAGCACGGTGCCGAACGCAGAGTTGACGCTACCACCAGATCGCCACGAACCAGGAACGCGCATCAACACACGCTGCGCTTCGCCCGATTCGATCAACTCCAGCATGACCTCTTCACCTTGCGCACCGGCGGCGAGAGCATTGCCGAATGACGCGCCCTCGGGGCCCTTCATGCTGATTCGGAACGAACCTCGATCCTCTTGCGGTGCGTATTCCCGCGGCAACGCGGCGTAGAGACCGCCGATCGACAATGCTAGGCCGGCGGCGATGCCGATCGCGGCAAGCGGTTGCCCGACGATACCTTCGAGCAGCCAGCGGTAGAGGCGCTGCACCGGCGTAAACAGGGAATCGACGAACCGCATCATCAACGGCGGTTTGCCTCCACGCAGCAGCATCGAGCACATCACCGGTGTCAACGTCAACGCGACGACCGTCGACAGCACTACGGCGCCAGCTAGAGCCAGCGCGAACTCGGTAAACAAGCGGCCGGTGTTGCCTTCGACAAAGGTCACTGGCACCAACACGGCGACAAGCACGACCGTGGTCGCGACCACGGCGAACGCAACTTGGCGCGTGCCCAGGTATGCCGCGCGCAGCGGGGTTTCGCCATTGCGAATGCGCCGCGACACGTTCTCAAGCACAACGATGGCATCATCGACCACCAAGCCAATCGCCAACACGAGGCCGAGCAGCGTCAGTAAATTGATCGAGAAGCCCAACTGGTCGAGCACGAAGAACGTGCCCACCAACGACACCGGCACCGTCAGCGCCGGGATCATGGTTGCGAAGCCACTGCCCAAGAACAGGAAGATCACCAACACGACCACGAGCGCCGTGATGAACAACGTGCGATACACCTCGCCGATCGCCGCGCGGATATAGACCGACGAATCGCTACTTGGGTAGAGCTTGATGTCGGAGGGCAACGTCTTGTTGATCTCCTCCATCTTCTTGCGCACGCCATCTACGACCGACACGACATTGGCCTTGGCCTGCGCCAGGATGCCGATGCCGACCATGTCCTCGCCGTTGCGACGAAACACATTGCGGTCATCCGACGGGCCAACCTCAATGCGCGCTACGTCGTGCAACCGCAACAGGTGCCCAACATCTCCCCGAGCGATCACGAGGTTGCCGAACTGCTTCGCCGTCTTGTAGCGCCGAGCAACGCGCACGGTGAACTCGCGATGGACCGACTCGACACGTCCCGCCGGCAGTTCCACGTTTTCGCGGCGCAAGCTCTGCTCGATATCACCAGCCGTCACGCCCGTAGCAGCCATCGCTTCGCGATCTAGCCAGACGCGCATCGCGTAGCGGCTACCACCGCCATAACGCACATCTGCGACACCCTGCACGTTCGAAAACTGGTCGGCGATGTAGCGATCGAGGTAGTCTGTCAGCTCCAACGCATCGCGCACTGGTGACGCCAAACTCATCCAGAAGATTGTGTCCGAACCGGACTGTGCTTTGCTGACCGCCGGCGGATCTACTTCTTCTGGCAAGCTGCTCAACACGCGCGAAACGCGGTCGCGAACATCATTAGCGGCAGAATCGATGTCGCGATCGAGCACGAACTCAATATCGATAGATGAACGCCCATCGGTCGTCTGCGACGAAACCGTGCGGATGCCATCGATGCCGCTGATCGCGTTCTCGATGACTTGAGTCACGCGCGACTCGATGACCGCAGCTGCGGCACCGGGATAACTCGTACCGATGCTGACGCGCGGTGCATCGATGTCAGGCAACTCGCGCATCGACAGACGTAGCATGCCAACGATGCCGAGCGTCACGATCACCAAACTCAGAACCGACGCCAGCACGGGTCGGCGCACTGCAAGGTCGGACAGGATCACTGCTTGTCTCCGTCGCGAACTGCGACGACTTCTACTTCGGTGCCATCACGAACGCGCACGAGGCCTTCGACAACGACACGCTGTCCTTCCTCCAAACCGGCCAAGACTTCAACGCGACCAACGCGACGGCGACCGACGGTGACGTCTACTTGACGCGCCACGGAGTCCTCGCCAACCACGAACACAAAGTGCTTGTCGCCCTTTTGGACGAGGGCATCTTCAGGAACCTGCCGCGAAGGTGCTTCGCCACGATCGACATCAACTTTCATCAACATGCCCGGGCGAAGCATCAGCTCCGGGTTGGTCACAACGGCGCGAATCGTCGCCGAGCGTGTCTTGGCATCGAGCCGCGTATCAACCGCCGTCACCTTGCCAAGAAACGTCTCACCCGGCCAAGCGTCGCTAAGCGCACGCACCGGCTGGCCAACGCGGATCGCCGACAACCAGGTCTCGGGGATGGTGAAGTCGACCTTCACTACCGATAGGTCGTCGAGCGTCGTGATCACCGTGGTCGGCCGCAGCAAAGAACCGACGCTGACACGGCGCAAACCGAGCACGCCAGAGAACGGCGCCTTCACATTGTGGTCACGAATGGCTACTTCAAGGGTCACGACACGCGCTTTCGCGGCATGCATCTGGGCCAACGCCGTCTGCACTTCGCTGTCCGGTGAGATACCCTGCTCTTGCAGTTCGACCGAGCGGCGGTGCGCGGTTTCACGTTCAGTCAGCAACGCCTTGGCTTCAACGAGTCGCGACTGCTCTTCGCTCGTTTCCATCTCGAGCAGCAACGCATCCTTCTCGACATGTTGTCCATCAGAGAAGTAGATGGCCTTGACGAGGTCGCTGCGGTTGGCAGTCAAGCGCACGCTCTCATTAGCGACCGCTGTGCCGAGCGCCGCCAACGTACTCGAGAACGGCGCGTCGACGACGAGAGCAAGGATGACTGGCGTCTTGCTCGCTATGCGTCGCGATTCTTTGCCCGCCACCTCGTTCTTGGCGAAGTAGCCGAACCAAAGGCCTGCGCAGACCGCAAGCACAGCAAACATATAGGCGACGAAGGCACGCATGGATGCACGATAGACTACCCGAGAACGCACCATTCGACCGCTGCAACAAGTCGCGGAGATGTCGCAATCACCAAGCAACTTGCGAGCGGTTGCTGGCGACGACGATTGCATCTTCCGTCGCACCGCGACATCCGGCCATCCCGGACTCCGAGCGATGTCGACGCACCAGCGTACGCAGTTTTCATCGCGGCGGTCCAGCGACCATCGAATGCTCTCCTGACTAGTCCGGATGCCAACTCATTTTGCCGCCATCCCGCGCCAATAGTATGGCGATGCTCGCGGCCGAAATCGATATCACCAGAGGAGCACGCCTCGGCTTCCATGCTGGCCGGTTGCGCCTCGAGCACACCGACAGGATCAAGGCCGACCGCGACCGCCTCATGAAACGGTCGGCACCTTTGCCTATGGTGAGCGCGTGCAACCTCTTTGCCTCGTAACCGGTGCCAGCAGTTTTGTCGCCCGCGCGCTGGTGCCACGACTCGCAGTCGGCCGTCGACTGCGCTTGCTAGTTCGTCCGGGGCAACATCTCACCCACTTCCAAGGCATCCCGCACGAACGGGCCGAGGGTCGACTCGAAGACGAAGCCGCACTCGCCGAAGCCCTTCGCGGCGTCGACCACGTCGTGCACCTCGCCGCGCTCGTATCGTTTCGCCCAGCAGATCGCGCCGCAATGTTTGTAGCCAACCGAGACGGCACCGAACGTCTCGCGCAATTGGCATTGATGGCAGGCGTGCGTCGCTTCCTGCACGTCTCAACGATTTCGGCGGTCGCCTACTCGAACGAACCCGTCGAACTGAACGAAGACACGCCGTTCAACTTCGGACCGCTGCGCATCGGCTACAGCGACAGTAAGTTCGCCGCCGAACAACGCGTCCTCAATGCCGCTGGCAGTGGTCTCGACGCAGTGATCGTCAACCCACCATCGATGTATGGGCCAGGCGACCGGCGCAAGGGTGACGGTTCATTGCTCGGCGCGGTCATGCAAGGCAAGGTCAAGATGGCACCGCCAGGGGGCACCAACGTCGCGAACGTCGACGATGTTTGTGATGGCATGATCGCAGCACTCGAACGCGGGAGAACCGGCGAACGCTACATCCTCGGCGGCGAGAACCTCACCGGCATCGAGTTACTACAGCGCATCGCCACAGCCGTCGACGGTCACGCGCCAACACGCAAAGCACCCCGTTCGCTGCTTGGCATCGCTGCACGAGCGCTGCGCATCAAGGAACGGATGTTTGGTAGCACCTCGGCAATCACGAGCGAGATCCTGCAACTCACTCGTTTGCACATGTGGTATTCGAGCGCTAAAGCCGATCGCGAACTCGACTGGCGCGCAGGTTCCGTCGACGCCGGCATCGAAGCGGCGTGGCGCGAGATCGGAGCAGCGCACGACTAGCGACAAAAAATAGCCACCAGCCTGTCACCGTGGGCGACTTCAAGTCCCTGTATAGGTGGCGGTAGTTGCTTATGAAACGCGACTGCCGCTCGCTCGCGACAACGAGTGCCTGCCACGTTTCACGATTGAGAGGAGGAGAGTCATGAGTTCACGTTCCCTTTTGTTCGCTGTGTTCACGCTGCTGTTTGCTGCCGCGATAACTGCTCAAGGCACTTGCCCCAAGAAGCAGGCTAAGTTCATTCCCGAGGCATTGACGATGCACGGCGAACTTCCTTGCTCCGGCGGAACCGTCAGTTTTGGTGGCTTGACGATCTCGTCGGCCCAAATCGCGTGCCCCATTTTCGCGACTCATACCATGCCTCATGAAGTCGAGGTCGACGCACTCACAGAGACGATGGTCGAGGTCACTGGCAAGGCCTCCTCGTGGATCTACTACTTCGAGTGCCAACAAGACTGGTTCCTGATCGTGCCATGGGGCAGCAGTTGCTTGATGAAAAGCACGCTCGCGGGAGCCAGTCTGCCACGCTACCGAACCGTGCCATGTGGGCCGATCACCCCCTAGCCCCCCACTGAAGAGTCCCCGGCATCACTCGATGCCGGACCCCATTTCTGTGGAGGATCCATGCCGCAACAAGAGTCATCGGGGTCGCACAAGTCGACCGTTCTGTTTCTAGCCTGCCTGACCGCATGCATAGCCATGGGTGCCGTCATCATGTGGCCCACTCCTGAGCCTGATACGGAGGCAACGATAGAAGTCTCATCCAACAACCAACCTTCGCCCGGCACCGCCTCGACGCCAATCGAACGACAAATCTCAAATGACCGCTCCGACGCCACCGCGCCCGACAAGGCCGTGGACGACACTGCGCCGCCACTCGTCTTCCGAGAGTCCGTAGCCCAACTCTGCACAATGGGCCTGCGAACTGCGGAACTGGCGCAGGAAGACGAAGTGGAAGCCGCGCAGCAACTCAACGAAGAGGTGCGCGACCTGCTTGGCAACGTGCTAAGCCACTTCGCCGACGCCGGCGAACGCAGCCTAGCGATGCTCGTGGAGATGTCGGGCGGCCCCGAAGTAAGCGAGCAATCAGCACTCGACAACACCAAGTTGGGCGTCTTGCAACTGCTACTGCAAGCTGAGTTAACTCGCCGCAACCAACTCGCCGACATCGCGGCAGACCGATCCCGCATCAATGCACTGGTGCAAGCGATCCTCGACTCGATGCCGATCGGCAACCTCACGACGGAGATGGGCAACCGATGCCTGCACCAGGCTCCCTACCTTCGTATCGCACACGAGCCAAGCGTCTTGAACTTGCTGAGGTTGGCGGGCGAAGACCAGTTCCCGCGCAACGTCGCCACCAACATGTTGATGACACTGTGGGACAACGTCAAAGAAGCGGGTGAACGTTCTTCGGAGGATCTCTCGCAACTCGCGATGTTGCGACTGGACAGCAGCGACCCGAGCGAAATCGTTGCCGCCTGCCGCCAATTGCTCGCCGACGAGAAGTACCGCGCGGTTGTCCTGAGTTGGTTGCGCGATCGCAAGGACACGCAGATCGCTCTCGCCATCGCCCAGATCGCTGCGAAGGAGTTGCCAGTAAATGACGGGATCGCCGTGCTCGGCGAGTTAGCCCCGCTACTCAAGCACACTCGCGGCACCTACATGTCGTTAGGCCTTCGCTCCCCGCACGCTGTTTCGGAGGCCTACCGAAAGCACCTCGCCGCCAACACCCACCCGGATATTCGCCGAGAATTGATCATGGGCGTCGGCATGATCCCAGACGCGGCTGGCCTCCCCGTTGCCGAACTGGCGCTTGCTAACGACCCATCAGCAGAGGTTCGAATCCAGGCGATGTATGTGTTCACCGTTCACGCGACACCCGAAGCGTGCGAGCGAGCGATCAATCGGTTGCTCGACGACCCCGAGATCGCCAACAACCAATCACATCTCGGCTCCATCGTGTTGGCCCTTCAGAACCTTGAGAAGGGGGACCCCAACAGAATCGCCAGGCTTGGCGCTCGACTGCAAAGCCTGCCGCTCGCCAACTACAGCCGCGCAAGCCTCAAAGAGATCCTCGATCGAGTGCTGCCCGGCGGGGCGCCGACCAGTGGCGGCTAGGGCGCGGCCGTCAGGACACAACGGCGTGTTAACACTGCGTGAGAGGCCAGGCGCTATCACCCGGGCGCACATAGCGGTCGCAGAATTGGCCTAGACAGCCACATTGCGAACCAACTCGTGCTCCACGAAACTTGGTGGAGCGGAAGTAGTGACGGTCTAGCCGGCTCGCCGGCGACCAGTCGTGTCTACTTCTTCTTCTCGATGTGCTTGGTGTGCTTGCGCAGGCGTGCGCAATACTTATTCAGCTCGAGCTTGGGAGTGCCGGGCTTCTTCAGCAAGGTGTAGTTGCGATCGCCGGATTCCTCACAGACGAGGAAGACGACTTCTTTCTTCTTCTTAGGCTTTGCCATGACTGCGATCCGGCCCAGGAAAGGTGGGCCGAGTTGGGAGGGCGAAACAAAATAGCGACCGCCGGCCAAAGAACAAGGTCTTCCCCAAACCTGGCGGGGTCAGACAAGCCAAATGACCTCAGCAATCGAGCAGAATCACCGGCATCAGGCCGATTTGGGGGCCCCATGGGGAAATGTCCAAATCATCTGGAAAGAAGACGCTGCTGCAGCTGCCCGCGACCCCAACCGAGCTGCAGACCATTGCTGAAAGGCAGTGGCATGACCGGGTGGGAATCATCAAACCAAGCCGCTTGCAGGGACAAACGCTGGCCAGCGACTACTCCACCCAGAATGTCGAGGGTCGTCGGGAACGTGTCCTGGGCATCGATCTGGCCGAACCGCGAGACCATGGGCATGCAGTCGACCATCGCTGGATCCGCCACACCGAACGACTGGCCGTAACCAACGAACCTCGGGCCGGGCGGGCGAGTAGGTCGGATCTAGCCCTATCCAGATTAGGACAAAGCCGAAATCGAGCCCCGAGATCGGCGGTGCATCCGGATCCGGTCACCCGGATCCGTGCATCCGGATCCGGTCGGGGATTGCCAGTGCACAGACTCCGCGCGCTGGGATTCTGCCCCTGCGGCATGACGCAGGAGAAAATGAGAAGGGCCCGGTCCCCACCGGGCCCTTCAGAGGGTCGTCCGCAACTCAACGCTCCCTACTTCCTTTCCGACTTCTGTATCGGCCTTCGCATGGGGCAAACATGAGCAAGGAACTCGGCTGCCTCAGGTCGGCAGGGCCAATCCGGGCGCAGTAGCCCATTTGCAGCAGCCACAATCAAGCGGCGACGCCACCGTCGGCAATCAAATCAGCACGGTGTTCGCCTACTCTCTCGGACGAACGTTGCGAAATGCCGCCCACCTGCGCGAGCATGCTCACATGGCCGAGGCCCCCACCGCTGCTCCCATCACCATCGTCACCGGCAGCAATCGCGGCATCGGCCGCTCGATTGCTACCGGCTTGGCGAATGACGGCCATCGCCTCGTGCTAACGGCGCGCGACGATCAACGACTGCAATCCGTAGCGACCGAACTACGTGCCAACGGCGCGACGGTTGCGACCATCGCCGCCGACCTGCGCGCAGAAGGAAGCGTCGAGCGAGTGCTAGCCTTCACCGAGCAAACGTTCGGCAAACCTGATGTCATCGTGAGCAACGCAGGTACCGCACCGTCCGACAAGGTCGAGAATACCACGGCCGAAATGATGCAGGACGCGTTTGATCTGCACGTCGCTGTGCCACTCGCGTTCGCCCGCCACAGCGCCAAGGACATGAAGTCCCGCGGCAGCGGTTGCCTCCTCCACCTTGCATCGAGCGCCGGCCTACGTGGCTACCCCTTCACGTCGGCCTACACCGCCGCCAAGCACGGCATGGTCGGCTTGACGCGCGCCTTGCATGCCGAACTGAATCACAAGGGCATCCAGGTCTACGGCGTATGCCCTGGCTTTGTCGACACCGACATCACTCGCTCTGCCGCGGCAGCCGTAGCCGCAAAGGGCAGGACCAGCGCTACTGATGCGTTAGCTTTGATGGGCGCGCAAAACAACATTGGCCGCATGCACACCAGCGACGAAGTTGCTGCTGCCGTTTGTATGCTGCTACGTGACCGGCCCGCCGGCTGCATCTACGCCCTCGACCAAGAGCCCGCGGCATTCCTCGAATAACTCACGAGCCTGACCACCAGGATCATTCCAATCGGGATCACTCGCTCCACGCCATGACGAAATACGACTTCCACTTCGAGACCGATGACGACGGCGTTGCGACGCTGACGCTCGATCGCCCGGCCACACTCAACTCGCTGACGTTCGAGATCTACGGCCAGCTGGAGAAACTGTTCGTCGACCTGCGCACCGACAAGTCGGTCAAGGCCATCGTGCTGACCGGCAAGGGCAAGGGCTTCTGCAGCGGCGGCAACGTCGAAGAGATCATTGGCCCGCTGTTTGAGAAAGACCTCAACGGCACGCTCGAGTTCACTCGCATGACCGGCGCCGTGGTGCGCAACATGCTGCGACTCGAAAAACCGATCATCGCCGCCATCAATGGCGTCGCCGCCGGTGCTGGCTCCGTGCTAGCCCTCGCCAGCGACATGCGCGTGATGTCCGAGAAGGCGAAGTTCGCGTTCTTGTTCACCAAAGTTGGCCTGACCGGCGCAGACATGGGCGCGGCGTGGCTGCTACCAAAGATCGTCGGCACCGGCCGCGCAATGGAGATGCTGATGCTCGGCGGCAAGGTGCTAGCCGATGAGTGCCACCGCATTGGCCTCGCCAACCGCGTCGTCGCGCCCGAGGCCGTTCTCGACGAAGCGATGAGCATTGCCAAGCAACTGGCCACTGGCCCCGGACTCGCCATCGGCATGACCAAGAAGATGGTCTGGCATGAATGGCCGATGGATATGGACGCCGCGATCGAGCAAGAGGCACAGGCCCAAGCGCTGCTGTTGCGCGCGCACGATCATCGCGAATTCTACGACGCGTGGATGGAAAAGCGCGATCCGAAGTGGCAGGGCCGCTAACACTCAGGACCGCGATGAGCACAATCAAGAACGACACCCTCTGGCTCCCGGACGACGAACTCACCCCGGAACTTGCCGAGTTCACCCGCGGCATCCGAGCGTTTGCCAACGAGAAACTCGCCCCGCATGCGCGCGCCATCGACGAGCAGTCGACCTTCCGCCGCGCGATGGTCGGCGAACTTGGCGACGCCGGCATCCTCGGGGGCCCGCTGCCGACAGCAATCGGCGGTAGCGGCTGGACGCCCCTGCAACTAGCACTCGCCCACGAAGAACTCGGCGCAGTCTGTAGCAATGCACGTGGCTTCTGTGCGGTGCAAACTGGACTCGTCACACAAACGCTGGCCAAGAACGGCGATGACGACCAACGCGAACAGTGGCTCAAGCCATTGATGCGCGGCGAAGCAATCGGCTGCTTCGCGTTGACCGAGCCAAATGCTGGCAGTGACGTAGCCTCGCTAACGACGCACGCCGTCGAGCAACCCGACGGCAGCTATCGCGTCAGCGGCCTGAAGCACTGGGTGACCAATGCCGGCATTGCCGACGTCATGCTGTTGTTCGCGACTGTGGACCCCAAGCTGAAGGGCAAGGGCATCACGGCGTTCGTCATCGACACGGCCCGCGACGGCCTCGATCGCAAGCCGATGGAAGGCGTCGAACTCGGCCATCGCGGCAGTGACCATGCAGTGTTGACGTTCGACAATATGGTCGTGCAGAAGAGCGAGATGCTCGGCCCGGTCGGCAAGGGCTTTGGCATCGCGCTAGGCGGACTGTCGTCAGGACGATTGAGCGTCGCGTCCGGTGCAGTCGGCATTCACCGCGCGGCGCTTTCTGCCGCCGTGAAGTTCACAACAGAGCGGCAACAGTTCGGCCAACCGCTGGCACAGTTCCAAATGGTGCAAGAACGCCTGGCTGACATGCTGACGTCGCTGCATGCGAGTCGTGCACTGGTGCATCGATGTGCGAACCGGCGCTTGCATGGCACTGAGACGCACGCGGATGTTGCGATGGCAAAACTGCAATCGACGGAAGCGGCGGCGACTGCTTGCGACCAAGCGGTGATGCTGCATGGCGCACGCGGCTATAGCTCGGCGTTCCCGGTGGAGCGACTGTGGCGCGACATCCAGGCGCTGCGGATCTACGAGGGCACGTCGATGATCCAGAAAGGGATCTTGGCGCGCATGTTGACGACATAGAGATCGCGGCGAATTGTCATTCGGACAAAGCCGCCATCGCCTGACCAATTTCGGACGGCAACGTAGCGACCATAGTCGCACCGAGTGAACCGACGATCACGTCCAGGAAGGCCGTCACCTGCAGCAATTCGCCGGGATGACCACCTTCGAGCATCATCCCCCGACGTGCAATTCCACGGGACCCGACTCAAGTCCAGCAGTTCTGCATCGGTACGAACTTGGCCAGATTCTGACGCGTAGCGATGACGCGCCTAGGGTTGCCATACGACTGGCGCTTGGGGGCATGACAATCTACAGCAAACCGATGGCATTCATTGGCCCCAACGCTGTGCACTCGGCAGGCTGTGTATCCCTATGCATCGCCACTGCCAGACCCTTGTGCGAATAGCCGCCGCTCTGATCGTCCTCGCGCAATTTGCGGCCACTGTCTGCGCCCAACAACCAGCGGACACCACCGACGTGCGCGTCATGGCCTGGAACATCTGGCACGGCGGGCGCGAAGACGGCGAAGAGGTCGGTCCAAAGCGCGTCATCGATGTCATCAAGAACAGCGGTGCCGATCTGGTTGCGATGCAGGAGACCTACGGCTCCGGAGAGTTGATCGCGAAGGGCCTCGGCTTCCAATTCCAACCTCGTGGCACCAACGTCTCGATCCACAGCCGCTATCCAGTCATCGAAGACATCTCGGTGCACAAGGAGTTCCAGTGCGTCGGTGCCCTGATCGAACTACCCAACAAGACGCGCGTGGCATTCTATTCGATCTGGCTGCCGTACTCGGCCGAGATCTGGCTAGAGGGAACGCGCGACACAAGCAAGCCCGAGACGATGCTCGCCGCGTGCAAAGCATCACATCAAAGCCTGCTGAAGATGTGGGCGGCTATCGAGACGAGACTGAGTGCCGACAAATACCAGGACGTGCCCATCGTCATAGCCGGCGACTTCAACTCGATGTCGCACCTCGACTATGGCGAGATCGGCTGGGACCAATACGACGCGGTGATCAAGTGGCCGACCAGCACCGTGCTAACGAACCAAGGGTTCACCGACTCTTATCGCGCGTGTAACCCGCGCATCGATCGCAACGCCGACAGCACCTGGACGCCGCGGTTTCCTGGTCAGCATCAGGATCGCATCGACTTCATCTACCATCGTGGTGCCAGAACGCGAACCGTCACCGTTGCGCCAACTACATCGCGAGTAATTCGCGAACATCAGCCGCGCTTCCCTTCGGATCACGCTGCGCTGGTGAGCACGCTACGCATTGCTTCGCAACAACCGCCGGAGCCTGACGACGTTGCTTTGCGCGTGGTCAGCTACAACATCAAGCATGGTGCTGGCATGGATAACCGCGTCGACTTGCAGCGCACTGCGAACGTGCTCAAGAAGCTGCGCCCGGACTTCGTCGGACTGCAAGAAGTCGACCTGCGCGCGACACGCAGCGGCAAGCAGAACCAAGCCAACAAGTTGGCAGCGATGCTGAATATGCACCCGGGTTTCGGCTCGTTCATGGATTTCCAGGGCGGTCGTTATGGCATGGCAGTGCTCTCGCGATATCCGCTCGTACACGTCGAAAGCTTGCGCCTTCCCAACGGCAATGAACCGCGGGTCGCATTGATTGCCGAAGCGCGACTGCCAACGGGTGACACCGTGCTACTCGTCAACGTGCACTTCGACTGGGTCGGCGATGACAAGTTCCGCTTTGCACAGGCCAGCAAGTTGGCCGCGCACCTGCAGGCGCAAGCGAAGCCCTTCATTCTGCTTGGGGACTTCAACGATGGCCCAGACTCACGGACTCTGGCGCTCTTCGACAAGATTGCGCACCGCACGCAGAAGCCAAAGAATGACCGGCTTACGTTCTCGTCGACCAAGCCGGTGAAGGAGATCGATTTCATCTTCTGCGCGCCCATTGACGCCTGGCAGGTGAACCGTGTCGAAGTCATCACCGAGCCGATGGCTTCCGACCACCGCCCAGTCCTGGCCGAGTTGACGCTGCGGGCTCGCTAAGCCCACAACCTCCAAGAGATCCGCGGCCAGTGCCGCGTCGCATGAGTGACAATCCCCGCACGCCAGCGGCACTCCCTCGGATACACGCTCCATCAATATGCGCGTAAGTCTCGGGAAACCCGAGCGCTTGCGACCTGACTCGTCAATCATTGCTCGCTCATGGCTGCTCGCCGATACGGAACCATCGTTCGCCACCTGCGCGAAGACCCTGACACTGCTCACGAACTGTGCGAGAAACTCCCCGATGAAGCGCTGATCGAATTGGGCGCTGCCATTCGCGACGAAATAATGCGGCGCGCGCGAGAAGCCGGCGACCAACCGGCGGTTATCGAGGCCGCATTCGAAAAGGGCTTCGCGCGCGACGGGCTCGGCATCCTGCCATGGATTGCGCTGCCCTACCTGATCTGCCCCGGCGGCCTCGTCGGCAAGAACCGCGGCAACCACAAATGCCAGTTCGTCTCCGTCGACGACGTCTGGGTCTGGGAAAGCGGTGACCTGATCGATGAAGTAAAGCGTTCGCTGCCCGGATCCGACGATGGCTTCCGCGCCATCGCGCTACTGCCCATCGTCGAAGGCATGGAACTCGACGTCGTTCGCGCTCGCATGCGCCAGGGCCAACACAACGTCGAACGTGTTACGAGCCTGCGCATTCGCAAAGGTCGCCTAATCGAGGTTGAACGCCGCGATGTCTCTGCCCGCGGCGCCCGTTAGCATTTCATCATCATGAACCGCAAGTGGACGACACTGCCTCTCTGCCGGTGACATCCAAGGCGTAATATGTCGCTTGGGTTTACCTTCTAGACGCGTACAGCCCAGCGAACGACCGCCTACTGGAGCGCGCGCCTCGCGCGCATGAAATCCCGAAGCGGCCGGCGGTGCGAATGGGACCAAAGATCGTCTCGCTGGCATCTACGCCATGCCAGCACGGGGTGCGCAGCAGCACCAATCCCTATGGCTTACTAGAGCTGCCAACCCTTGCGGTAGATGCGGTGCACAAGCGCCGTCGCTAGGTAGTTGTCGAACTCCATCTTCTCGGAGTCCCAGTGCAACTTCTCACCGGGGAAGTGGCCAGCAACCGTGCCCAGCAGCACCGCTTCGGTCAACGGGCACGCGTAAGAGAACGGCGTCGAGGTCTTGCCTTCACCGCGGCATGCATCGGTCCACTCGTGGCGATGCTCCTTGCTCGGCAACGTGGTGACGTCGACATCCATCTTCTCGCCCTTCGAGTAGAAGCGCGGCGGCGCCCAGTGCGGGATGACCATCACACCCTTCTCACCGATCAGGAACGAACCGGCACCAGGCAACTTCTCGCCGGCTGGCAACTGCGCCTTCTCGGCCGCTTTCTTGCCAGCACCGTCGGTCCAACGGAACTTGATCGTCTCCGCCGTTTGATCCGTGCCGGGGAACTCGTAGAGGAAATCGCCATCCGGCGCGAACATCTCGCGGAAGTGACCCGGACCGTTGGAAACAACGCTCTTAGGTGCGCCTATGCCAAGCGCCGCGAAGACTGGGTCGAAGATATGGCAGCCCATATCGCCGAGCGTGCCGCTACCGAAATCGAGCCAACGACGCCACTGCGCGGGATGGTAGAGGCCCTTCACGTAAGGACGGTCCTTCGCAACGCCAAGCCACAAGTCCCAATCGACGTGATTCGGCACGACATCAACCTTGTCAGGACGACCCGCGGCATTGCCACCCCAGGACTTGCCGACCCACAGATGCGCTTCGTGCACCTTGCCGATCACGCCGCTACGCAGCGTCGCAACCGCTGTGCGGTAGGCACTGTCACTGTGGATCTGCGTACCCATCTGCGTGACGACGCCAGCCTTCGCCGCCAAATTCGCCATCTCGCGGCACTCATACAGATTGTGCGCGATCGGCTTTTGACAATAGACGTGCTTGCCAAGACTCATCGCGGCCAACGAAATCGAACCATGCATATGGTCGGGTGTCGCGACAACGACGGCATCGATGTCCTTGCCCATCGTGTCGAACATCTTGCGATAGTCCGCGAACGCCTTGGCGCCCGCATGCTTCTTGGCGGCGTTGCCAAGGTTGTTGGCGTCGATGTCGCACAGCGCGGCGATGTTCACGTTCTTGCCGCCGGCGGTCGCGTTGAGATCGCTGCCCCCCATACCGCCAACGCCGACGCATGCGACGTTCAACGTTTCCAACGGGCTTAGGCTGGTGGTTCGCGGACCAAGCATGGGTGCCGCGGCGGCGGCTACGCCCGTTGCTTGAATGAAGTGGCGACGCGTAATTCTTCGGTTGATTGGCACAGGGACCTCAATTCGTCCGGAGTCGTAGACAGTGGGATGGGTTCGGCACCATATCGAGCCAGCTGCCGTAGCGGGACTCGAAACGCCTGATCACACAACCATGACAGAAAGGGCACGCACTGCCGCTTCGACATCGCTGGCGACGTGGCGCAAATGATAGCGCTCGAGTAGCGACCGGCTGCCAAGTCCTCAGCTTGCGAATACTTGGGCGATCGTCTTCGCGCCCGAGGCGCAGTGGCCCGAGGCGCAGTGGCCCGCGCACAGTGGCGCGGGCGATCACCTGCACTACTTGAGTTCGCCGCAATCGGCGATGACGACGTCGGCGGACGTCGAACCCGAACTCGAGCCAATGCTCTCCATCTCTTCGACCACGTCCATGCCTTCGACAACCTTGCCGAACACAACGTGCTTGCCGTCGAGCCACGACGTCACGACGGTCGTGATGAAGAACTGCGAGCCATTGGTGTTGGGACCAGCGTTGGCCATCGACAGCAGGCCCGGCTCGGTGTGGAGCCGATCGAAGTTCTCGTCCTTGAACTTGTTACCGTAGATCGACTCGCCGCCCGTGCCGTTGCCGCGCGTGAAGTCGCCGCCCTGACACATGAACTGCTTGATGATGCGGTGGAACCCGGAGCCCTTGTAATGGAGCGGCTTGCCGGACTCGCCGGTGCCCTTCTCGCCGGTGCACAGAGCCCGGAAGTTCTCGGCCGTCTCGGGCACGGAGTCAGCGAACAGTTCAAAGGTGATGCGGCCGGCAGCCTTGTCGCCGATGGTGATATCAAAGTAAACGCGTGGGTTCATATCCGGCCTTGTTACCCCCTAGCACCGCTCAGGCCAACGACTACTGCCCGCAACCGTTGGAGTCAGGGCCCGCAACGCTATGCTGCACGCTCGAAATCCTTACGAATCGGGCCCCTCGGCCGGACCAACCCAATACCCCAAAAACAAGATCCATGACCCGCGCATCCGCCCGCCACATCCTCGTCGACTCGGAAGAACAGTGCCAGCAACTCAAGACTGAGATTGCCGGCGGAGCCAGCTTCGAAGATCTCGCCAAGCAACACTCGTCCTGCCCGTCGGGCCAACAAGGTGGCGCGCTCGGTGAGTTCGGCCCCGGCCAGATGGTCAAGGAGTTCGACACCGTCGTCTTCAACGAAGCGGTCGGCGAAGTGCACGGCCCGGTGAAGACGCAGTTCGGCTTCCACCTGCTCGAGATCACCGCGCGCTCGTAAGCCCGGAACGGCTAGAGCAAACGAAATGGGGAACGGGCTACTTGCCCTTCCCCTTGCCCTTCTTTTTGCCCTTCTTGTTGCGACGCTTCGTGCCGCCCCACTTGGCCGCGACCATCTCACTGTCGAAGTCGGTGAGAGCCTTGTCCAGCGCGGCGACCACTTCGGCATCCGCATCCGCGAGCGGTTGCGCTTCGCCAATATCCTGACTCAGGTCGAAGACCTCGTGCGCGGAACCGCCTGCCAAGTCCGCGATGTGCAACTTGTGCTGCCCAATGCGAACGGCGCGTTCCTTGCCTTGTCGCCAAAACAGTGGCCGGTCGTCGAGTTTACTGACAGCACCGGTTAGACGCGGCAACAAGTTGATGCCATCAAGCTGCCACTCAGGATCCACAACGCCGCCGGCAACTGCCGCAAACGTCGGCAAGAAGTCGAGCGAGATCACCGGGTCATCGATCTTCGTACCCGCCTTGATCTGCCCCGGCCAACGCATGCACATCGGCACCCGGATGCCGCCTTCGAACAGCGAGCCCTTACGACCACGCAGCTTGCCGTTATTGGCGCCCGTCAACGTCTGGCCGCCGTTGTCATTGGTGAACACAACCAGCGTGTTCTCCGCCAAGCCCGCAGCCTGCAGTGCTTGCAGCACCTTGCCGACGTTGTCGTCCAACGCCTTGACGAGGCCCGCATACTTGCGACGCTTTAATGGCGTGATGTGGGCAAGCTTGGCGAGATCCTCTTCCTTAGCTTGCAACGGTCCGTGCGGCGCCGTGAACGACAAGAACAGCAAGAACGGCTGGTTTTTGTTCTCGTTGATGAAGCGCACTCCGGCATCGCCAAGACGATCGGTGGTGTAACCACCTTCTTCCGTCGCGACACCGTTCTCCTGAATCACACGATGCTTCGTCGTGCGCTTCATCGGGTAGTACGAACGCGAACCCTGCAAGCAGCCGTAGAACCAATCGAAGCCACGCTTGTTCGGGTGGTAGTCGGCGGGATACCCCAGGTGCCACTTGCCAACCAGACTGGTCGTGTAGCCAAGCGGTTGCATGCGCTTAGGCATGAACGTCTCGGACAACGGTAGGCCGCCATCCATGTAGCCAGGCGGGATGTTGAACTCGTGACCGAAGCGCGTCTGGTAGCGGCCAGTCATCATGCCGGCGCGCGACGGTGAGCAAACGCAACCGGACATGTAGGCGTTGGTCATGATGACGCCATCTGCAGCAATCGAATCGATGTGCGGCGTCAGTTTCGCCATGTCCTCGGCGCAATCCTGTTGGAAGCCGAAGTCGGCGTAGCCCGCATCATCGGCGTAGAGCAGCACGATGTTTGGCGAACGCTTCTGGGCAGCAGTCTGAGAAGTTGCCTGCGTTGCGAACGCAACGGCGACGGCTAGCAGCACAACGAAACTTCGGGATCCAAGCATGCGCCTAATTGTCGCACCGATCTGCCATGCGGCAACGGCGCCTTTGCAGTTGTTTCGTGTGCGTTACGTGCCGACCGGGGAGGTGCCTCGCCGCCAGTGATCGCTAGCAGCGCAATTCTGCCGCGCCGCGGTGAGCGGCGAGCAGTTCGGTTGGCTACGATCGTGGCGCATGCTCCTCATCGCCGCCGTCGTGCTCGCCAACCTGGCCGCGCCCAATCTCGCACAACAGGACCCAGCGCGTTTCGCAGGCGTTCCGGAGCAGGATGCACGCCACTATTGGGTGCAACTACACATCGATTTTGCGAAGCAGGAACTCACCGGGGAGGTGCACTACACGTTCACTGCAGTCGAAGCACTGGCAACGATCCGTCTCGACGCCCAGCGTTCGGAGCATTGGCACGTCACGTTCCGCGACGCGAACAACAAAGCCGACCTGGAAAGCACTTGGGGTGACTCCCACGTCGTCGTGACCTTGCCAACGCCTGCGGCCAAGGGCACCGACGTGCACTTCATGGCCACGCTGCAAGGCAAACCTGTCGACGGCTTCTACTTCAAGAAAAACCGCTACGGCGACTTGATGGCGTTTACGGATCACTACTCAATCCGCGCGCGCGGTTGGCTGCCGTGCGAAGACCACCCCGGGGATCGCGCGAAGTTCACGCTGATCATGACCTACCCCGAGGCCTACGAAGCTGTCGGCTATGGCTGGCACGCCGGCGCTCTGTCGGGGCGCATCACGCAAGCGGGCATGCGGTCCCAGGCGCTGACCGCGACGGCCGAGATCCCGCCCTACATGCTCGCCCTCGTAGTTGGTCCGCTAGCGCGCGTCCCCGAAACTGGCCACCAACGGCTCAACGATCACCTCGTCTACAAGCAGGACGTCGCCAAGGCGAAGCGCGAGTTGGTGAACCACGGTGCCTGGATCACGGCCATGGAGAAGGCGTTCGGGGAGTATCCGTATAGCAAGTACATGACGGTGCAGTGTCCAACACGCTGGGGCGGCTTCGAAGCACCCGGCAACGTGCAACTTGCCGAAGGCCTGTTCGACTTGCCAGGTCGAGGACAAGGCACGCTGGCGCACGAACTCGTGCACATGTGGTTCGGCGATGCCGTCGGCTACTCCGAATGGCGCGAAGTGTGGCTCAGCGAAGGCTTCGCGAGCTACTTCGGCCCGTGGCTGCACGCGCAGACCGGTGGCCCCAAGCTGTCGGTCAGCATGCAAAACTTGCGCGACCGCTGGCGCAAGAGTTTCGAAGGACGCACCAAGTCGATCCGCGACGACCGCTTCCCGCATCCTGATCAAGCGCTCAACTCCAACACCTATCCGAAGGGCGCCTGGGTGCTTCACATGCTGCGCGGCGAAGTTGGCGATGAGGCGTTCTTTGCTGCGCTGAGAACCTACGTCGATCAGTGCCGCGGCAGTTCGGTGATCACCAAAGACTTCGTGCGCATCATCGAACGCGAAACCAAGACCGAGCTCAGCTGGTTCTTCACGCAATGGCTCGACGGCGTCGGTTGCCCAGAACTCAAGGTTGCGATGACCGACGGCGCCATCACGATCGAGCAAGTACAGAAGGGCACGCCCTACAAGTTCTGGCTGCGACTGCGGTGGCAAAACGAAGCTGGCCAGCCCGTCGAGAAGCGCGTTCGCGTGGCTGCTGCGACCATGCGCCTGCCGCTCGGAGGCGCGTGCAATAACCTGCACATCGACCCGGACACTGAGTTGCTATTCCGAGTCGCCAAGTAACGACAGATACGCCGCCTGATTCGCCACCCCAAGCTGGTTAGCAACCTCACTGTGAGACCGTAGTTCCGGCTCGAAACGCCGACCACTTAGACACAACGCAATCCGTCCGACGCCCTTGGACGACCGCAGTGGCTGTGCTTACCCTGGAAGCCCCTTGCCGCGACGCAAAGATCGTCGGCGGTAACTGCGTGATCTATGAAGCGTGACGACCGAACCCCTGACCTGAGCGCACGACTACTCGCCGACAAATCGGCGATTGCGTGGCTACAAAAACACACCGGCGGCAGCCCTACTGACGTCGACCACGTGCAGTCGTTGTGGAGCGGCTATGGCGAGATCGTGCGCGTGCACCTCGCTTCTGCCAGCGTGCCGAGCGTGATCGTCAAATGGGTTGAGCCACCGCAAAACATGAAGCACCCGCGCGGCTGGACCGGTCGCGCATCACACGAACGCAAGTTGCGTTCGTATCGCGTCGAGCAGTGCTTCTACTCAGACTGGATCCCAGACTTCGAAACGTCGCACCGCACCGCCAAGTGCCATCACGCCGAAGCCACCCAGCATGGCTGGCGGTTCTTGCTCGAGGACCTCGACAACTCAGGCTTCGCACGTCGCTGCATGAGTCTCAACCATTCGCAGATCGACGACTGCCTGCGCTGGCTCGCGTCGTTCCACGCGCACTTCCTCAACCGAAAGCCGACGGGCCTGTGGAAGACCGGCACCTATTGGCACCTCGCCACGCGCCAGGACGAACTCAAGGCGCTGAAGGACCCGCAATTGCGCGCCGCCGCACCCAAGCTCGATAACGCCCTCAACAACTGTCGCTATCGCACTCTCGTGCACGGTGACGCCAAGGTCGCGAACTTCTGCTTCGGCACGAACGACGTCGCCGCCGTCGACTTCCAATACGTCGGTGGTGGCTGTGGCATCAAGGACGTCGCCTACTTCCTCAGCAGTTGCCTGACCGACGGCGAATGCGAAGCGCAGGCACCGCAACACCTCGACACCTACTTCGCGTTCTTACGCAGCCACCTTGGTGACGACGTCGACAAGGATGCAGTCGTCAACGAATGGCGCGGCCTGTATCCGGCGGCATGGGCTGACTTCCATCGCTTCCTGGCAGGCTGGGCGCCGAGCCACTGGAAGATCCATCGTTACACCCGGCAGATGAGTGAGCGGGCGCTCGCGGAACTGTAGGACCGGACACGACAGGAAGCTGCCGCGGCGCAGGAGCTACTTCTTCATCTGCAGCAGCGCGTCGGCAAACGCGACGCCAATCTGGGCCATGGTCTTCGCGCAACCCAGGTAGTGGTAGCCAGCATTGGATGCACCGCGCGCATACGTCGCCGCATCCTCCGCATCGACGATCTTCTTGCGGTAGTCGTCAACGTAGTCGCGCTGCTGCTGCTTCGACATCGAGCCATCCTTGTTGGCGTGGTTCTTGTTCTTGGTACGCAGCATGCGCGCCATGTTGTTGACGTTGCCGATGCGGCCACCAATCTCATCGAGCGTCTCATCCCAATAGGGTGACGTCGGCACAGCGACGACATTGCCGCGAAAGCTCTTCATGCCTGCCGGTTCGGCCATCGCGGCGCGAAAGTTGACGTGCACCGCACGCTTCTTCGTATCCTTGATCGGTCCGCCTACGCCCATGACACCAATCACGAACGGCAGTTCCTCGGCTTGCAGATCCTTGCGCACATCGCGAATAAAGGCTGCCATGCAATCCGTGTATTGCGCGTAGCCGTTCGGCTGGTCACGCGTCGGGTAGACACCGCGATCGACCATGTCGTTCCATCCCTGGAACCAAACGAACCCAGCAAGTTCGTAGCCACGACCAGCTTTGTACTTCGGATAGACGCGCTTGATGTCGCCGAGCACGCTCTTCACGTGCTCCATCATCAACCGGTAGTAGTGGCCCGTCGCCGCCACCTTGTCGGCCTTGATCTTCTCGATGTCCTTGCCCTGCTTCTTGAACTGCGCCAGTTGCTTGGCGCCAAACTCATACGCACCAGCACTCGGCGGCCGGAAATCCGTGTGCAGCGACTTGCCGCCCCATGCCGTCTTGATGATTAGGATCGGCCCGTCGCTGTGATCCTGTAGGTGCAAACCAAACGTGAACTCCGGCCCAATCTTGCCACCGTCCTCGGCAGGGTTACGACGCGAGCCGAAGCCAGCGGTCAACTTGCCAACACCTTCGCCGTTGGTGCCGCGCGTGCCGGTCAGGTACGAAACCCAAACGTCGTCACACACGCGTGGCTTGCCCTTCTTGTCGACCATCTGGGCCAGCAACGGCGCAGTCTTCTGATCCTCGCCGATGTAGTCAAACGTAGTCACCTTGGCGTGGCCTTCCATGTTCGATTGGCCAGCAAGGATGTAGATCTTGAGTTTCTGCGCCGACGCGCTGCTGCAAAGCAATGCGAGGACACCAAGGCAGGCAAGAACGCAGCGAATCGGGCTTATCATAGCGATTGCAGGCTACCGCCTGAGGATAGGCTCCTCACCATCGAAGCCACTCGCCACCTCATTTAGAAGTATCGTGTGCGTCTCCTCCGCCGACTCTCGGCCGGCGGCCAAGATCGTCACCGAATCGACCGCTCGCACCAGCTAGCCGCCGCGACTACGCTGCCCGCACCTCTCACCCCTCTCGGAGCCTGACCGTGCCCGTAACTGACTCGCCGTTCTGGAATCCCAAGACCGAAACGCTGCCCAGGGAGCAACTGCAAGCACTGCAGTTGGTCAAGCTGCAGCACCTCGTTCGCCGCGCCTGGGATACGTCCCCGTTCCATCGTCGCCTTTACGAGAAGGCCTCGGTCACTCCTGACCAGATCAAGACGTTCGACGACATCCACCGCTTACCGTTCATGACGCGCGAGGACTGGATGGAGTGCCAGGCGCAGAAGCCGCTGTTCGGCGACATGATCACGCGGCCGGAGAGCGAAGCGATTCGTTACCACCTGACATCCGGAACATCGGGGCGACAGCCACTGCGCGTACTCGACGGCCGCAAGGACTGGTCGTGGATCGCCGACATGTGGTGCTACGGCTTCTGGGGCTTTGGCATTCGTCCAACGGACAAGGTGTTCTTCGCATTCTCCTACGGCTCGTTCATCGGGTTCTGGGGCGCGCACTACGCTTGCGAGAAGATGGGCACGCTGACGCTCGCTAGCGGCAACATGTCGACCGAGCAACGCGTCAAGCAGATCGTCGAGATGGGCGTGACCGTTGTCTGTGCGACGCCGACCTACGCGCTACGCATGGGTCAGACCGCCGAGAAGATGGGCATCGACCTCAAGAAGGACGGTAAAGTCCGACGCATCATCGTCAGTGGCGAACCGGCCGGCTCGATCCCCGCGGTCAAGCAGATGATCGAAGATATGTGGGGTGGCAAGTGCGGTGACACCGCCGGCATGACCGAAATCGGCACCATCATGATCTTCGAGTGTGATCACCAACCCGGTGGCCCCCACATCATCGAAGACCACTTCATCGAAGAAGTGCTCGACCCGGACAGCGGTGAACCAATGGCGTATGGCGAACGCGGCGAACGCGTCGTGACGTCGTTCGGCCGCGGCTTCATGCCGCTGATTCGCTACAAGACCAAGGACCTTGTCTGCAAGGTGCCGTACACGACGTGTGACTGCGGCCGCACCGGCGACATCTACGAAGGCGGCATCCTCGGCCGCGTCGACGACATGAAACTGGTGCGCGGCACCAACGTCTACCCGCGCGCCGTCGAAGCCGTGGTCCGCGAACACTCCGAAATCGAAGAGTTCCAGATCATCCTGTCGCGTCGCGATGACGTGCAGGACGAGATCACCGTCAAGGTCGAGCTAAAGCCCGACCAAGCGGACCAGTGGACACGGCTCGAAGGGCAACTCCAGAAGGACCTCGCCGAAGCGCACGAAGGCCTGCGCTTCAATGTCGAGTTAGCTGCTCAAGATGAGTTGCCGCGCTTCGAACTCAAGGCCAAGCGCCTGCAAGACCTTCGCCCCCAATACTAAGGAGACTGACGATGACTAACGAAGCAACCGACCTGCTCGGCAACGCGCTCTCCGCGGACGAACGCGAACTTGTCGACATCTACACGCGCCTCAAGGCCCTCAGTGGCCGCGACGACTTGCCTCCAGTCGCCACTGCCAACGCCAAACAAGCGATGGTATTGATGTGGAACGCATGCAACGACCTGGCTTTGATTTGCGAAGAGCCAGGGTGCGACTAGCCATCGCACGCGTTCAACAATCTGCTTCGGTAGTGATTAGTCAGGGGCCGGGTGCCGGCTAGGCAGAGAAGTACTACCATTTTCTCTGCATCGAAGGGATGCTCCGCAGAGCTGTAATCCCTGGAGTTTCACCACAATGATCGGTGACCAGCGATACGAACATCTGGCTCCCAGCCACCAGCAAACGCAAAATGAAACGAGTTTCTTTCCTCTCAGATGACTGCCCGCCCATGGGCATCTATGAGACCCTTTACGGATTCAAAGACAGCTTTGGCCAATTCATGGGGACGCCAGGCACGCATCCTTGGTCGCAGGGCTTTCCGCTTACGACACAGCTAGAAGGCGGCCCTGAGTTGCCTAGCAGCGTAGACGTCACGTGGGAAGATCGATTTTACCCCAAGGCTTGGGGCCACCCGCGCCTGCGGGAGGCAATCGTAGAGCACTACAACAGCTACTACGGATCCTCGATCACGCCCGAGAATGTGATGGTCTTTGCTGGCGGCCGACCCGGGATCCATGCGGTCATGGCGCTCTTAAAGAAGCACGTCGAGGTGCGCATCGGTAACGCCGAGTGGCCTGCTTACCTCGACATCCTGACGCAGACAGACACCGCCTGGAAGGTCGTGCCCTTCACCAAAGAAAACGGCTTCCACCCGTCGAATGCAGCCTACTTCGATCGCTCGGGGCTCAACGCGAAGACGCATCTGTTTCCAATTATCTCTAATCCTGGAAACCCGACTGGTTACACACGTTGCGACACCGAACTCGAAGAGTTGATCGGCCTCGCCGAGCAATCGACGAACGGGATCTTGCTCGACGAAGCTTACGAGATGTTTCACTCGTCCAAGGGCGTCAGTGGCATCCGCTACGTTAAGGATCTCGACAACAGCAACATCTTCTTGGCTGGCGCCTGCACCAAGGGACTGCAATGCCCAGGCATTCGCATCGGCTGGGTCATTGCGAGTAAGAAGAACGTCGAGACTCTGTCAAACTTCTCCAGCTTCGGCATGGGAGGGGTCAGCCACCCTTCACAGCTTTATGCCGCCGAACTCCTAGAGCCGAGTCGGGTTGCAAAGGCTCGCATCGCAGTTGACAAGCACTACGGCATGCAGCGAACGCGTTACGGCGAGGCTTTTGCGAACATGGGTCTCGACGTCCATACAGGCGACGGAGGGTTCTATCACTGGCTTGAGTTGCCCGAGGGTTTGAATGCCGAAGGACTCAACCAGCGACTCTTCAAACGCGGCGCGGCGATCCTGAAGGGGTTTGATTGCGATATGGCTCGGCCACACACGAAGGACCCAGGCTACGTATCCCCGTATGAGTCCTACTTCAGGTTCTCATTCGGCCCATTGCTGCCCGAGACCTTTGATTCGGACATCGCAATCATGAAGCAGGTGCTCGAAGAATATCGGGCAGACGTGGGGGCGTAATCGTCTGGGCGTTTGCCCACACGCCGCAGGGGTGCTCTCGCATCCAGTCGATGTCGGACTCCCCATCCCCTAGACAGATTGGCCTAACGTGCTTGGCTCCAACGTTGACAGGTGATGCTGTCGGCAGAGTTGCTGGCTAAGCTCTAGGGCATGCATTGCCCTCATTCTGTCGCCGTAGCACTGCTCGTTTCGATATCGGTGCTCGCGCAGGCACCCGGTCAAAAGCCTTCAAAGGAAGCTGGTCGAGCACAACGGATCGCAACCGGCTTTCTCGGTAGCCAAGTCGGGGCAACCGAGCAAAGGAGTCAGCCAAACATCGTGTTCGTGATGGCTGACGATCTCGGCTACCGCGAACTCGGCAGCTTTGGCCAGACGAAGATCAAGACGCCACGCCTCGACCAACTGGCGAAGCAGGGCATGCGCCTGACGCGGCACTATTCGGGTTCGCCAGTTTGTGCGCCGTCGCGATGCGTATTGATGACCGGCAGGCATCCGGGCCACGCCGCCGTTCGCGACAACAAGGAGCATAAGCCGGAAGGCCAATGGGCGATGCCCGCGAGCGAACCGATGATGAGCGAGATGCTCAAGAGCATTGGCTACACGACCGGCGCCTTTGGCAAGTGGGGACTCGGCCCACCGGGAACGCACGCCGGCCCGCTACAGCGCGGCGTCGATCGCTTCTTTGGCTACAACTGCCAACGGCACGCGCACTCGTATTACCCCGACTACCTTTGGGACAACGACAAGCGCATCCCGCTCAACAACCAACCACCGGTGCCTGGGCGCGGCCAGTTGAAGAAGGGCGAGGACAAAAACGACCCGAAGAACTACGCGCGCTTCATTGGCAAGGACTACGCGCCCGATCGCATCCTGGACGCCGCGAAGCAGTTCGTCACCGACAACAAGGACAAGCCGTTCTTCCTCTACTTCCCTTCGGTTATTCCGCACCTGGCGCTGCATATTCCGGATGAAGAACTGAAGGCATACGAAGGGCAGTTCGAAGAAACGCCGTACCCCGGCGGCAAAGGCTACACGCCACACTTCAAGCCGCGCGCGGCGTATGCGGCGATGATCACGCGGCTCGACCGTTCGGTTGGAATCATCCTCGACATGCTCGATGAGTATGGCTTGGCCGACGACACGATCGTTGTGTTCACGTCCGACAACGGCGCGACGCATAGTCCAATCGGTGGCACCGACGTCGACTTCTTCGAATCGTGCGGCGAACTGCGTGGTCGCAAGGGTTCGATGTATGAAGGTGGCATCCGCGTGCCGGCAATCGTCCGCTGGCCCGGCAAGATCAAGGCCGGCAGTGTCAGCGATCGCATCACCGGATTTGAAGACTGGATGCCGACGCTTGCCGAAATGACCGGCGCGACCGCCGACAAGCGCACCGACGGTGTCAGTTTCGCCAAGACACTGCAAGGCAAGGAGCAAGCGCCGCGCGACTTCTTGTATCGCGAGTTCGCCGGCTATGGCGGTTGGCGCGCAGTCTGGTCCGGCGACCAGAAGTTCGTGCAGAAGCAGATGCACAAGTCGCCCAAGACCGAACTCTACGACTTGCGCAAGGATCCGACCGAAGCCAACGACCTGGCAAAGAGTTCGCCGAAGGATGTGATCCGCCTGCTGCAAATCGCCGAGGCCGAACACACGCCATCCGAGATGTTCCCGTTGCGGGCTATCGACAAGCGATAGTCCCCGACATCGATCCATCCGCAATCGGACCACTTGGAATCGGCGAGTTCTCTGCCACCGATCGGCGGCATGCGGCATGCAGCCGTATGCATGCCGATGACTGACGGCCGACACAGCCAAGTGCCAACGCACGCGACGTCACTTCAGGGGTGCGCGTGACCTGATGCGCGCCACAAGATCGAGCCAGGCACGAGGCGCGGCAATCGGTTAACAACCTGATGGATGACTTGAAGGTCGAGATCAGGGCGTTGCACAAATCGTTCGATGTGCGGATCAAAGTTGTGCACGCGCTAGTGAAAAACGCATGGCTATCCGCAGCAAGCCTCGTGCTGGCGGTGCGATGTGGCGAGCACGCGCCGCAGTTCCAGATGCTCAAAATGCGCAGCGACCAGACGGCGACAGTGTGCGTTGCCTGGGATCAGGACGATCCACCGGCTAGCAAGGCGGCCGTGTGCACCTATAGTCGCGCGCAACCAGCAAGTGGCCAGCACCTATGAATCCGACGAAGAGCCCCGCCAAGAACGTTCTCGGTACTGAACTGAAGACCTGCAGCATGAAGCCATTGACCGGCTTCTTCCGCGATGGTTGCTGCAACACGTCGAGCGAAGACCCCGGCATACACACCGTCTGCACGGAGATGACTGAGGACTTCCTCTACTTCTCCAAGGAAGCCGGCAACGACCTGTCGACCTCGCGCCCCGAGTTTGGCTTCACCGGCCTGAAAGCTGGTGATCGCTGGTGCTTGTGCGCGGCGCGCTGGGCGGAAGCCGCCGAGGCCGGCAAGGCACCGCGGGTTGTGTTGGAGTCGACGCACGAACGAACCCTCGACGTCGTGCCGCTCGGTGCGCTCCAGCAACACGCGATTCCCGGCTAGCCCCGCGCAATACGAGGCTACGTCAGCGCAATTCTACTGATGGGCCAGGCATCGTTTCGGGCGTGAATATGCGCCTGCTCCTGTTGCCAACACTGATGACTGCACTTGTCAGCACCGCGCGACTCATTGCCGAAGGATGCGGCTGGATCAGTCTGCCAGGGGTCGCTAGTGGCTTTCGTCGTGCACCAATTCGCAGGCCTCATAGACCGGGCCTTCGATGCAGGTCTTCGAGTAAGGCCACCCTTTGAAGCGCTCGCCCTTCACCTTGACGGTGCAACCGTTGCAGACGCCGTAGCCACAAGCCATGTAGGACTCAAGGCTGAGGAAGCAGCGCAGGCCGCGCTTCTCGCAGAGATCGGCAACGGCCAACATCATTGGGTCGGGACCACAGCAGAACACGGTCTCGCCTTCTTTGACGGCACCGCTGACCAGTAACTCATCGAGCAAGCCAGTGACCATGCCGTGGAAACCGTGGCTGCCGTCATCGGTCGACGGGAACACCGTCGAGATGTCTTGGAAGTCTTCCATGCCGGACAGCGCATCACGATTGCGACCACCGAACAGCAAGCGCATCTTGCGACCGGCGGCAGCTTCACTGCGCGCCAACAACAAGAACGGTGCGAGGCCAACGCCACCGGCAATGCAGATCGGGTTGTCGACGTCGGTCGGGAACGTGCGGCCAAGCGGCCCCGTCACAACCAACTTTTCGCCGACTTTAAGATCACAGATCGCGCGCGTGCCATCCCCGATCGGTTTGACCAGGAAGCTGCCCCACGAACCATCACCGCCGCGGTCGTAGAGAGAGAACGGCCGGGGCAACAGCACCGGCCAACGCTTCTCCGTACGTAGCATGTAGAACTGACCTGGGCCAGTTTCGGGGATCGGTCCGTCAACCTCGACGGCATAGGCACCGCCACCAAGGTCGCGAAGCTTCTGCATTACGTGCACGCGTGACTGCATATCGGGCCATCAGCATAGCCCCGAAGCAGCCACGATCCCACGTTGAGGACGCGCGGCCCAGATTCGTAATCGACCTAAACCGGCTCGGAAGTGCGCTGCACGGTTTCAATTAGCGAATCCACCTGATCCACCGTGAGTTCCTGCTCCTGCACCAGCGCCTTGGTCTCGGTGCGTTCGACCAGACTGCGCAGCGTGATCATCGGCACTTCAGGCGGCGCGCCGATGCGGATCGGCAGCACCGTGACGCCAACGCCACGCCCCACATAGAGACGACTTTCGCCCTCGATGAACCAACCCTGCTCATAGCCGAGCTTGCTGTGATGCAGAGGCGCCTTGCCGCCAATGCGAATCTGGCCGCCGTGCGTGTGCCCCGACAACTGCAGGTCGACGTCGGCATCCACAGCTTCGCAGAAGAAGTCCGGGTGATGACTGAGCAAGATCGAAGTTTCGCCTTCGCGACGACCGTCAAGCGCGGCATCGAGGTCGGGGTCGCCCTCGGTCAAGTCATCGACTCCGCAAAGCCACAACGATTGACCGCCGTGCTCGATGCGCACGCCTCGATTCATCAACACCTGCACACCGTTGTCTTCTAGGAAGCCCTGCCACAGCGAAATATCAGGCCCGAAGAAGTGATCGTGGTTGCCGGGCACGGCGAACATGCCGTAGCGCGGCTTCAACACAGCCAGGGCGCGCCGGAACAACAGAATCTCGCGATCGCGAGTATTGATCATGTCGCCGCCGAACAGCACTAGGTCTGGCTCTTGCGCTTGCACGCGTAGGCATATCTCGGTCAGGTCCGCCTCATCAAGGAAGCTGCCCGCATGAACATCAGACACGAACGCGATGCGCAGGCCACTCAGCGACTCGTTCGCGGGACGCAGCGGCATCGTCAGGTCGGGCATCTCCAAGCGGTTGCGAATGCGACGATGCAGCCAGTGCGTCAGAGGCATCTTGTCGAGCCAGCGATTAATCGCGGCCAGACCCAGCGCTAGTGATCGACGGGAGCCAGTGCGCTTACCAGAGAGCGCGCCAGTGGGACGCGGTGCTTTTCTTCGCTCACGAGATTTTGTCTCGATCAAGTCGTCAATCCCCAATCACCGCCATGGCCGGCTCTCTCAGCTTGTTGACAGATCATCTGACGCTTGCCCGCCGTAACAGTCGTGCGTGACGCCCCACCATCCTGGGATGGCATCACGTTCCTCGCGAAGACGCCGGTCTCAGGCGCCTGCAAGACCAGCGACAGTGCTCGCACTAGGAGGCCGTTCATTTACCGCTCTTTGCCTTGATGGCTTCCGCCCGCAAGCGAGCAGTCGCATCGTTGAGTTCTTTACGACGCGCCGCGTCGGCAGCAGTACCTGCATCCTTGTGGTCGCTATCACCAAGTTGCAGGTAGGCCTGAGCGACGTGCTGATATAGCCAAGGCGGGATCTGCTGCTGTTGCAGCTGGAAGCGCGCCCAGATGCTGCGCAGAGACTCCTGATCACCGCTCTTGATCGCCGCTTCTGCCACGAGCACAAGGTCTTCGGCCAACAAGTGGCTTTGTTCGAGGTCCTGTGCTTGTTGCGCGTACTTCCGCGACTTGGCGAAGTCGGCGTTGCGGGACGCGTAATACGACAGCGCCGCCATGACACTGAGCCTCTCGGCCGCATTCATGCGGGGACTGTCTTGCAGGTAGGTCTCAAGGATGGCGACTGCACCGGCGAAGTCGCGATTCTCGGCAGCCTGCATGGCGCGGTTCACCGGCTCGCTCAGATGGCGAACGGCGGGTCCCTTCGGCTGCGGCTCAACCACCGCCGGGTTGCCATCGCTCGGATCTGTATTGGTCGGCGCCGACAACATCGAGACGACAATCATCGCCACCACGTTCACTGCCAGCAGAACACGCAGCACCCGTTCGCGGTTGAAGCGTGAAGCTGGCTTTGCGGCTACTTGCGCCGTCGCGGCTTCCTGCAAATGCGTATTCGCATCAGCGAGCGCCTTCTCACCTTCAGCCACCGCCTGCTCGGCGTGGCGCATAGCGTCGGCTTCGAGATGGTCCGCAGACTTCGCAAGCGGCACCGCTGATCCAGCCATCAAGCCGCTGAGTTTATTCTCTTCCGCCTGCGCATCAGGTTGCACCTGTGCGTCGGTCGGTTGAGCACCCAGGTTCTCAGTCGTTACGACCTCGTCCTCAGGTTCGGTAATGTCGTCGGCCTTATCGTCAGTCACGGCTAGCTCCAGAGTTCGGTCGGTTCCGCCAAAAAGCGAGGTCCGGCCCACTCTCTCATCGGCATGTCACGGGTCGTTTCCCAAACCGACGTGATCGATTCGAGGCTCTCGGGCACGCCTAGCAGGAAATTGCTGCAGCTCGGGGCGTGGCGTTTATCGACAGCGAAGCCAACCCATGTTGGGCCGCCGCACAATCGATCACCGTGTGGACTTCGAAACCGCGCCGCCAGAGCAGCATGGTCAGACGTTCACGGATGCGGCGCTCGTCATCGACGAGCGATCATTTCATGCCCGAGCTAGTTCCGCTCGAGGAAGAGAAATCGTGAACCGCGTGCCACCCGAAAGCGGTACGCAGCGAACTTCTCCGCGGCATGCAGCAACCGTCGTGGCTACAGCGTGCAGGCCGAGACCCGTGCTACCGGAGCGCGAGCAACCGACTTCGAAGATGCGTTCGACATCGCCAGGGTCGAGACTACGGCCATTGTCTTCGATATGAATGTCGACGCGACTGCCATCGTGTTGCGCTGCAATGCGAATCTTGGTCGCGCCGCCATTGCGGGCGTTCTTACAGAGATTCTCAATCGCACGCTCGAGCAGGAAGACGTTGCCCATAACCGAGAAGGCGGGCGGAGCGCAGACGACTTCGACTCGTTGGGATTCACCGATCTTGGTTAGCAATTCCTCGACATCGACTCGAGTTTGCGTGCCTTGTTGATCACTAGCCATCGCCAGCCAGCCATCAATCAGGCTAGTCATGCAGTCGAGATCCTTGAGCACACCATCGAGCACCACCGCGCGTGAATCGCGCCCGTCGACCATGTCGCGCGCAAGCATCGCGCCGGTCAGTGCCGACGCGAGTGGGTTGCGCAGTTCATGGCCGAGAAGGCCGGGGAGATCCTGCATGGCAGGACTCATGCCAACACCTTGTTCCGCATCGGGCGCTTGCCCAGTGCGTATACGCGGATCTTGTTGTAGAGGGTCGTGCGGTTGATGCCGAGGATCGCCGCAGCGCGACTGATGTTCCAATCGGTGTCTTCGAGCACGCGGGACACGAGTTGCGACTCGAGCGCGCGGATCGAGTGATCACGGCCATCAAGCACCAACGACGTGCGGTCGATCTCGTCGCTACCATCGGGCATTCCGCCCGTGAACTTCGGCAGGTGCACCTCGTCGATCATGCCGTTCGGGCAGATGATGCAGGCGTGTTCGATGGCGTTGCGCAGTTCGCGCACGTTGCCAGGCCAACTGTATTCGGTCAGCGTCTCCATCGCCTCTTCCGTGAAACCTGACAGGGCCTTGCCCATCTGGCGGCCAATCTGGTCGAGGAAGAAGTGGGACAGGAGCGGCACGTCAGCGTGGCGCTCGCGCAGTGGCGGCACGTTCACAGCCATGACATTGAGGCGGTGGAACAGATCTTCGCGGAACGTGCCGGCCTGAACCATCTGGCGCAGGTCACGGTTGGTGCTAGTGATGATGCGCACGTCAACGGGGATGTCTTGCACACCACCGACGCGGCGGAAGGTGCGTTCTTGTAGCACACGCAGCAGTTTGGCTTGCAGCGTCTGCTGCATCTCACCGATCTCGTCGAGGAAGAGCGTGCCGCCGCCCGCAACTACTAACAAGCCGTCCTTACCTTCGCGAGAAGCACCATTAAAGGCTCCCGGCTCGTAACCAAACAGTTCCGCTTCGAGCAGTGCTTCGGTCAGCGCCGCACAGTTGACTGCGACGAACGGGCCGTGGCGGCGTGCGCTGCGTTCATGCACACAGCGAGCGACGAGTTCTTTACCCGTGCCACTTTGCCCGGTGATCAACACCGTCGTGTCCGGCGCGTGGGCAACTTGATCGATGCGGGTCTGCACTTCGCGGACGCTCGGCGAAAGCCCGACCAACTCGGTGGCGGTCAATTCGCGGACGCGGCCCTGCAACCAGCTGAGTTCGTTCTTCAGTTGACGATTCTCTAGCACGCGGCGAACCGTGGCCAAGATGCGATCACCGGAGAATGGCTTCTCGATGACATCGGTCGCACCCTTGCGCATCGACTCAACGGTATTTGCAACGGTGCCGTAGCCCGTCAGGATCAAGATGTCCGGCGAGGGCGAGCCTTGGCGGAACTCACTGATCATCGACAGGCCGTCCGCACCCGACAGATTCAGGTCGAGGAACACAATGTCGAAGCAGCGGCCGCTAACGCGGTGCAGGCCTTCGTCTACTGTTCCTGCCGTCTCGACGTGAAGACCTTCGTGCTCGAGGAGAGTTCTAAGCCCCTCACGCACACTAGCTTCGTCATCAACGATAAGAACGCGGGGGAGTCCGGGGAAACTGAGGTTCTTCATTTGCCGACCTGTGTCCTGATTTCCGGCAAGCGGGGGGGGGAAGTGCCTGCCGGGCGGTCCTGGTGACCTTGCCATGGAGCGTTTCGGCACAAACAGGCGTTGACCTTTTGGTCACTTCCTCAAAAACGTGGGGAATTGCTCCTGTTTTGGGATCTCTTCCCCAAGAAATGGACAGTTCCTCTAGGTCATGAGGCCGAAGTCAACGCGCTCAAGCAGGGCAAACAAAGTGCTCGGTCAAACGCACCGTGGCAAGCGAGCGCTGCGTGGCTATGTGCATGCCGCCGGGCGCTCCACGAGCAACCTGCTCAAGAGCGTCTAGGTTGAATCACTGTCGCTCGCACCGATCGCCAATCACGTTCGGTGGCCGACGAGCCACAGCCAGAGCAGCAAGAACACGATCGAAAACTTCTGCGCAGTCGGCACGACTGGCGTCAACTCACCACCGAGTTGCACGATCGAGTAGCTAACGATGCTGGTGACCGCGGAGACGCCGAGTCCTACCAAAGCGATCCGCCGCAACCGCGTGCAGTCGGCACGCCGCCAGTCTTCGAGCATGACCATCGCCGTTGGTACCAAGCCAACGCCACCTGCCGAAAGTGCCAAAGCTTCGTGTGGCATGTCCAAGACCATCGTTTGCTCGATGCAAATGCCAAGCGTCAACATGATCGCTAGCACCGAGGCCACTCGTGCAATCGTGCGGCGGTGCCCCACTGCCGCAACGTTCCACCACAGGCGCAGCAGGCCACAGAAAATCATCGCGACTACGCTGACCGTCATAGCGATTGAGCCAAGCAAGTTCGAACGGCCGTCCGGTGTCTCGGCAGCGAGCAGATCGCACAGGAAATTGCGCCACCAGTCGTGGCCCTGGCTATCAGCGTCGAACTGCGTCCAACCCGGATACGTCGACATCGCTGTGATCCACAGCACCAAAAAGAGACCAACCGTTGCCCGCCGCATAGCCCACATCCTACCGACGTCATCGAGGCTTCATCTATCACGTGGGCAATGCTCCTGATTCAGTCGCATTCGGGGACGAACTACACTGCGCACCGAAAGTTGCCGTGCGATAGCGCCGACATTTAGATGAGTAAGGGAATCCGCACAGCACCGCGATATCCCAAGTTTGGTAACCTACTGCTGACCTGCAATGGTCCTTTCAAAGCACGCCATGAATCTGCACCGAACCGCAACTCTGGGATTCGTTGCGATGGTAATTGCCATCAGCACGACCCAGGCACGCGCCCAGCACTCTGATGCGCGGCAATGGAACGAACTCTTGCTCGAGTCCATCCGCAATGACTTCGCGCGACCGACTGTACACGCACGCAATCTCTACCACGTGTCCACAGCGATGTGGGATGCATGGGCTACCTACGACCAAACCGCCGAGTGCGTGTTGTTCGATGAGAGTCACGCGACAACCAATCCGGCCATTGATGCATGGCGCAGCGAAGCACTGAGCTACGCCAGCTACCGGATCATGACGGCGCGTTTTACGACGTCGCCCGGCGCACCGGTGATGCTGCCGCAATACGACGCGCTGCTAGTGACTCTCGGCTACAACGCCGCGAACACAACCACTATCGGTAACACCCCAGCCGCGATCGGCAACCGTATCGCGGCGACCGTACTGGCGTTCGGGGCCGGGGACAACTCGAACGAAGCGGGCGACTACGCAAACCAATACTACAACCCGGTCAATCTCGCGTTGCTGCCCGACTTTCCGGGCAACCCGAACCTCGGCTACCCGAACCGCTGGCAGCCACTGTCGCTGCAATGGTACATTGGCCAGTCCAACATTCCGATACCGCTCGGCTACCCGGAGTTTCTCAGCCCAGAGTGGGGACAAGTCACGCCGTTCGCGTTGTCGCAAAACGACCTGACCGTCTACCAACGCGGAGGCTTCGACTACTGGGTCTACAAGGATCCGAGCGACCCGCCGAGGCTCGATACACCGACCGCAGCCGACTACAAATGGGGCTTCGAGATGGTGTCTGCATGGTCGTCGCACCTCGACCCGAGTGACGGCGTGATGATCGACATCTCGCCCGGTGCAATCGGCAACTCGCCGACGCTGCCAGGCTCCGCACAACTCGCGCAGTTCTACGACTTCACGAACGGCGGCGACTCGGGAACCGGCCATCCGCTCAACCCGGTAACAGGCCTTCCATACGCCCCGCAAGTGGTTCCGCGTGGCGACTACGGCCGCGTTCTCGCTGAGTTCTGGGCGGATGGCCCGGACTCCGAAACGCCACCCGGCCACTGGTTCACGCTCCTCAACTACGTCTCGGATCACCCGCAGACCGTGAAGCAGATCGGCGGCATCGGCCCAACCGTCACGGAACTCGAGTGGGACGTGAAGGCTTACCTCGTGCTCAGCGGTGCCATGCACGATTGCGCAGTCGCCGCGTGGGGCGTGAAGGGTTGGTATGACTACCTGCGCCCAATCAGCGCGCTGCGCTACATGGCTGATCGCTACGCGGTCAGTCCGAACGATCCGCACGCGATTACGCTACACCCCGGCTTGATCGAAGAGATCTCTCCCGCCAGTGCAGCCCCCAATAACCGTCACGCACACTTGTCGGCTCACGTCGGCGAAGTTGCGATCCTCGCCTGGCGCGGCCCGGACTACATCGTCAACCCCGCCGTCGACATGGCTGGTGTTGGCTGGATTCTCGCCAGCCGCTTCTGGCCGTATCAACGTCCATCGTTCGTGACGCCGCCATTCGCTGGCTACGTCTCCGGCCACAGCACCTACAGCCGCGCCGCTGCGGTCGTGCTCGATCAGTTGACTGGCTCGCCATGGTTCCCGGGTGGACTGGGCGAGTTCCAATGCTTGCAGAACCAGTTTCTCGTCTTCGAAGAAGGCCCGAGCGTCAACATCACGCTGCAATGGGCGAGCTACTACGACGCATCTGATCAGTGCTCGCTGTCTCGCATCTGGGGCGGTATCCACCCACCAGCTGACGACATTCCCGGCCGCGAAATGGGTCAGGAGATCGGCGAAGAGTCGTTCGCGCGGGCCGAGCAAATCTGGAACGGCACCGCTGCTCCGATTGCGACGTACACGACCACAGGTACTGGCTGTGTCGGTTCGAGTGGCAACCCAATGGCGATGACTGGCGTGCCGAGTGCACGTCCGGTGATCGGCTCGACGATGAAGGTCGACGTCACTGGCATACCGGCCGTCATGACCGGCTTCCTAATGATTGCCGGCGTCACGCCGGTCATCCCAGGTTTCGACCTGACGGGCATCGGCATGCCGGGCTGCTCGCTCGACCTGCAGATCATCATGACCGAGATCATTCCATCTACGGCAGGGGAAGGTCAGTGGTCGCTCGCGATTCCGAACAGCCCGATCTGGCTGGGATTCTCAATCTACCACCAAGCCGTTGGCCTTGATCTGTCGGCCAACACTGCGGGGTTCATTATCTCGCACTTGGGCACGGCAACCGTCGGCATCTAGTCGACGCGCTTCGCGGTCGAGGCAATCCGCCTCGAGCAAGCGCACGGTGTGTTGCCCCATCGCACGCGCAGCATCGTTTGTTGCCCTTGACGGGACCGAGAAAACCAGGCGGAAGATGGCTACCAGACTGAGCCATTCCTATGCCTCGCTGGACAATCCGTCCAACACCTCGACGCCCTCGGCAACACTGGATTAACAACTTCAATCAGCGATGATCTGGGCAGTTCCGGACTACCCGACATGACCCCAGACGAGAAACTCGAATCGGTGCTAAAGCGGCAAACGCGCTTTGCGGAACTGATCCACGTGCAGTCGTGCGACTCAACCCAAGATCTCGCGGCTCAAGAACCTGCGGGTGGCAATGAGATGTCTGGTGACGCCGTGTTCTGGGCGGACCACCAGATCCAAGGACGGGGCCGCCAGCAGCGCTATTGGGATGACGAAGCCGGGCTAGATTTGGCGGTAACGCTGCGTGTCACCACCAAGTTAAGCAACCCGGTCGCCCTGCCCGCGGCGCTACCAGTGGCCGTTCTCCAAGCGTGTGAGCCGATCGCCGGACAGTCCTTGCGCATCAAGTGGCCGAACGATGTCTACGCCCACGACCGGAAGTTGTCGGGGGTGTTGATCGATCGCGACACAGCGCGGCCCGACACCTATCGCATCGGGGTTGGCATCAACGCCAACCGCACAAAGTTCGAGGGCGCGCTCGCCGACATCGGCACGTCACTGGCGTTGCTTAGTGGCAAGCAGCAGGATCGACATGCGCTGGTGCTGGCGTTGGCGACGCGCGTTGATGCGATGGTTGCAGCGATCGAGCACAGTGATCTGCGCGAGCACGAGGCCCTGTTCCGCGAACGACTCGGCCTGCTTAATGAACGTGTCGAAGTGCACGCTAGAGAGACGGTCGTCGGCACGCTGACGGCGATCGACTTCGCGAACCTGGTACTCGACGAACGAATCACCGTGCCACTCGCGATCGTTCGCTCGCTACGGCGCGCGCCCTAGTGCTGCGCCGGCTCGAATGCTGCCAGCAGTCGCGCTTCGTATTGCACAATTTTGGTCGGCGGTGGACCGCTCAGCAACTTGGCCAAGAACTGTTGGTCCCCCTGCTCGGCGCGCAGCAACGGATAGCCCTTCGACTGCAACCACGCGTTCATGCCAAGCCAGGCAATCACCATGTTGAAGTCCGGAAACGGAGCCAGGCGCGCAAAGCGCCACATCAACCGAAAGCCCTGCCGCACTGGGTGCAGCGCGTTGAACACAATCGGCACATCACGGAAGCAGCGTTTGTTGTCGAACGAGTCGAGCAAGCAGCGCAACTGCTCCGGCGCTGGGTAGTTCATGTAGAGCAACGCGTCCCACGGCGGACTACGGCGCAGGTCGTTATTGCGGAACCGCGGTAGGTCCTTCGCCATCGTTCGGAACATCTCGACCATGAACCAGCCATCCGGTGGGATGCTGTTCGAGGCCCGTTGCCGAATCATGCGCAGGCACCTCTTCAGACCATGGACTAGGCGATACTCCTGACTCAGCGGCGACATCTTGCTGTCCTGACTCGCCAAAATGTGACCGGCGTCCTCTTGGTCGATCACGAACCCGCGCAACTGCAGGCACGAGGCTAGGAACTCAGCGTCGGTTGGTGCAGGGCGACGGATTCCATCCATTGCACACTGGGCCCCAGCGATAAGATCTTGGTCAACTCCTTTGCCCACGAGCCGACTAGCCAAAGCCAAATCGGCTCGATCAAGCATCGACAGGCCTTGCTTGTTCTGCTGGTGCGTCACTCAGCATTAATTTTCGGCATGATGACCCTCTCGCATGGAAGCCAGCTCGAACTCTGATTCACCGTCCACTGAAACGCCCTTGCCATCGAAGAAACCGAGGAGGCTCTTCCGCGTCTTTGTCTTTGGTTTCTGCGCGCTGCTCTTACTAGTGCTCTTAACGCCCTACGCGTTATCACTCGGATATCTGCGTTCGAAAGTGCAAACGGAGTTCAGTTCCCACCTGCGCGGCAAGTGCGAAGTCACCGATGTGTCGTTCTCCTGGTTGTCCGGAGTGAGCGTCGAAAACCTGCGCATCGAGAACCCGCCAGAGTTCACCCCGGAACGGCCGGCCGTCGTGATGAAGAGCATGAACGCCGACGTGTCAATCATGTCGCTGCTGTTCGGCACCGTGCTAGCGAACGCGGAGATCACGGGTCTAGAGATCAACGTCGAACAGAAGGCCGATGGCACAACCAACCTGCAAGAACTGGCCGAGGATTCGGATGTGGCACCAGAGCAATCGAAGCCAAACGAAGAAGAACGGGACGGCGGTGGCAAAGGTGCCGGAAACGTCGGCTTTGACTTCAAGCTGAAGGACTGCGCGGTCACGATCCGCCGTGAAGGTGAGGTCCTCGAGAGGCTCAGTAACTTCACATTGACTGCGCTCAGCACTGCCGACTCGAGCAACGTCAACATCGACGCCGACGGCAAACTGCTGGCCGGCGACCTGAAGGTCAACGTGCTCGTCGACCCAACGGCCGACATCACCGACGCCAAGTTGATCACGCACGGTCTCGACCTCAACAGCTGGCGACCGCTGATTGACGCGTTCCTGCCCGACCAACTCACGGCGCTGACCGGCAAGGTCAACGGCGACATCACGGCGACGATGCGTGGCAGTGACAAGGTTGAATTGACCGGCGAACTGATCATCGATAACCCACGCGTGGCGGGTCCTATCGTGCAGGGCATGGACCTGCGGTCCAAGCAATGGAAGATCACGCCGGCGCTCGGGCTCGGCGGCAAGAGTGCTTCGGACATCGACGCGAGCAAGTTCGTAATCGACTTGGAGTGGCTGCACATCATGGGGCGTCCCTCGACGGCACCCGGTCAAGTCACGCTCGCCTACGACCTGGACCTGGCGAAGCTGGCGGAGTTCGGTGGTCCGATCCCCGAAATGCTCAAGGGCTCGGGATCGCTACTGGATGGCATCATCTCGATGCCCAGCAACGATCTACCCAAGGATGCCGCCGGCTGGGTCACGGCACTGATCACCAACGCCGACCTGAAAGTAAAGGCGCTCGACATCGGTGGCTTCGCGCTGCGCAACATCGACCTCAACGTCAACATGAAGGACGGCGCGCTGACCATCGCAACCACAGAAGCCACCAAGCTCGATGGCGGTGCGTTGTTGATCGGCATCAACGTCGACCTCAACAACCTCGCGACGATGCCGGTGTCTGCATCGGTCAAGTGGCAAGGCGGCCAACTCACCGGTGGCGCCACGCAAACGCTGCGCTACGTGATGCCGTTGTTCGCGGGCCTCGACGCCGACGCCGCGCGCGTTGTTGGTGACGTCAACCTCGAACTGAACGTCGGTGGCCCGGCGATGATGCAGGAGAGCGACACCCTGCTTGGCTGGCTAGATGCATGGACTGGCAACGGTTCGCTTGGCCTAGCCAACACCGCATTCGCCCCTTCCAAGCAACTCGAAGGTTTGCTCGCACCGCTTGGACCACTTACCAAGAACGCCATTCCGGTTGGCGACAAGGGCCGCCTCCAGATCGAGGGCTTCAAGGCGCCGTTCTCATTCTCGAAGGGTGTGGTCACCAGCACGTCGAGCGAATGGTCGGCAGCCGGACAGAAGATCGGCTTGTCAGGCACAGTCGGCTTCGACGGCAAGATGGACTACTCGATGGACTTCAGCTCGCTGCTGAAGGGCCACAAAGACGGCCAGAAGGTCTTGAAGGCGCTCAACGGTCAACTGCCGCCGGCGCGCCTCAATGGTTCGATCGGCGACCCGAAGCTCGGCTTGCCCAAACTGAAGAACGTCGCGAAGAGCCTGGTCGAACAGCAGGGCAAGGACTTGCTGAAGAAGGGCCTCAAGAGCCTCTTCGGCAAGTAGCTACTGCTCGCGATACCGGTGACTGACCGGCATGCGCCGACCGCGCCAACAGCGATCGCTCAGACGCAGCGTCGGCGGATACTGGTACCGCTTCCACTCGCTGTTCTGCACAAGCTGGAAGAGTCGTCCGACTTCTGCTCGCGGCATCCCGGTGCGTGCAGCGGTATCTTCGACCGACAGTTCGTTTTCGACGAGGCAACGCAACACCGGGTCGAGTTTCGAGTAGTCCGGCAAGCTATCCGAGTCTAACTGATCAGGACGCAGTTCGGCACTCGGCGGCTTCTCAATGGAGTTCGCAGGAATGCGTTCGCCATCGCGATTGAGCCAGCGGCTCATCTGCCAGACTTCGGTCTTCCACAAGTCCGCGATCGGTGCGAGTGCGCCATTGGTGTCGCCGTAGATCGTGCAGTAACCGACCGCGCACTCACTCTTGTTGCCGGTTGTCAGCAGCAGGTTGCCATGCTTGTTGGCAAACGCCATCAACAGCACACCGCGTGCGCGTGACTGCAGGTTCTCTTCGGCAAGCCCAGCTTCGGTCCCAGCAAAGACCGGTTCAAGCACCGCAGCGAACGCTTCCTGGAGCGGTGCGATCGACAGATTATGGAACGTGATACCGAGGTTGTTCGCGAGTTGCTCGGCGTCGCTCACGCTGTGGCCGCTGCTGTAACTCGAGGGCATACCAATGCCGGTCACGTTGTCGGCACCCAACGCATCGACCGCAAGCGTTGCAACCAACGCCGAATCGATCCCGCCGGACAAACCAATCACAACCTTCTGGAAGCCGAACTTCTGCACGTAGGCGCGGATGCCTTGCACGCACGCGCCGTGCTGCATCATGACGAGTTCTGGCTCGACCAGTTCTTCGGACCACGGTTGCTCGGTGTCAACCACGGTCACGGCCGCAGCGAACGCGATCGGTTGCGCGGCGATGCCCTCAGCCTTCGCGGCGATCGAACCACCGTCGAACTGCAACTCGACGTCACCGCCGACCTGGTTGACGTAGATCATCGGCACGCCATGCCGCTCGGCGGCAGCGGCAACCATACGCGCGCGGAACGTGTGACGACCGCGGGCCCACGGACTCGCACTCAGGTTGACGACCAATTGGGCCCCGGCCTCGACAACGCGCGCAACCGGGTCAATCGCGTAGGCGCGACGGCCAAAGAACTGCTCGTCATTCCAGCTGTCCTCGCAGACAACCACGCCAATCTTGGTTCCCGCCAGTTCAAACACGTTCTGCTCCGGCTTCTGGAACGGCTCGAAGTAGCGTGACTCATCAAAGACGTCGTAGGTCGGCAACAGGCACTTGCGCGCAATGATCCGGGCAGTGCCATCACGCAGCAATACGACCGAATTATGCAGTTCGCGGCCACCCGTCTCGGCAGCATCGTCATTGGCTTCCAGGCAGCCAACCAGAATATCAATGCCGCGCGGCACCGCCTTGGTCAGTTCGACCAGCGATGCGTCGTGCGCCGCCAAGAACGATTTGCGCAACAGCAGGTCTTCGGCCGGATAGCCGCACACAGCCAGTTCAGGGAACACCGCCAGTTCGGCGCCCTGCGCCAAAGCAAGCTCTGCCGCCGAAACGATCCGTTCGCGGTTACCGACGAAGTCGCCAACCGTCGTATCGATTTGGCAAAGCGCGACGCGCATCGAGTCTAGGTCCGCAGCTCGAGTGGCAGGGTGAACTCAATCGTCTCGGGGTTGCCATCGACTTCTTCGACGTCGGAGACTCCGAGTTCCTTCAGGCGATCGACCACCGCGAGCACACTGCTTTCGGGCGTGCTTGCTCCGGACGTCAAGCCGATCGACTCAACGCCTTCGAACCACTCCGCCTTCACTTCGTCGGGACCGAGCAGCAAGTGCGCCGGCACACCGGACTGGGCGCCGAGTTCACGTAGACGGTTGCTGTTGCTGCTCATCGGATCCCCGATGACGAGCCAGATGTCGACCCTGCCGCGCAAACTCTTAACTGCCATCTGACGGTTGGTCGTCGCGTAGCAGATGTCTTCCTTGCGTGGCGTGCGCAGTTCCGGGAAGCGACGTTGCAGCACCGCCATCACTTGCATCGCTTCGTCGACGCTCAACGTCGTCTGGGTCACGACACCGATCTTGGTCGGATCCGGCACCTCGACCAGTTCGGCCTCAGCAGCCGTCGCCACGACAATCGTGCGCTCCGGCGCTTCGCCGACCACACCCTCGACCTCGACGTGCTCCGCGTGGCCGATCAACAAGATCGTGAAGTCGCGAGCGGCAAAGCGGCGCGCTTCAAGATGCACCTTGGTCACCAACGGACACGTCGCATCGATCGCGTGCAGTTGATACTTATCCGCCTGATCAAACACTTCCGGCGCGACACCATGAGCGCTGAAGATCACGTGGCTGCCCTTAGGAACCGTCGCCAAGTCTTCGACAAACAGTGCGCCCTTCTGCTCGAGGTCCTGCACGACGACCTTGTTGTGCACGATCTCGTGACGGACGTAGACCGGACGGCCCCACTTACCGAGGGCGCGCTCGACCGTCTCGATCGCGCGTTCGACACCAGCACAGAAGCCACGGGGGCGACAAAGGAGAACCTTCATTGGGGCAAACAGTTTCGGCCCCAGCGCTGGTTAGGGCAAGGGAGCGGAACTCCCTGGCCGCGAACTGATCAAAAGACTTCGATTACCAACCGGCGGCCCATGACCGCGAGCCGGAAGCGGGTGGCGGTGACCTTCTGCGCCGCGAGCCCTGCAGTTAGGCACAACGAGATAACGAGGGTCGTAGTGGTTTGCGATTGCATGCAGTTCTCCGGCCCTTGCTACCGGCCGTTCCGCGACGCGGCTTGAGCTTGTCCGGTGGGGCCGGCGTCCCGGCAAGAGACACGTCGGTCAAGCAATGCCCCGATCGTGCCGATCTGGGAACGCCGCAGTGTCCTGATCTTCAACAGCTACCAAGGGTTAGCCCGTGCAATTAGAAAGTCATGCGACCCCTTTCGGAGGGTCGCCTCAACAACGCTATGCCACGCTTCATCGGGCCATCGAGCAGGGTCTCGATTCTGATGATGTCTGGTTCGAGCTAGCCTCGGTCAGCGCCCAGCTGGGTCATCCTGGCGAAGCGCTGTGCTGTGCCGCGCGCATCAATAATCCCGCTCGCCGTGCCAAGGCCGAACAAACTCTGCTGAGTTCTTCTGGGCGGTCGACAGCCGCCGACAGCAAACCCGAAGCCGTCAAGCAAGTCGGTCGAAGAGGTCATGCCGCGGCGCCGGCAGCCAGCAATGCCGGACCGACCAAGGTCAAAGTCAGCGCCGAGGCGGACGGTCCTCCGCGCGTCGTCGATCATCTAATCGACGCAGGCCAATACTTGATGCACCAACACATGCCGTGGCTGGTGCTCACCACCATGCTGTCATTCCCGTTGGTCGTCGGACTTGGCGGCTTCCTGACAGCAGGCGGTTCTCCGTTGCTGTTGGCGGCCATCGCGGCACTTCCTGGGTTATCGGTACTGATCGTGGTCGCGGCCATGGGTCATGAGATCCTTCGCAACAGCAGCGCTGGCGAAAGCGACGTGCCGAACCTGCCCGAGTTTCCCAAGCTGATCCGCAGTTCGCGCGACTTCCTGCTCGATGCCGTATTGGTCTTCGCGGCGTTCTTCGGCGGCCCGATCGCACTCAGCCTCGCCGGCGCACCGACGGCGGCGATTCTGCCTGCCCTGACATTGGGGGCATTCTTCGCACCGCTTACGTTCGCGTTGCGACAGATCCGCCGCGACATGCGCACGTTCTCACCCGTCTTCCTGATCCGCGCCATTCGTCGCTGCGGCCGTGGCTACGCACTGATTGCCGCTGCAATCACGTTGGCCTTCACGCCGGCAGCCTTGGTGGCGACCGCCTTGATCAACTACCCAATTTGGGTACAGATCGCGATCCTTGGCCCGCTCTGCGTATTGCCAACGTTTGCCACGACGCGCCTACTGGGCACGTGGCTCGACTCGCATCGCAAGTCCCTCGGTTACCTGATGCTGGGACCGACGGACACGCTTCAGAACCCTGCGATTACGGATGCGGTCAACTTGCCCAAGAAGCCGACTCAGCCGCGCAACCTTCGCCGTCCGCCCGCTCGCACACAATTTCAGACACCCAACGTCACGACTGCCAAACCCAGCGGCCGTCCCCCAACGGCAGTTCGTCCAGCGTCGGCCTTCGCCGAAAAGTCACTCGGCCGTCCTGCACCGCGAGCTATCGAAGGCCGCCGACCGGCCGCTAAAAACTCGCCTGGCCTGGATCTAGAATCGACGCAAAACGCTGTGTCAGAAGAGCTTCCAGACCTAATCGGAATGCCGGGTGCAGTCGTTGTCAGCGGCTCCGACCGCGAACGCAAGGGCGCGGCTTCTCGACGCGACTGATCTTTGCTCGCCTTGGCGGCCTTAGACATGCACGATCCCGAGATGGACCTCGCCTCGTTCCTGCGCGACGTGCCCGACTTTCCGAAGCCGGGCATTCTGTTCAAGGACATCTCTCCGCTGCTCGCTTCGGCCAAAGCCATGCAAGCGGCCACTGACAAGCTTGCCGCATTCGACTTCGGCAAGATCGACAAGATCGCCGCGATTGAATCGCGCGGCTTCCTATTTGGTGTCCCGCTCGCGATGCAGCTCGGCATTGGCTTCGTGCCAGTGCGCAAGCCCGGCAAACTGCCGTGGAAGACCAACCGCGTCGACTACGAACTCGAGTACGGCACCGACGCCGTCGAGATCCACCAGGACGCCGTCGACGCGGGGGAACGCGTCTTGATGATCGACGACCTGCTCGCCACCGGCGGGACCATGGCCGCTGCTTGCCAACTCGTGGAGTCTTGCGGCGGAGTCATCGCCGGCTGCGGGTTTGTGATCGAACTAGGCTTCCTGAACGGACGTCAGAAGCTCGGCAAGCACCCCTGCAAAGCGATCATCCCGATCAACTAGCGATTAGGGACCTCGGAGCCAGGAATCCGCATCCGGCAACACCTGGGCAAACCCCTAGGGGACTTCCCTCGCAAAACTCTCCCCATATACTTTGCTGACACAAGTGTATTCATAGGAATGGTTTATGCGTTTCCCTAAAGTTTCCTGAAGACAAGGCTAAATGCCGAGCCAGTTCCTGCCGATGTTGGGGGTCCGGTCCGGACTGCTGGACCTTGTTCTTTGGTGAACTCGACTCCCACCAACGCTTCTCGAAACGGCAAAGTCGACGAAAGTCGATGACGCAAAGCCATAGGGCCTTCGGCCGGATGCAAATCCGACCATGGCAGCCTGGTTCCCGAAATGAGGCGCGGTTTGGTAGACGGCAAAACAACTACTGGCGCAGCGGATGACGTCCGCAATAGCAACGCGCCAACTCCAGCGCCGTCTTCAAGACCACGACCAGCACCGGCCACGCCGGTGACGACCACAAGGGAATACAGGCGCTTTGCGATGCAACATCGAGGCGCAGGAGTCGAACCCGATGCACATGCCTTTCCCCATGCAGTGCGCCGGTTTGTTGGCGGGTCCACACCCGCCTGCCTGTCCCCTACGTCGTCAAGAAAGCTGGAGTTTGAATTATGGCCAAGTCCTCGGTCGCCGCTCGTTCCACCCGTACAATCTCAACCCGCGGCACCATGTCGCGCACTACGCGGACCACGGCTGCAAGCAGCGCGCCTCCTACCAGTCGCCGTAGGCCAGCCCTGTCAACGATCCCGTCTCCGCAGAACACCACGATGAACGACTCGGAACTCGAGATCATCTGGAAGACCTACAAGCGCACTCGTGATGAGAACCTGCGCAACACCCTGATCGAGCATCACATGCCGCTCGTTCGCTCGATCGCCGAGCGCGTTCTGCAAACGCTGCCGAAGTCGATCGACGTTGACGACCTTAATTCGGCCGGCACGTTCGGCCTAATGGACGCGATCAACGGCTTTGACCTGTCACGGGGCATCAAGTTCAAGACCTACTGCACGACGCGTATTCGCGGCTCGATCCTCGACGAACTTCGTTCGCAAGACTGGGTCCCGCGCCTCGTTCGCCTGAAGGCGCATCGTCTGGAGCGCGCCATGCGCACGCTCGAAAGCCAACTCGGCCGCACGCCGAACCAAGCCGAAATCGCCAAGGAACTCGACATCACGCTCGACGAACTGCAAGCGCACCAAGCCGAAGCCAACGCCAAGACCATCTTCTCGCTGTCGGAGAAGTGGGACGATGGCGATGACGACAAGGAACTCGAGAAGGTTGAGATCCTCGCGGACCGCAAGTCCTCCAACCCGGTCGACACGATCCAGCAGCGTGACGCGCTCGACACGATCACGAGCAGCCTCACCAAGAAAGAACGCCTGATCATCCTCATGTATTACTACGAGGGTCTGACGATGCGCGAGATTGGCGAGATCACGGAACTGACCGAGTCGCGTGTCTGCCAAATCCACAGCAACGTTATGGCGCGCTTGAAGGCGCAACTCGATCGCGCGCAAGACGCCGAGTAGTTGGCCTGCGACAGTAACTGAGGCCAACACCGCCAAGCGAGCCATGGTTCGCTTAGGCAGGCGGCCGATGACGCGTGTCGTCCCGCTCGCCAACGCCGCGCGCGAAAACGACAGACCCACCGATCACGGCCATCAGCGATCTGCAGCACTACGTCGACCACACCCAGCGCGACGACGGCAACCCGCACGGCTGGGAAATGACGTTGCTATCGCCCACGAAGTTCACCAACTTCGTCGCCCACCGCTGCGGCGGCACATGGGTCGAAGGCTAGCTAAACCGCCATTTACGCTAGATTCGTGGCCCTTGCAGGGCTCGCACATCTAGCCAAGGACCGACATAGAGGTCGCACGCGTGGCGCAGGATTCGTATCCTGCTCGCCCTCAACTTCCCCGAGCTAGCGCGTGTATTCGATTCTACTATCGTTGTCCCTGTCCCTCTTACTTGGCTACGGAGGCATCTCCGTGCTCGGTGGCTACCACTGGTTCTGGGGCGTTCTCTTCACGGTCATTCTCGCGATCGTGATCTGGGTGCTCATTGCGCGCCGGATCGGCAAGCGCTTGCAGCCAGCCATGGAGCAGGTGCAGCGGCAGATGCAGCAGCAACACTTCCAACTGGCTTACCAGTCGCTCGAAGACATGCTGCCGATGTGTAAGTGGATCCCGTTGTTGAAGGGTCAACTGCTCGCCCAGATGGGCATGCTTTCGCTACACATGGGTCAAAAGGACCGCGGCGTCGAACTACTGGAAGGTGCGAGCCTAAAGAATGCGGACGCCCGCCTGATGCTCGCCTGCATCCGCTACCGCGACGGCGAATCCGACCGCGCCATTCATGTCCTCGAACTGACCGCGAAGATCAACAAGAAGCACCCGCTGCTGCACAACACGTTTGCGTGGATGCTGCACAAGGCCGGCAAGAACGATCGGGCTCAGGCGGCCCTCGCCGCGTTCTTGAAGAAGAACGCCAAGAGCGCACCGACTAAAGAGAACATGCTGCGCCTACAGAACAACAAGCGCATGAGCATGACCGGCTTTGCCGAGCAATGGTATGCGCTTGGACTCGAGCAGCCGCCGCAGACGATGGGTCAGATGCGCCGCGCGCCGAAGGGATTCCGCGAGCCACCGAAGCGCAAGAAGGGTGGCTAGTCGCATCAAACACGAGTTGCCGGACGCACGTTGGCCAACGGCCGACGATGCGGCGCGCTCGCAACTGTTCTCCCCGATCAAGATCGGGCCGATCGAAGCGGCAACCCGTTCGTGGGTTCCCGCGATGGTGCCGTGGCGCGCGACCGAAGACGGCTTCGCGACTCAGAACGTGCTCGATTGGTATGGCCGCTTCGCCGATGGCCAACCGGGCGTGTTAGTAGTCGAAGCAACCGGCATCCGCGATGTGCCTAGCGGCCCCTTGCTGCGTATCGGCCACGACCGCTTCATCGATGGCTTGCGTGACTTGTGCAAGACGGTCAAGCAGCGAAGCAATGGCAAGACGCGCGTGTTCTTGCAGATCCTCGACTTCCTGTCGATCCGGCGTCGCCCAGCGAAGGACAAGTTCTTCGCGCGTTTCCTGCAGATCACGGACCGCCACAAAGACGCCGTTCGCGAACGCTTTGGCGACGCCGCAGCCGCGGAGGAGCAGAGCATCCGGGCGCAACTTGGCCAGTGTGATGACGACGTACTGAGCCAGATGCTGACCTCGCGCGAATACCGCGACTACGCCTGGGGCTATCGCGAAGAGGTCAACGACCTGCACCTGCCCCACGTCCGCGAACTACCGCAAGTGCTGCCCGACTTGTTCGCATCCGCTTCCGAACGCGCGCGTGAAGCGGGCTTTGACGGCATCGAACTTCACTTCGCCCACGCCTACACGATGGCTTCGTTCCTATCGCGCACCAACATGCGTGACGACGGCTACGGCGGTTCGCCGGAAGGGCGCCTGCGCATGCCACTCGAAGTGGTCGCAGAGGTGCGTTCACGGGTCGGCAACGACTGGTGCGTCGGCACCCGCTTCCTGGGCGATGACGTCATCGCCGCCGGCGCGCACATCGAAGACGCAGTCGGCTACGGCGTCGCGTTCGCCAAGGCGGGCCTCGACTTCCTCTCGATCAGCAAGGGCGGCAAGTTCGACGATGCCAAGCAACCCGGCGTCGGCGCTGCGGCCTATCCCTACACTGGCCCATCCGGCCACGAATGCATGCCGACCGTGCGCAACGATGAACGCGGCCCCTTTGGCCGCAACGTGCACTTGTCGGCGTCGATTCGCCACGCGGTTCGCAAGGCGGGCTTCACGACGCCAGTTATCACTGCCGGTGGCATCTGCCACTTCGAACAAGCCGAAGCAATCCTGCAAACCGGCGCAGCCGACCTCATCGCTGCTGCCCGCCAAAGCCTCGCCGACCCCGACTGGTGGCTAAAGATGCGCCTCGGACGAGGTAGCGAAGTGCGTCGCTGCATCTTCACCAACTACTGCGAAGGCCTCGACCAGAAGCACAAGGAAGTCACGTGCCAGCTGTGGGACCGCGATTTTGAAGCGCCGGACTCGGCCACGGTGTCGCGCAGTATCGACGGCAAGCGTCGCCTGGTGCCGCCGCGCTGGACGCCCTAGCTCGTTGCACTCGCTTTCAGCGGGCAGTATTCACGCGGAACTCGCGCAACCAAGCCGCTGCCTTCTTCGGCTGATCGGTACAGATGACGTCGATCCCCAAGTCGTAGTAAGCAGCCCACGCTTCCTTGCGATCGGGCGCACCCCAAAACCGAATCGCTCGACCTTGGCGGCGTGCCTTGCCCGTGAGGCGCGCAAGGCGCTGCAACTCGTTCTCCATCAACTCGTCGGTGCCGGTCCAGTCCGAGATGCTGCGCCACGAGCCGCTAACCCATGGAACAAGATGCACAGGCGGCGGCGGGTTCACGTCGAGATCTGAGAAGTGGCCGTCGATTGCGCAGAGCCGGGTCGAATCGGCGGCGACCAACTTCATCGGACGGTTGCCCGACAACAAAATCGTCACGGCGCCTGGCTTCACAACGCCGTCAACGAACTGCGTCAACATGTCGCGATAGCGTTCGAGAACAGTGCGCAAGTGGCGGTAGACCGCGGCGCCATCGGCCTTGATGTCGACTAGCAAAACCAACGGCAGTCCGTCGGATCGCAACGAGCCGTGCTCCTTGACCATCACGAACAGCGGGTCGAGATACATCGCCTCCAACGTTCGCCAAGGCCGCAACTGCCAGCGCTCGTGGCCGACGCGCAATTCGCCGTCGACAAGGTAGATGTCCGCTTCGAGGCTGCCGACGCCGTATTCGAGCGCGCGGGTCAACGGCACCGGCTGCAAGTAGTCGTTGTGGCCATGCAACCGCAACGCTGGATCTACAGAGACGTTGGGCTTGGGCATACGGGCGGCGGCACAGCCCGCCAACAGTCCCAGCCACAACAATGCAATGCGCATCGCAGCAACCTACCCGACGACCAGATCAAACGGGAAGAAGCGTTGCCCTTGCTTCGCACAGCCCTAGTAGCCGCTCTCTTCTCCACCCTTTTGACCGTCGTGCCGCACAAGACCCCACACCCGAGGTTACGGCGAAGGTGCTAATGAAGGCCTCGACAAAGACCTCGGCCTCTACGAGATCATCATGATGATTGGCAACGCTGGCTCGGCGTCGTCTCTATTGCTGAGCGGCATGCAGGATCAAGTTGCGCAGGCGATCCGCATGATCCGCCTTTGCGACTTACCACAACCGGAGCGCATCGTGCTAGGTGCGACCAACTCTACTTCGGCCGTCAGGCGACTCGAAGCACTCGAACGCGAAGTCCGCAAACTACGCCAGCAACTCAGCAAGTAGCGACCTAGCGGGACAGCAGATTGACCAGGAGTCGGACTGCGCCCGGGTTGCCGAGTCGAAGTTGGCGATAGAGGGAGAGCGAGCAGTAGATGAAATCGCCTTGGCCGTAGCTGGTGTAGAGCAGGGAACCTTGGTGGTCCTTCTCTTCGCCAGTGTCCCTCATGCCGAGCATGGGCACCCAGGCGGCATCCCAGGTCTTAGGGAAGTTCAGGCCGCGCTCTTGCACCCAATTGGCGAAGTCGCCTATCTGGATCTGATGCGGATGAGTCATCAAGCGATGCTTGGGGTTAAGCAGCGTGATGACAGCGTCTTCTTCGGTGACGCGTTCGTTGCCGACGGTCAGCGCGAACGGCGCGAGTAGCGGTTGCCCGGCCTTGGCATTCCACTCGCCCGGCTTGTGATACATCGACACGACGCGACCACCCGAACGACAGTACTGCTGCAGACGCTCGCGAACTTCTGCAAGCTCAGGGCGATGGTGATAGGCGCGGATATCGAGCAGGATCACCGAGAACTTATCGAGTTGCGTCGAGACCAACGCATCACGATCGAGACTCGTGAACGAGATGCCAAGATCCGACATCGTTTGCTCCGTCGAGTCTTCAGGACCACGAACAAGGCCAACGTGGAGACCGGGCGGAACGTTGACGTCGACCAAACGCAACGGCAACCGCACCTTGCCTTCGCCAAAGCCAACTGCGAGGCCAGCGTCTGGCGTCATCTCGTTCGCATCGATCGTTGCACGAACCAAAATGCGCGCTTCACGCTGCTCTTTGGTCAGTTCAAGACGACTCGGAGTGGCGACCGCTTGAATGCCGGGCCCCATCTGCAACTGCACCGGCGCCATCACCGAAGTATCAAGATGACTCTCAACCGAGATACTGAGCAGTCGCTCGCTCTTCTGGCCACGAGCCACCAACACGACTTCACGATCGAACTTCAAGGCAACCGCCTCAACCGGCTCATATGCCAGTTGAGAGACGATTCGGAACGGTTGGTTGTCGAGATCAAACGTCGTCACGACGTGAATAAAGCTTGGTTCCGGACCGCCCGGCAACTCGTCACCATCGCCGTATTGGCAAACGAATCCAAACTCGAACCGGCCTGGCAACGGATTGGCCTTCGGCTTGATCGGCGCAGCAACCACAGCGGGCTTACCATCCTTGCCGGTCGGAGTCGCACCCTTCGGGTTACCAGAACTCGGTGCGGCACGCGGTGGGCCATTGGCAGGATTGCGACCAACTGGTCGACGCACGGGCTCGGCTGCCTGCCCATCACAAGTCACCTTGAGGTTGGTAACTCGCTCGTGACCATGCACGACAACATAACCTTTACCGCGACCACCGCGCGGGATGGCAGGGCGCTCCAACCACACTTCCGCGCTGATACCAGACGCCGCCAAGTACAGCTTGGAGAGTTTCTGCTGGTAGTGCACTAGGCGTTCGCCGTGCTTCGCACTGAACGGACTGGTGGCCTTGACGCCAGATATCGCCAGCATGATCGCCCGCTTGCGGGCTGCAACTGACATCTGCATCAGATGCGCCGGCAACTCAGGCTTTGCGATCTGCCACTGTCCCGCGCGACGCTCGCCCCACTGCGTGAGGTCCTTGGCGTCGGCGTCGCTAACGCCTTCGGGATACACAACTCGCCAATAGTCTTTGCCGACACGCAACGGGTTGTGGTTGCCCCACGGCCCCTGACTGACGTGCTGCACCCATGCGGCCCACGCCAAGCGCGCATAGGTCTGACCGCGCGCCGCATCGACTTCACCGGTTTCGAAATGCAGTTGCGATTTGTCTAAACCACTGCGCGCATACAAGCGCGGCACGTACTGCTTGGCCGCGGTGCGTTCCTTGAGGATTTCGATCGCCGCCCAGATCGAAGCACGATGATGCCCATGACCGCGCGTCAGCGTGTGGTTCGTGATGATCACGTCGGGGTCGACGTCATCGATGACACGACGCATGCGGCTCTTGAGAACGTCTTCACCCCAGAACTTCAGCGTCTCGCTGAGAGTCTTGCTGAAGCCGAAATCCGTCATGCCAAGCCACCGAACCTCAGCGTTCGAAATCGACGCGGCGCGCAAGGTCTCACCAACGCGGATCTTGGCTAGCGCCGGCCCAATCTCACGACTGATGGCGTTCTGACCACCATCGCCGTAGGTCGAATAGACCGTCACGATGTGCATGCCGTGCTTGCGACGCAGCACGGTGTTAGTTCGAGACGACTCGTCATCGGGATGCGCCGCGATGTTCAACACAACGATGTCGTTGCGCGCGTCTAGCAGAGCCTGATGCGTGGCGACAAAGCCAGTAACCGCCTCGGGCTTCTGCGCAACTGCGCTACCGAGCAACACCGACAACAACAATACGAAGCGAGCAATCATCGGGCGAGACTCCTCAGGCGTTCCGACGCGTCGGCCAAGACCGAGCGTTCGACAGCAAATTGAAATCGCATACAGCGCACATCATTGGGCTCGGCAAAGAACAGGTGGCCGGGCACAGCGTTGACGCCAATGCGGTCGATCATAGTAATGACCGCGTCGTAAGATGAAATGTCGCCGAACACATCCGTGTAATCGGCGAGCACGTAGTAGGCGCCTTGCGGCACATCAAATTTGAAGCCGGCATCGCGCAGGGCTGCACAAAACAAGTCGCGCTTCTGCTGATACTCATCCTGCAGATCCGAATAGAATGAGTCGGGCAATTGCTCGAGCGCGCGCTGCACGCCGCGCTGCATCGGCCGCGCCGCGCACACTTCCATCTGGTCGAACGCGACCCCGCACTTCTCGACGATCTCTTCGTGACCCGCCAAGAAGCCAATGCGCCACCCCGTGACCGAGAACGTCTTGCTAAACGAGTTCATCGTCAACGTGCGATCAGCCAGTTCCGGCACAGTCGCAGGCGACACATGCTTGCGGCCGTCGAAACACATGTATTCGTAAACCTCGTCGGTCAGCACCGCGATGTTGGTGCCTTCGAGCACGCGGCCGAGTTCGGCCAGTTCTTCGCGGGTCCACACTTTGCCCGACGGGTTGCCAGGCGTGTTGACCATGACGGCGCGGGTGTTATCCGTCAGCGCCGCACGCAACGCCTCGGCATTAAACGCGAGTTCCGCCCCCTGCATGCGCACCGCCACAGGCTTCGCGCCAAACAACGGAATCGTCGTCCAGTGGTAGCTGTAGAACGGCTCGAACAGCACGATCTCGTCGCCAGGCTCAAACAACGTCATGCCGGCCGCAAAGAACGCGCCACTACTGCCGGTGCAAACCGCGACATTCTTGGCCGTGTAGTCCAGCCCATTGTGGCGCCGCAGTTTGTCGGCAATCGCCTCACGCAACTCCGGCAACCCGGCATACGGGGTATACAACTGGCGATCTTCCCCGCCGATCGACGCAATCGCGCCCTTCACGAGCGGCTCAGGCGAATCGAGGTCACAGACGCCCTGGCCGAGATTGATCCCGCCTGGCACGCCATTGATGACGAGAGTCAGCGACCGTAGCAAATTGCCTTGGTCGAGATGGCGACGTCGCGCCGCTGTGCGCGCAAATGCGCTGTGTAGGACATTCATGATCGGAAGAGCTCGGATGATACGAACAAGTGCACTCCGCGTCTTGAAGTCCGTGCCGTAACGGGGAGCATCACACACCAGTGAACGAAGCATTGGCATTACGGGACTTGCAGTTCAAGTACGGCTCCCGGGCCGCGGTGCGTGGGGTTTCGCTCCAGTTGCAGGCCGGTGACTGCTACGGCTTTCTCGGGCACAACGGCGCAGGCAAGACAACTGTCATGCGTTTGTGTCTTGGCCTTTTGCGGCCGTCGCACGGGTCCGTGCGGATCTTCGGCATCGACCCGAGCCAAGAGCGACGCCGCGCCAACTCGTTGGTCGGCGCATTAATCGAACGACCAGGCTTCCATCTGCACGTTTCCGCCCGGCAGAACCTGGTCGCGTTGGCTCGCTTGCAAGGCATTGCCAAACACCTCGCCAAAGTCGAAGTCGGCAGGGTCATCGAGTGCGTCGGACTCGACGACGCCATCGATCGCAAGGTCGGCACGTTCTCCATGGGCATGCGCCAACGCCTCGGCATCGCGCAAGCATTGCTCGGCAAGCCGCGCTTGCTGTTCCTCGACGAGCCAACCAACGGCCTCGACCCCGAAGGCATCGCTGACCTGCGCGCACTACTGCATCGCCTGACGCGCGAGGAAGGCACGGCAATCATGCTGTCGAGCCACCAACTCGCCGAACTCGATGGCTTGTGCAATCGTGTCGGGGTGCTACGCGAGGGTTCGATGGTCATCGAAGGCGATCTCGACTCTCTGCGCCGGCGCGTTGGCGTGCGTCACGTGATCACTGGCGAGCCGATAGCTGAAATGCAACGCGAACTCGAAGGCATGAACCTCGAGCCAAGCCGCGATGGTGACCGCTTGTTCGTCAACCTCGGCGAACGTAAGGCGGACGACGTAACGCGCGCATTGGCAACGAAGACGAAACTCGCATCGTTCGCGCCCGAGCAAGCAACCCTCGAACGCATCTACCTGCACGCGGCGTCTGCGGATGCCGAACAGCAAGAATCCGCTGCGCCAACTAGCGAACCCTCGACGCCACCCGTACCGCACCTCGGCTCAACCCAGAAGCCGCGCCGCCGCGCGTACGGGTTCGAGTTGACGACGCTGCTGCACAAGCGTTCGACGTTGCCATTGATGTTGCTGCCATGCGCCGCCGCTGCGCTCGCGGTCACGAGTTACGGTAGACGCGTTGGCGAAGGCCTGAAGAAGGTCGAAGCTGGCGAACTGTTCAGTGCCGATGCTGGCAGCGGCTACCTCGCCGTCGCGCAGAGCATGCAAACGGCGACACCGGTGCTGGCACTCGTGATGCTGTGGTTCGCTAGCCAAACCATCGCCAGCGACCTCACCGGCGACACCTTGCGCAATTCGCTGATTCGCAGCGTGAACCGCAAGGACGTGCTGTTTGGCAAAGTGTTCGTCTTACTGACGGCGATGATGACCGGATGGCTCGCCGCCGTCTTGACCGGCATCGCGATCAGTTGGGCGACGGTTGGCTTTGGCGACCTCGAAGAAGTGACCCGCTTCGGCGACCGCGACCTGCTCGCCAACGCATCAGATGTGTGGCCAACGATGCTGGTGGCACTCGCCCAAATGACGTTGCCGCTCGCCGCTATCGTCACGCTCGGTGCTGCAGCATCCGCAATCGCTAAGCGGCCTGCGCTGGCATTGGCAACTGCAGCCATTGCCGTTTTGGGGCCCGAGTTCGCCCGCGGCTTCGCCGGCGAACGCGGCGGCTGGTTGCTGACCAGCCACGTCCCGATCGCCTGGCGCGATGAATCAGCACTCAACTACCTGGCGGCAATTTCCCGGGGCGCCGCCGATGCAGTCTGGGTCTGGTCTGATCAGGCCGTCTACGCACCCGTTCTATGGCTTGTCGCAGCCTGCGTCTTGCTGCGTATCTGGGTCTCCCGTCTCCGCATCTCATGATCGCCATGCTGCGAATTGCATCTCATCTGGCGCTGCTCGCCATGTTCACCGCGTGCTCGCTGTCGCCCGATCTGCCAAAGCAATCGCCTGCTCTTGCGGACATGGAAGAACCGCTGGACCTTCGCAACGAGCCGAATGACGAAGAACAGCGGCTGGCGTTGCCGGTCGGCACGTTCTCCGGACTCTATCTCAGCGATGCACGCGACACGCTCGCCGCAAAGCTCGAAGACCCTGACTCGGTCAAGATCGAGCGCGTCATCGAGAACTCGCCGGCGCACCTCGCGGGACTACAAGCCGGCGATCTAGTGCTCGAAGTCAAAATCGACGGTGGTGAAGCCAAGACGGTTAACCGACCCAGTGAATGGCGCATGCTTGAGCTCACCGCCAAACCCGGCACCAAGATCGTGTTGTTTATCGATCGTGCTGGACGCGAAGCAGAAACCGAACTCACTCTGGTGAAGCGGCTGCGCGCACCCGAACGCAAGCTTGCGGAGCGGTTCCGCGAAGAACTGCACCTCGGCATTGTCGTGCGCACTGCGACCGAGTTTGAAGCACGCACGGCGAACCTTGGTCCGGGTGCTGGCGCCGTCATCGTTGGCATGTCGCAACACAGCCCATGGCGCGCGGCGGGGCTACGCTTCAAAGACTTGATCGTGTCGATCGACAACCAACCACTGACGCACCCGCAAGAGTTGTTAGCTGCAGCCCGCGACCAAACACTCGAATCACTGCAAGTGACATTCATTCGCGATGGCGAGACAAAGACAGTTGCCGCGGCCAAATCGAATCGAGAACAAGACGTCACCGAGATCACGCTGCCTTTGATCTTTTCCTACGAAGTCATCCGCGGTCACACCGAGTGGTCGATTCTGCTCGGCTTGATCAACTACCAATCAACGGCTGCTGCGTGGCGGTTCCGGTTGCTGTGGCTGATCGGCTTTGGCGGCGGCGACGCGGACCAACTGTTGGAGCAAGGGTCTTGATTACCCTTCTGCCGACGTCGCTCGTAACGTTTTTACTGACGACGCAACTGCTCGCGCAGGCCCCAAAGACTGCGACGATTCAGCTACCGCAATCGATCGTGGTCACCGGCACAATGCTCGCGGACATCGACGGCGACAAGCGCCAGGACCTGGTACTCGCTTGTCGCCACACGGCGACAGGCAAACGCAGCCTGCGCATGCATTCGCGTCAAACTCGCGGACCAGCTTTCTCATCGAAGCCGGCTCGTGAACCGTACGAAGTTGATAGCGATGCTATTGCGTTTACCTTCTGCGATTGCACGAGCGATCCGGGCAGCGAACTGATCCTGCTCAACGCCGAACACATCGTCTTGGTCACAACCAAGAAGGATGGTGAACGCGACCACAAGTCGCTCGGCCGCCACCCATTAATCTGGCCAGCCGCGGCCGCCCAACGCATCGTGCCGTTGCGGCAAGCAGCAATCGACTTCGACAACGATGGCCGCACGGACTTGCTGTTGCCGCGCCCCAATGGCTGGTCTGTATGGTTCCAAGACCATGCCGACGGCAAGCCTACATTCACACGCCACGCCGACACGACCCTGCCGCGCTGGCAAGACAACGTCGGCACGGCCGTGCGCGGCCGCAGTGTTTCTGGCGACGACAACAGCTTCAAACTGCGCCTTGGCGGCGGCAAGCCAACAAACGTCGCGGGACTACTTGTTCGCACCTCGACCCGAACACCGCAGTGCGACACGCTCGACCTCGATGGTGATGGCATGCTCGATCTCGTCGCGTATCGCAACGGCAGCATGCACGCCGCGATGCAGGGTGCGACTGGCGCACTAACCGCAAAAGAACAGCCGTTACCACTATCTGAGAACCGCCTGAAGGTGATCGATCCAGCCTTCAACGTGCAATGGCCGGACATCAACGGCGATGGTTACGCCGACCTGCTGCTGACGACGTCAGCGCAACGCAACGGTGAAGTCGAAACGCGTGTTGATCTATTCCTTGCCGATAGCGACGGTGCCTGGGCGGACAAGCCTGACAGCCGCTTGCGCATGCAGACACTGGCCGGCCCACCGCAGATTGTCGACGCGGATGGCGACGGCAAGGACGAACTTGTTTGTGTGACGCTGCGCACGTCCGCAATGGCCGCGCTAACAAATCCGAATGCCACATCGTTCGACGCGCAACTCAACATCTACAACTTTGAAGACGGCAAGTTCGTCACCCCTTCTATGCTGTCGCGGCCGCTACCGCTGGTAACCGACACAGGCTTGAAGAGCCCGTTCTTAATTGTGCGTGCTGGCCGTCGCGGGCGCGCCGGCGATGTGCTGCTGCACATCAATGGCAACATCGAACGCCGCTTCCTCAACGCGAAGAACACGCAACTGCAGTTGGCCTCATCGGACGCCCGCACGCCGGTGCCACCTAAGAGTCGGCTTTTGGTCGCTGACGAAATCGGTGACGACATCTTGATCGTCACCGGCAATGAAGTGCGCCACGTGAGGTTCCGCCGATGAGAGCCATATGCATAGCGGTAGTGGTGGCCACAGCCTTGCCAGCACAAGTACGCAAGTCTGCATCGTTCGAACACGCGGATATCACGTCGCAACGACTCGCTGACACCGATGGCGACGGTCGCCAAGAGTTGCTACTTGTCTGGCACCCAGGCATCGGCGAATCAGCACTGATTCGCGTTGGCTTCGACGACAACAACCAGCAACTCGTGCAACGCGGCCGGATCACGCTGAAGGACCCAGCGCACACGCTGATCGCGGTCGAAGACCTGTTGCCCACGCCCGGCGCCGAAGTCATCTTGGCGACACCGCGCCGCACTTCGTGTGTGCCATGGACGATTGACGGCAAAGCCGACAAGCCAGTCGTGTTATCGCGCAGTGCGAAGTTCAAGGTGCGCGTCGACCAACCGCAATTGTCACCCTTCGTCATCGACCTCAACAAAGACGGGTTGCTGGACCTGATGCTGCCCGGACTGCATGGTGTGAGGCCATACTTCCAGGAGAAAGTCGGCGATGATGGCGTGCCGGTATTCCGCAAGATGGATCCATTCACAGTGCCGATTTCGGCATTGGTTGACACGGGCAGCAGCGGACTCGATCAAGAACTGACGGGTAGTATCAAAATCCCGCAGATTAACACCGAAGATCTCAACGGCGACGGTCGTCCGGACTTGCTAACCAAGAAAGGCCTCGAACGGGCCTACCACATGCAGCGCGCCGACGGCACGTTTGCAGACCCGATCCAAGTCGACCTCAAGCAGTTTGTCGACAGCACACCAAAGGCGGCGCTCGACCTCGGTTCAACGGCCGTGCTCAACGACAACCAGTTGCTGCGACGCGGCGACCTCAACGCCGATGGCATCCCTGATTATGTCATCGCTCATCGCCGCAAGATCTGGACGTTCCTTGGCGATTCGAGTGGCCCGCAATTCAAGAAAGCGCGTACGCAAGCGGTTGCCGATGACGTCACCGAGTTGATGCTCATCGATCTCGACAACGACCTGTCGGACGACTTGTTGACGTTCCAAGTGCAACTACCTGGCATCGCATCGATTCTGGTTGGCCTGGTGCAGTCGCTCGAGATCGATGTGCGCGCCGTGGGCTACAAGAGTGGCGATAACGGCTTTGAATCGACACCCAAATGGCGCCGCACGGTGACGGTTCGCGTGCCGCCCCTGCTGTCCCTGCTCAGTCGTCAAGAAGAACTGATCGATCGCTTTACCAGCCTGATCAGCAAGGCCCGCATTTCCGCGCGCGGCGAGTTCCTCAATCCTGGCCAGCCCGATCTCGCGCTGGTTACTGAAGATGGCTCGGCCATACAGCTGTATCCCAACGTGCCCGCCGCCCCCAAACTAGACAGCACGGAAGGCAGCAAGATGTTGGGGTCGCTGCTGTTCGAAAACGAAGATCCCGTATTCGACCTCGAGCGATTATTCGGACTCGTATCCGGATTCCTCGACAAGTTGAGCGACCAGGCCGTCGGCGACCGCAAGCCAACCGAATCGATCAAGCTACGCGACAACGAAAAGTGGTATCTGACCGACCTCAACGTCGGTGAGTTCGACGGCAGTCCGGGCGAAGAAATGCTGCTGACGTATCGCGACGCCAGCAA
>CALCZA010000054.1 GCA_937906475.1 uncultured bacterium
CGGCGGCGAGCAAGGCGGCGGTCGCGGTGGCCGTGGTGGCCGTGGCGGAAACCGTGAAGGCGGCGGCGGCGGCGGCAACAGCGGCGGCGGCAACAGTGGCGGCGGCGGTGGTGGCGGCGGCGGTCGCTAAGCGACAGCCTCTCAGCACCAGTTGCTAGCAAGAGCGGCCGTGCCCGGTGAGCTTCCGTGATGGAGCTGCCAGGTACGGCCGCTTTTGTATTGGCGCTGCGGTGCTGATTCAGCCTCGATGCTTTTGCGATCACATGGCTCGCATCCCTTGCGCGCTCGACTCGAAACGCGACGATGTTCGTGTGGCGCGTAACTCCATCGACCCGGTCAAGCTTGAGGTCTTCCATCACCTGCTCTCTGCGTATTGCGAGGAGGCGGGAGTGCGCCTGCGACTGAGTGCGATTAGCCCCAATATTCGCGAACGCGCGGACTACTCGGTTGCGGTCTTCGATCGCGAAGCGCGTCTAGTTGCCCAGGCGGCGCACATTCCGGTGCACCTTGGCAGCGCGGGCGAAGCGGTTCACGCCGTTCGTCGCGAACTCGAACTCGCACCCGGCGACGTGGCGATCCTCAATGACCCCTACTGCGGCGGCACCCATCTACCTGACGTAACCATAGTTCGCCCGGTGTTCGCGAAAGGCGCTAGTCAGCCGGAGTGGTTTGTAGTCAATCGTGCGCATCACGCGGACATCGGCGGCGCGACACCGGGTTCGATGGGCATCGAGCGTGACTTGTTCGCCGAAGGGCTCGTCATCCCGCCGGTGCACCTGCGCCGCCGCGGTGTCCTGCAGAAAGATTTGATGCGTTTGCTGGCGCGTAACGTGCGCGGTGCCGACGAACGTTTGATTGACCTTGCGGCTCAAGAGGCCAGCCTGGCACAACTCGAACAACGCTTGCATGCACTGGTCGCCGAGCACGGCTTGTCGACCGTGCGCCGCACGACGTCGGCGTTGATGGACTACACCGAGCGCGCTGGTCGGGCGCTGGTGCGAACCTTGAAGAGCGGCATGTATCGCGCCAACGACCACCTTGATGGCGATGGCCTCGGTGGTGGCAAGCTGCACATCGATCTGAAGTTGCAGATCTTCCAGGAACACGCCGAGTTCGATTGGACCGGCACGTGCGATCAAGCAAAGGGCGGTGTCAACGCCAACCCGGGCATCGCTCTCGCCGCGTGTGTCTACTCGCTGCGTTGCCTGTGTCCCGGTCGCCTGCCGACCAACGACGGGCTGTTCCGCTTGCTGAAGTTGGTGACGCGTCCCGGCAGTCTGGTTGATCCTCGTTCGCCGGCGCCGGTAGCGGGCGGCAACGTCGAAACTAGCCAGCGCCTGGTGGACATCTGTCTCAGTGCATTGTCTTCCTCGGCGCCCGATCGCGTCCCGGCGGCTTCGGCTGGCACGATGAGCAACTTGACGTTTGGCGGCACGATGCAGGGTGGTCGTGAGTTCGCGAGTTACGAGACGTTGCCTGGTGGGGCCGGTGCGAGCGCTAACAGTGCTGGGCAGTCGGCGATCCAAACGCACATGACCAACACGCGGAACACGCCGATCGAAGAGTTTGAACAGCGCGCGCCGCTGCGCATTCGCGGGCTATCGGTGCGGCGCGGTAGTGGCGGTCGCGGCAAGCACCGAGGTGGCGATGGCCTGCGCAAGGAAATTGAAGTGCTCGAGCCATTGCGTGGTGCGTTCCTTGGCGAGCGGCATGAGGCCGGACCTCCTGGGTCAGCCGGCGGCCATGATGGTGCGCCGGGCCGACTGTCTATTGCACATGGCGGCAAGCAAAAGCGGTTGCCGGCGAAGACGTCGTTTGACCTGGCGAAGGGCGACGTATTGATCGTCGAAACGCCGGGAGGAGGAGGCCATGGCAAGATCTGATCTGCGTTGCGCAACCGTTCTGTTGCTGCTTCTCGTCGGGTCTTGCTCGGCTGCTGGCTACAGCGCGTATCCGCTCGATCTCGCACACAAACTGCCGCCCGACGCGTTTGCGCGATGCCGCGCGGTGTTGCTGAATCACTACGACACGTTGGCGTTCTCGGATGTCGAGAGCTTCCGGTTGGAAACCGAATGGTTGCCGACTGCCGATCCGCCTGGCGAGCGTCGTGCGACGGTTTATCGCGACGTGACTAGGCCCGCCTCACTTGCGGTCGTCGTCGAACTGCGAAGGCTGGCGGTGCCGCTGATTGGGTTGCCGCATTGGACCACGGCACGCGGTGACGCTTACTCCGAACGGCAACTCGCAGAATGGCTGCGTGAGTCCCTTAGTGAGCCCGAAGGGGTGGGTGAATTGGTGGGGGATGGGCAGCAGGCCGCCGCAGAATCGGGCGACAAGTAGCGTTTGTCACAGTCCGCGGTGCGTCTTGGTCCTCCGCTCTTTGCAACCTAGGCGTCGGTCGCGATGGCGAGCGCCTGCCGGATCTCGGTATTTCGCGGCCAGCGGTTGGCGGTGCGGCGCAGTAAGCGAATAGCGGCGTCGATCTTGCCGCGCAATTCGAGCACCCGAGCACGTGCCAAGACCACGGCCGCACGCGGTGCGCCACAGACCAAACGTACGGCGCGGAGTGCGCGTAGCGCGGCGCCGGGATCGCGTTCGCTGCAGCATGCTTCGAACAACCACAGCCACGCCGGCACCGACTCCGGTTGCAACGCGACCGCTTGCTCAAGCAGCGCCCGCGGTGTCATCCCAGCGCTGCAGCGGCGTCGGTTCCATGGTCGCAAGGCGCGGCGCACTCGCTGCGTGGCTGGCTGCACCGGGAATCGACCGGCGAGTCGGTGAAGGCGAGCCTGGCGCCGATCGACGTCCGGAGCGGGTCGCCGCTCGAGCAGTCGCACGGCGCCCTGTTCTTGCAGCAGGTCGGCGGCCAGGCCAGTCAGTGCCTCGACGACCCGCGCTTGCCAGAAACTCTGCTGCTCGACGTCCCAGCCGAGTCGCGCGGCCAGCACATCTAGCTGGCCGCGCAGGTCACGGCGGGCGATCCCGGCGGCGCGAACACTGGCTGTGATGTTGGCGCGGCCGTTGTTGAGGGCCACCAGCGGTGGGATTTGCACAGTAAGTTCGGCCTGGGGAGCACTAATCGGCAGCGCCGGCTCATCGGCGGCCAGTTGCTGGGGGGCCAGGTGGCGGCGGTGCCGGTAGATGACCCTCTCGGCATGGCGCATCCAGCGGGCGTGCCGTTCGCGTTCGGGCATGCTGACAATGGCCATGGCGTGTTCTACGCAGTCAACCGCCAGTTCCTGCAGCACATCGTCGAGCCAGTCTCTCAGCAGGGGCCGCGGGATGCCTTTCCAGCTGGCAATGCGGCGCAGGGCTCCCGGCAGGATCCGGCGCTGGAATTGGCTAAGAAGCTTGAGGGCGGTGGTGCGGTCGGATTCCGTGCGGCTCATGGTCGTCTCTCCCAAGCTTGAGTGGTGTTCCGGGGGCAAGTCGTTATGCTCGCCGCCCTTTTCCGCAGCACTGAATCATGCCGACAACCTGTGTCGTGGGCATCCTCTGGGGTGACGAAGGCAAGGGCAAAGTCATTGACTACCTTGCCGCTGAGACGGACTACGTCGTTCGTTTTGGTGGAGGCCACAATGCTGGTCACACCCTTGTGTTACCGCCCGAGATTGCCGGCGAAGGCAAGCTCGTACTTCACCTGGTGCCATCTGGCATCGTGCACTCGCATACCGTGAATGTGATTGGCAACGGCGTCGTTGTCGATCCGATTCATCTGTGCCAGGAGATTGAGAAGCTGCAAAAGCGCGGCATCTCGATCGAGCTTGGTCGCAATATGCTGGTCAGCGAGCGAGCCCATGTGATTCTTGAGGCGCATCAGCGTCAGGATCAGTTGGCCGAGTCCGGCCGCAATAGCAAGATCGGGACTACCGGTCGCGGCATTGGCCCGGCTTACAGCGATCGCTGCGGTCGCATCGGCTTGCGGGTCGGCGACCTGATCCGTCCGGACACACTGCGCCAAGCACTGACCGCACTCGCCGTGCAAAAGAACGTGCTGTTCGAGCCGGCCGGCATGGCACCGCTCGACGTCGACGCGACGTTCGATCAACTGGTGGCTGCTGGTGAAAAGCTGCGCCCGGCGATCGTCGACGCGGGCCTCGTGCTGCGTCAGGCTCGCAATGCAGGCAAGCGCATCCTGCTCGAAGGCGCGCAGGGATGCCTGCTCGATCTCGAGCACGGCACCTACCCGTTCGTCACTAGTTCGCACGCCACCACCGGTGGCGCGTACAGTGGCACCGGGATGCCGCCGCACGAGATGCTCACGGTTGGCATCGTCAAGGCGTATGCAACGCGCGTCGGTGAAGGGCCGTTCCCGACGGAGTTGTTCGACGAGACTGCCGAGCAACTGCGCGCCGCCGGCAAAGAGTATGGTTCGACGACCGGACGACCACGCCGCATCGGTTGGTTCGACACGGTTGCCGTTCGATACTCAGGTGGCATCTCCGGCGCGCACGAACTCGTGTTGACGAGCCTCGATGTGCTGCAGGGGTTCCCGCTGAAGCTCGCCGTCGACTACAAGTTGGCCGATGGCACGTTGACCAAGAACTTGCCTGCGTTCGACCTTGATAAGGTCGAGCCACAGTTCCTCGAGATGCCTGGCTTCGACGAGAACATCTGTGACGTGCGCGATTTCGATGCACTGCCGCAGAACGCCAAGAACTACGTCACGGCGATCGAAGAGCACACTGGTTTGCGTGTTGGCACGATCTCAGTTGGCCCAGGTCGCGATCAATTGATCAAGCGGTAGCACGAGGACCATTCGTGAAGAAGGGCCTTAACAACAGCGCTGCGGACGAGATCATCGTGCCGCGCAGCGTTGCCGTCATCATGGATGGCAACGGGCGCTGGGCCAAGAAGGCCGGCTTTGAGCGTATTCGCGGTCATGAGCGCGGCATCGATGCGGTGCGCACGACGGTGACCGAATGCGCTAGGCTCGGCGTCGAGGCGTTGGTGCTCTACGCGTTCTCTGAAGAGAACTGGGCCAGGCCGAAGCGCGAGATCAACATGCTGTTCAAGCTGTTGAAGCGCTTCCTGCTCGATGAGCGCGGCACGTTGATGGACAACAACGTGCGTCTGCTGCACTCCGGCCGGCGTGCCCGTCTGGCTCCCGATGTGCTCGAATTGCTCGACGAGACCATTGCGTTGACGGCCAGCAACGATGGCATGCAGCTAAGCTTGGCGATCAGTTACGGTGGCCGCCAAGAGTTGGTCGACGCGACCCAGAAGCTCGCCAAGCGCGTGCAGGCGGGGGAACTCGCTCCCGAAGCGATCGACGAACAGTCCATTCACGATGCTCTCTACCAACCCTCGCTACCGGATCCGGATGTTCTGATCCGAACGGCGGGGGAAATGCGCATCAGCAACTTCCTGCTGTGGCAGGTCAGTTACTCGGAGATCTACGTGCACGACATCTGTTGGCCGGATTTCGGCAAGGACCAACTGCACGAGGCCTTCCGTGATTACGGTCGTCGCGAACGCAAGTTCGGAAAGGTGCTCTAATGAGTGATTTGAAGACGCGTGCGGTGCTTGCGCCGACGATGCTCACGATCATCGCAGTCATCTACTGGCTCGACGTGTCGGGCACCCTCGGCCTCAAGTCGGGCGCCTTGTCTGCCGGTTTGCTAGGTTTGCTCGGTGTCGGCGGCGCGTGGGAGTTTGCCAATTTGCTGCGTGGCGGCGGCTTTGCCGTAGGCAAGCGAACGCTGGTCGTCGCCACCGCGATCTTGCTCGGCAGCGCGTTTGCCTTCGGTTGGATTGACCTCGACCGCGAACTCTACCCGCTGGTTATTGGCACGCTGCTGCTGTTGTTCCCGCTGGCCTTACGCTCTCTCGGCCGCGGTGACATGCATCACGGACTCGAACGCCAAGGCGCCACCCTGCTAGGGTTCATCATGGTCGCGTGGCCGATGTACCTGGCGATGGGCATTTGCTTCCGTTGCTTGCCGTCGATGCTCTACGTCGTGTTGATCTGCAAGGGCGGTGACATCGGTGGCTACTGCTTCGGCCGCCTGTTCGGTAAGCACAAACTGATCCCGCACATTAGCCCCGGCAAGACCATCGAGGGCGCACTCGGTAGCTTGGCCACTTCGGTTGCGCTCGCCTATTTCCTCAATGGCCCGATGTTGCACGGGGTGGTCGACCTTCCCGTCTGGGGTGCGCTGGTGGCCGGTGTTGTTCTGAACTTCACTACCCAAACCGGCGACCTGATCGAGTCCCTGCTGAAGCGCCGCTGCAACGCCAAGGACAGTTCCAACCTGCTCCCCGCGCACGGCGGCATCCTCGACCTCGTCGACAGCCTCCTGTTCTCTTTCTGCGCCTGGTTCGTAGTCCTAATCCTACTCACCTAGGTGTCCGTGCGGTGCCTGGACCATACGAACATGCATGACGTACTGGTTGTTGGCGGTGGCATTCACGGGCTGTGCTCGGCGTTTGCTTTGCGGCGGCGGGGGCGTGATGTCGTGGTACTCGATCGGTTTGAGAAAGGACATGATCGTGGTGGCTCGCATGGTGCGGCGCGCATCACGCGGTCGTCCTACCATGAACGAAAATACGTGCGGTTGGCGCAGCAGGCGCGGCGCAGCGGTTGGCCGTTGTTGTCGGCGATGCTTGGCCGACAGTTTGTGCACGCAACACCGGGCGTGTTCTTTGGCCCGCCGGAAGGTCTGTTCGCTGAGTTTATGGCCGCGACGTTGGGGGCCGGGGTTCAGGTCGAGCAGATCGATGTGGCTGCCGCAGTTCGTGCGTTCCCCTTGTTGCGATTCGAGGCTGGTGATGCGGTCATGCTTGACCACACGGCTGGCGTGTTGGCTGCCGAAGAAGCGATGACCGGACTGCGTGAATGGTTGCACGATAACGGGGTCGAGATCGTCTATGGCGAGGCGGCGATGCGTTTGCAGGCCGATGCTGCCGCGATCACCGTCGAAACGTCGCTCGAAAAACGATGCGCTCGCGCCGTAGTGGTCGCCACCGGTGCCTGGTTGGGCGAGTTGCTGCCAGAGTGGCGCGCGCCATTGCGGGCGATTCGGCAACAGGTTGGCTACGTGCAAGTCGCAGCACCGCCAGCAACCACACAGGTTGGCACGTTCCCCGTTTGGTGCCGCATCGGGAAGACCGCCGCCGACTTTGTCTATGGTCTGCCGCAGTTTGGCCGGCCCGGCCTCAAACTCGCGCATCATCGTACGCTTGGTTTGCCGGATGACGCGAATGCGTTGCCCGAACCGATCGATCCAGGTCCGCTGGAAGAGTTGGCGCGTCAGCGGCTAACCGCGCCGTTCGAAGCCGTGCTGTCGTCCGAGAACTGCATGTATGCAGTTGCGCCAAACGAAGAACTGCACGTCGTGCGCAGCGACATGGATCCGCGCATCATTGCCGTCGCGGCCTGCAGCGGTCACGGCTTCAAGTTTGGCCCGGTGATCGGTGAAGACGTCGCCGATCTGGTCGCACCGCGCTGAGATTCGCCGCGGTTCGCGCAGGAACGTCGCTTGTCGCCGCGTGTCGGGCTACATCTAACGTATGAAAGCCTCCGTCCTGAGTTCGTTGTGCCTCGCGTTGACGTTGTTCGCCTCCTGTGCCTCGCCGACGCACGACCTTGTCGCCGCTGGTAGTTCACCCGTCTTCTACAACCTGCAGTTGACGATCAAGGATGGCCAGCAAGAAGCCTTCGCCACGCTCATGGCCGAGATGGTCGCGGCGACCAAGCAGGAATCCGGCACGATGGTCTACGAGTGGTATCTCGGCGCCGACGGCAAGACGTGTCACATCCACGAACTGTTCGCGGATACCGCTGCCTACAAGGTGCACTCGGCCAACTTTGGTGCGAACTTCGCCGAGCGCTTCATGCCGTTGCTCGACATCACTGGGCTGACCGCTTACGGCAACTCGGATCCGGAAGCGCGCGACATGATGAAGATGCTCGACCCGGTGTTCTTTGAAGCCCTTGGCGGCTTCCGGCGGTAGCGGTTACCGGGCCTTGACGGCCTTTGCACGCTCATCTTTTTGCTTCTGCACCATCGCGGCGACGTCCGCCAGTAATCGCTTGGCGTCGTAGACGATGCCGTCCTTGATCGTGTAGCGAACGCCACCGACGCGCCTGACCTGGTCGGTTTCGTCGTCGAGTTCGACCGCGCCCGTGCCGTAGAGCACCTTCAGGTTCTTCAGCGGGTTGCGCTCGACCAAGATCATGTCGGCGAGCATGCCCTTCTTGATCGTGCCGAACTCAGGCCGCTTGCCCGTCGGTTCCATCAGGGTCTTGGCGCCGTTCATCGTCGCGCACTGCAAGACTTCAAGCGGATGGAAGCCCGCTTCTTGCAGCAACTCGAGTTCCTCGATGTAGCCAAAGCCATACGTCTTGTAGATGAAGCCCGAATCCGAACCGCACGTGATGCGCCCGCCGAGCTTCTTGTAGTCGTTCACCAACCGCATCCACACGTGGTAGAAGTTGCGCCACGCGATTTCGTCCTCGGTTGTCCAGTAGAACCAGAACGAACCGTGCCGCTTGCGACTCGGCGAGAAGAAGTCCATTAGCGACGGCAGCGTGTATTCGTCGTGCCACTCCGCCGTGCGCGCCCGCATCAAGTCGCGGCCGGCCGAGTAGATCGTCATCGTCGGATCGAACACCGTGCCGAGTTCGATGTGCTCCTTCAGATACGCCTGCCACTCTGGGCTGCCTGGAGGATGGATCTTGTCCCACAGTCGTGCGACCTGGCCGAAGCGATACTGCTCATCTGAGTAGTTCATGTCGACCGGCCACGGCTGCACGACGTAGTCCTTCAACAGTGCCTCGAAGTGACCGTAGTAATGCGTCACCGTGTCGAGCCCGAGCCGCGCCGCGTCGAGCGCGTTCATCTGGGCCACGCCGAGCTGGGCCAGGTGGGCGACGGTGCCGAGTTCATGCATGCGCGCGGACACGAGCAGAGCCTGCATCACCTCTGGTTCGTAGGCGCCGAGTTTGAGGCCGTCGATGCCGTCCTTGGCCATGCGCGCGACCCACTTGCGCGCATCTTCTGGCGTGTGCACGCGCGGCCGCTGGTAGTTGAAGATACGCGGTGCGGTGATTTCGTTCGCGGCGCTGCGTGTTTGTTCGCGCTTGGTCCACGCGTGGCTGCCGAGCGGCACCCCGCGCACCGTGGTGACGCCGTGGGCCAGCCACAGCTTGTAGACATACTCCGCTTCGGGTGCCTTGGTCTTGCCGCCGCAGTGCGCGTGCATGTCGACGAAGCCGGGCATCAAATACATGCCACGGCAATCGATGACGCGGTCGGGCTTCAGTGATGGACCACCGACGGCCGTAATGCGATTGCCGCTGACCGTGATGTTCATCGGGCCGCGCGGTGGCGCGCCGGTGCCGTCGATGACGATTGCGCCGCGCAAGATCAGGCGACTGAACGGACCTTCGCCTTCGCCCTCAGGTCGGTCCGGAGCCGGCGCCGCGTCCTGGGCGGCGAGCAGCGAAGCCAACACCGTAGTGATGACGGAGAACTTTAGGGCGGAAGACCAGCGGAACGAGTTGTGCATGGCGTCGTGGTTGTGGGGGAGCCGCATGCTACCTCCCCGGTGGCATACCACCTCAACTGGCGATGGATCTGTAGGCGCAGGGCTTGCGATCATTCCTGGGGGGCAGTTTGATTCCGTGCGCTTCCGCTTAGACTCGGAAGCAATGAGTGACGCGGATATCAATATCCCAGTGCAGTCGGTTGACGAAGCACGCACGCTGCTAGGTCCGTTGGACTGCAATGCCCGGTTGATCCGCGAGCTACATGGCGTCAGCGTGCTGGCGCGCGCCGGTGGTTTGCGTTTGCTCGGCGATGCGGAGCACACGACCGTGGTGCAGTCCGTGCTCGAGGAGTGTCTGCGGCGCATGCGCATTGGCCATAAGGTCAGCACTCAGGACGTCGCGACCGAGTTGCGCAAGACGCTCGGCATGATGAGTGCCGATGGTGGCACCGAGCACGAGCGCCCGGTGCGTCCGACGGGTTCCGGTGTCGTGCGCGCCCGCACCGAGGGCCAGCAGGCCTACCTCGACATGATCGATAAGAACGACGTCGTATTCGGCGTCGGTCCGGCGGGCACCGGCAAGACCTACCTTGCGGTTGCCAAGGCGATCGAAGCGATGAAGGAAGGCGGCGTGCAGCGCCTCGTGTTGGTGCGACCGGCTGTCGAAGCGGGCGAGAAACTCGGCTTCTTGCCGGGTGATTACCAAGCCAAGATCGACCCGTATCTGCGGCCGATGCACGACGCCCTTTCGGACTTGCTCGATCCCAGGACGCGAAATCGTTGGTTGGAGAGCGAAGTTGTCGAAGTTTGTCCTCTCGCGTACATGCGCGGGCGAACCCTCAACCAGGCGTTCGTGATCCTCGACGAGGCACAGAATACGACGGTGCAACAGATGCTGATGTTCCTCACTCGTCTTGGGGAAAGTTCTCGCATGGTTGTGACTGGTGACCCGTCGCAGGTCGACTTGCCAGGCAACATTCGTTCGGGACTCGGCGACGCGTTACATCGCTTGCAGGACGTCGAGGGTGTTGGCATCGCGCGCCTTGGCGTGGCCGACGTGGTGCGTCACAAAGTCGTTGGCCGCATCGTGACGGCATACGAAAAGTTCGACCGTGAGCAGCAGTCCCGCAGCCCAGATTGATCATGCTTGAGATCACTGATCGATTCCGCCCGCATACGGAACGCGCGTTGGTCGAACGGGTTGTGGCAGCTGTGCGCGACTACGTCGAACGCCCTGGGCTCGAAGTGTCGCTGCTGTTGACCGACGACAAAGAGATCGCTGAGTTGCATGAACAGTTCCTTGGTGATCCGTCACCGACCGACGTGATCTCGTTCGAAATGGACTACGGATCAGAGCTTGTTGTCAGTGTGGAAACTGCGCAGCGCGTTGCGATCGAGGCAGGTCACGCAGTCGAAGCAGAGGTCGCGCTCTACATTGTGCATGGAGTGCTGCACACGGTTGGGTTTGACGACATTGATGACGATGACCGACGTCGCATGCGTGATGCAGAGCGTGCGATCATGCAGCGACTGCAATTGACAGTGCGCGCAGTCGACTCTTGAGTTGCGTTGACAAACACAACACGACGTTGCACCGCATGTAGTGTTCGTGATACCGTACGGGCGTTCGCATCTTTGCAATTCGCGTGACGGTCGTTGTCCGCACTTCCATGACACGTGTCGCATTCACTCTTCGTGATGCAACACGAGCTATCAGCATCGAGTTGCCCAACAGTTTGTTGGCAAGCGAAGCTACTCGCATGTGTGCACAGCAACCTCGGTGCTAGGCCTCTTGGTTCTAGCTCGAAACCATCACGCGCGGCGTTCGGATCGCGAGCCTGGTTCGTACAACACTCGTCGAATCAGTCTCAGTGACAGGTACTACATGGTAGGCAAACCCGCTGCAGGTGAATCTTCGGTGCGATCGCGCAAGCGAGTGCCGGTGAACGCCACAACCGAGCAGTTAATCGATCGTTATCGATTACGCCGTTCTGGTGCGATTCTCGACGAAGTCGTCGAGCGTCATCGTGCCGCTGTCGACGCGATGGCATTTGCTCTCGTCGCCAAGCTTCCTCGCAGTGTCGATGTGCAAGATCTTGCGCATGCCGGCATGTGGGGATTGATGCAAGCCATCGGATCCTATCGGCCTGAACGCTGCGACTCATTCGAGTCGTTTATGCGGATTCGGGTGCGCGGAGCGATGCTCGATGAGTTGCGTCACTTGGATTTCTTGCCGCGGTTGTTCCGCCGGCAGGTGCGCAACCGCGACGCGGCGAGCGCCAGATTGCGGATGCAACTCGAACGTGAACCGACCAGCACCGAGCTGGCGGAGGCCTTAGGCATCACCGAGGAGGCATTGATTCGCTGCCCGGAGTCCAAGGTGATGCGTTCGGTGCACTGGCGCGAGTCGGATGCCGATGAAGATGAGTTCGATCATCTGCCCGACGACGCGATTGAATCGCCGATCGACATCCTCTCCCGGCAAGAACTTGTGGACCAAGTCCGCAAGCAGCTAGCGCCGATCGAGTGGAAGGTGCTGAAGTTGCACTACCTCGATGGTTTGACGGGGCGACAGGTTGCCCAGCGTCTGCATTTGTCGGCATCGCGGATCTGTCAAATCCACGTGGCGGTTCTCGATCGACTGAAGCAGCAGTTCCCGGCGACGGCCGTCTAGCGCGCGGCAACGTCCTGATGGCTGAGCGCGCGCAGTGCCCGGGATCCGGGTCTCCTGACTTCTACCTGCACGGCGGGGAACTTCACTGCGAGCAGGTTCCGGTTCGCGAACTGGTCGAGCGCTTCGGCAGCCCACTGTATATCTACAGCGCGGCGACCATCCGAGAACGTGCCAAGCGGGTGCGTGTGGCGTTCGGTGATACAGCGCGAATCTGCTACGCGGTCAAGGCGAACCCCAATCTGAGCGTCTTGCGGTTGCTGCACGAAGCGGGCTGTGGCTTTGACCTCGTCAGCGGCGGCGAACTCGAACGTCTGGCTGTGGCCTGCTTACCGACAGACCAAGCGGTGTTCGCTGGGGTTGGCAAGCAGCGGTGGGAGATTGAAGCGGCGGTCGCGGCGGGGTTGTTGTTCTTCAACGTCGAGTCTCCGTACGAGTTACCGCTGTTGGCTGCCGCGGGCGAGGCTGCTGGCAAGCCGGTTGCGGTGGCCTTGCGGCTCAATCCCAATGTCGAGGCCAACACCCACGCCTACATCAGTACCGGCAAAGACGAGAACAAGTTTGGCGTCGCGATCGATCGGGCCGCGGCCGTTGTCGACGAGATTGTCGCCAACCCCTGGTTGTCGTTGGTCGGATACCACGTGCATCTTGGCAGTCAGTTACGCGCCGTCGGTCCGTATGTGCAGGCCTTCGAGCGGGTTGCCGCGTTCGTCGATGGCGATGCGAAGCGCAGCGACGGCGTCCGCTACTACGACCTTGGTGGTGGCTTCGGCATTAGTTACGGCGAAGGTGATCCGCTCGATGTCGCTGCGGTTGCTGCGGCCCTACTGCCGCGCCTGCAAGAGCGCGGTTGGATACCGGTCGTCGAGCCTGGTCGCTTCATCGTCGGTGATGCAGGCATCTTGGTGACCTCTGTACTAGGGGAGAAGTTGCAGGGTCGCGCGAAGTTCCTGCTTGTCGATGCGGCGATGAACGACCTAATGCGTCCTGCTCTTTACCAGGCGGAGCATCCCATCGTGCCGGTGTTATCGCGTCCCGACGCGGAAATGCGCACGGTCGACGTGGTCGGTCCGGTCTGCGAGACCGGCGACTTCCTCGGTCGCGCCCGCAGTTTACCGAGGTGTCAACGCGGAGACCTGCTGGCGGTGTTGGCGACGGGAGCGTACGGTGCCAGCATGGCATCGAACTACAATTCTCGATGTCGTCCAGCCGAGGTGCTCGTCGATGGCGAGCAAGCACGTTTGGTTTGTCGGCGCGAGTCGTTCGCGCAACTGTTGCAACGCGAGATCTAGTTATGACGCGAAATCCCACCCGCAGTGAGTGCCGCACCGGCGAACCCACTTCCGTGCAGGCCAAGAACTGCATCACGATCTTGGGCCGTGCGACGCTCCTACTGTTCGCTCTATCGCTCAGTTCGTGCAGGATCTTGGCGGATGAGTTCATGTGGCTGAACCGCGCGGGGCCGATTGCCGAACCGCAGGACCAGCCACCATCGCCGATCGTGGATCGCGGTTAACGTCGTCACGTCATGGTGACGGCAGCCCTGAAGGTCGTGCTCGAGCGCGGCTTTGGCGTCGGCGAACTCACTGGTGAGGACGTCGGCAGTGGCTTTGCTGAGCACCCGATCTGTGGCGACCGCGTGCAATTGAGTGTGCAGCATGCGGGGGGGGTGGTGCGTGAGGTGCGCTGGCGTGCGGACGGTTGTCCGGCATCGATGGCGATTGCTGCGTTGGCTGCCGAAGTGCTTGTCGATGTCCCCGTGACAGACCTCGAAGACGTATTGCATCAGGCGATCGGCTCGCACGGTGGCCTTGCTCGCCATGAACACCACGCCGAGGGGATGGTGGTGCGCGCCTTGCACGAGGCCATCGGGGGCTGATCGCGCATGGCACGTTGGACAAACTTCCTTGCTAGATTGCGCGGTGACGGGGGCGATGGCGAGCGTCAACGCTGGCTCGCGATCCTTGGGCTGAATCGTCAACTCGCGACCGCAAACAGTCGCGCTGCGGTGTTGACGGTGCTCGTCGACGAGTCCGTGCGCTTATTTGGCGCCGAGCGCGGCTTCTTGATTGCGCGTGCCGAAGAGGCACCGGGATTTCGGGTTGAAGTTGCGCGCAGTCTCGATCGCGAACCGGTTGCAAATCCTGATCGCAAACTGTCGCTGACGATTGCGCAGCGTGTGCTTGAGCAAGGCGAAGGTCTTTACAGCGAAGACGCGCAAACCGACCTCTTGACCGCATCTCAGAGCGTTGCCGACCTGCGCTTGCGTTCTGTTCTGTGCATGCCGTTGCGCGTCGGCGACCAGGTGCTCGGGCTTCTATATCTCGATCACCGGTTCCAGTCTGGAGCCTTCGGCGAAGACGATCTGCCGTGGTTGATGGCGTTCGCCGATCAAGGCGCGATCGTGCTGCACCTGCACGGACTGATCGCTGAGAATCGTCAGCAGGCGGAGCAGTTGACCGAACAGAACGCCGGTTTGCGTGCCACAGTCGCAGCGCAAGCGCGCGTGTTGTCGGATGCCGAGCCGGTTCCCGGCCGGAACGAATTGCGCAATGCTATGCCGGCGATGATCGGCAACTCCAAGGCGCTGCTGCGCACGTTGCATGTGTTAGATCGTGTCGCCGATACTGACCTGCCAGTGTTGTTGACTGGCGAAAGCGGCACTGGCAAGGAAGTGGCTGCGCGCACGCTGCACACGTCGAGCGCGCGGCGACGCGGTCAGTTTGTCGGCATCAATGTAGCGGCGATTCAGGGTGAGTTGCTGGCAAGCGAGTTGTTTGGCCACGTCAAGGGCGCGTTCACCGGTGCCGATCGCGAGCGGCCGGGCCTGTTGCGTAAAGCCGCGGGCGGTACGCTGTTCTTGGATGAAGTCACCGAGATGGATCTCGAACTTCAGGCCAAGTTGTTGCGCGCACTGGCAGAACGCAAAGTGCGGCCGGTCGGCAGCGATCGCGAGTTTGCGATTGATGTGCGCGTAATCGCGGCAAGCAATCGGGATCCACGCGCAGCGATCGCCGATGGCCGCCTGCGCGAAGATCTCTACTTCCGACTTGCGGTGGTCACCTTGCATCTGCCGCCGTTGCGTGAGCGCAGTGACGACCTAGTCGCGTTGGCGCAGCACTTTGTGGCCCAGTTCGCGGCGGAGCAGGGGGTTCCGACTCCAGAACTATCGGAGGACTTCGTGGCGGCATTGCGCGCGCGTTCGTGGCCCGGCAACGTCCGGCAGTTGCGCAACGAGTTGCAGCGGGTGTGGGCGTTGGCTGACGGGGCGGCACTAAAGGCGCAGTGGTTGTCGCCGGCAGATGAGTTGCCGGCCACGCAAGCCGCGCCAACCGACTTGGCCCAGTTGGAGCAGTGGGCGATCGATCGGGCCCTGGAACAGGCCGGGGGCAACAAGGCGGAGGCCGCTCGCTTGTTGGGGATCGGGCGGCGCACGCTCTATGACAAGTTGGCCAATCGCCAGCAGTCGTAGGCCTTGTCCCGGCATGGGCGGGTTGCCAGATGTGTGCGGATTCCGCACACGTGGGCGGCCAGCGCACGCCGTGCCGGTGGCTTCCTTGTGCTTAACATCAAGTAAAATATAGCTTTAGAGATATGTACCAGTTTGGCACCGCGATTGCTCTAGTCCCTGCCACGATGCGGCGACTCACCACAACGAAGCAGATGCTTGGCGCGGGCCTTTTGGTTCAGTTGCTGGCGTTGCCGTTGCTTGGGCAGGCATCTGGGCAGGCCGTTAAGGGCGCGCCGAAGTTGCTTGACTGCATTGAGGCGCCTTACGCATACGTCGCTCTCGACGGCGCTGCCCTCGGAAGCGATGTAATCGGAAGCGATGGTAAGAGCGGCAGCACCGTTCAGAAGCTGCTCGCCGACCCTTCGCTTGATGCGATCTTTGGTGGTGGCGATGCTGCCGCTGCTCAAAGCAGTTCGCGTCAGTCGCTGTCGCTCGTGCGCAGCATGTTGCGACGCGGTGCTAGCGAACTCGAGTTGGCGATGACGGGCATCGTGGCTCGCAAGGGCCAGCCGTTGTTGGTGCTTCGCGCGCGCCTCCGCCAAGACGCTGCCAACGCGTTGCGTCTCAGTCTCGAAGGTGCTGCTAGCGTCGCGGTGCCGTACCGTCAACTCGGCGGTCACCAAACCTACACGATGCCTTCGAGCAGTCGTGGGCGGCGCCCTGGAGCCGGCGACGTCGTCGAAATCGCATTGATCGGCAACGACCTCGTTGTCGCCAACGACACTTTAGCAATGCGCGAAGTGCTCGTGCCAGTACCCAACCGGACCGGCGTGCAGCCGGCTCGAAAAGTGTTGTCATCCGACCCACGCTTTAACGCGCTCCGCAAGCGCCTGGATGTGCCGGCAGGTTCGTTGATCGCCTACGGTGATTGGCAGCGACTTGGCCGTCGGCTGGAGTCCTACCTAGGTAGTGTGCCAACTCAGTTGTTGAACTCCAGTGGGCTCGGATCTGCCCGCTCGGTCATGATGACGCTGGCACCTGCTAAGCAGGATTTCGCAGCGACGTTGTTGCTCGACTTTGAGCTTTCGAATGCTGCTGCTGGCCGTGGTGCTGCTGGCCGTGGTGTTGTTGGCCGTGGTGTTGTTGGTCAGCAAGAGGGTGCCGGCATCGATGGTTGGTTTGCCGCGACCGAACCGGTCTCCGCCAAGACCTTGCTGCGCGAATTGCCGCGCTCGGGGTTGGGTGGAATGGTTCTTTCCGTGGACTTGGCGGCTGTTGCCGACTGTTCCCCGCGTAGCGCGTGCATGGTCTGGGACCTGCGTGATGCGTATAGCACGTTTGGCTTGAGCTACGAGCGCAACGTGCTCGCTCGGTTGGCCTCGCGCGGCACGGTGCAGTTGCATTTCGATCCTGCTGCTAGTAGCGCGAACAGCACCAACGAAGCCTCTAAAGAAACAGCGGCCGGTGGCGACATTGCCGTCGCTTCGGTGTCCCCTGTTTATAGCGTGCGTGCCAACAGTCGCACCGCCGCCGAAGACCTCTTCAGCGACATGCGTCGAGTGGTCACCAAGACGACTTTTGGTGAGTTCCTCACGGTCAAGGATGCCAAGGGTAAGCGCCTTACGGACGTCATCCATCTACACGGCAAGAAGGGCCAGTTGTCCGCCTACGTATGCGTTAGCGGCGACTCCGTCTTGCTTGCCGAAGACCAAGACACGCTCGTGCAAGTGCATCAAGAACTGCGTCGCAGCAAGCCACGCAGTCGTCGCGATCAAATCGCGGGCAAAGCAATTAAAGCGATTGGCGGTGACCGCGTCGCAGGTCTGTTTGACCTCGATCTCGATCCGCTGTTTCAACGCATCACGTCGGCGCTGCATGGCGTTGATCTTTCTTCTCTTCCGAAGCGCCACATTGGTTATCTCGACACGGATCGTCAGGTAGATGGAGTTGTGGTGCGCATCCGGGTGTTGTCATCGAAGTGATTTCATGTCGGGCTGTGTAGTCCGACGTAGTCCGCTCGTAGCAACACACGTTCTTTAACAGTTCAACAGTCTACGGTGAGGATCGACGCTTGGGCGTCGTCTCTTTGCCGCGGATGCATGGGTGTCAAACAGTCTCGGGCCGACCTATTTACTTGGGGCAGGCAAGGTCGACCTGAGCCTTTCGCGTGTGTTGCGCGGGCCATGCATCCGCATCTTTACAGGGCGCATGGGTCATTTTGTCCCGTGCCGTCGTTCCGAATACTTGGGGCAGGCAGGAACGATGGTGTGGAACGCGTGGTGTCACGCGAATGGTCCATGCGCCCACATTTTTGTACTGAGAGTTTGTTTGCCGGCGACGGCCAGGATTGCTTGGCTAGCCGCCAATTGGGGCGAAGTCGGCCCGCACTAGGGCGGTACTAGGCAAGCACTCTTGCGGTTGCACTCGTTTTTTGCCGAGCGTGGTCTACAACGATCAGCATGCTCGACGGCCGCCCCAATGATCGTGACGCAGATCCCGACGGAATCCCCACGGATGGTGGGTCGGCCGATGCGGGCCAGTCGAATGTCTTCAGCGAAGCCGGATCCGGTTCGGGCAACTCCGATGGAGCGAGCGGCGGCAGCGATGCGTTTGGCGATGGCACGACCGATAACTCAGGAACTGGAGGCCCAGATGCCGATGCCCCAGGATCCGGTGACTCGGGCGACTCTGGCGACTCGGGCGACTCCGGTGACTCGGGCGACTCCGGTGACTCGGGTGACGATAATTCTGGCGGCAGTGTTTCCGACGAAGACATCTTCTTCGGCGAGAAGGCCGGTGATCACGACGGACCATCGTTGGTGATTGACGACGGCAAGAGCCATAACTCCGTCGTCGTGCAGGACACGCTGCCTGACACGATGTTCGCGTTCCCGCTGCAGAAGTCGGTGCCGTTCCCGAACCTGATGATGCCGCTGCTGCTCGATTCGCAGCAGGCGAAGGACGTCGTCGCCAAGGCTGAAGCGCACAACGGCTACGTGTTCTTGGTGCTTCAACGTGACCCGGAGGCCGAGGTCAAGAAGATCGCCGAGTTGCACGAGGTCGGCGTGATTACGCGCATCGTCAAAACCCTGAAGCTGCCGGACGGCACTATGTCGGCGATGACGCAAGGGGCGCGCCGCGCCAAGCGCGTCAAGGTCATACGCGAGCAACCGCACCTGGTCGTTCGCGTGAAGCAGTTGGTTGAGATCCCGGCGCAGGGAGATCGCGCGGAGTCGTTGTTCCGCTTGTTGCAAAAGCAACTGCAGGAACTCGCGGCGCTGCAAGAGCACGTCGACCCAGGCTTCGCAACGGCGTTGCTCAATGTCGAAGATCCCGGCCAGCTAGCTGACTTCTCGGCGGGCATTGTACGCAAGGTCGTGGATCGCCAGCGTCTGCTGGCGGAAGCAGATGTCGGCAAGCGCTGCGAACTCGCACTGCAGTTTGCGATGGCCGAGAGCGAGTTAGCGGCGCTCGACCAGAAGATCCAAGAAGAGATGCGGCAGAAGGCAGAGAAGGCGCAGAAGGACTATTTCCTGCGCGAGCAACTGAAGATCATTCGTCGCGAACTCGGCGAAGAAGAGGATCCACGTGCGATGGAATTGGCGCGTCTTACGAAGGCCGTTGCCGACGCCAACATGCCCGACGACGCCAAGAGTCGGGCCGACGAAGAACTGACCCGTTTGCAAACGACCCCGGTGGAATCAGGGGAATACAGCGTCATCCGCAACTACCTCGACTGGTTGGTGGCATTGCCGTGGTCGAAGTCAACCCGGGATCATACTGACCTGGCCCGCGCGGGCCGCGTTCTGCGCGACGACCACTACGGCCTCGATGAGGTTAAAGAACGCATTCTCGAGTTCCTCGCCGTGCGTAAATTGCGTCCGGGCCAGGGCGGGTCGATCCTGTGCTTCAGCGGTCCTCCCGGCGTCGGCAAGACGAGTCTCGGCCGGAGCATTGCGCGCGCGATGGGTCGCAAGTTCTTCCGCTTCTCGTTGGGCGGCATGCGCGACGAAGCGGAGATCAAGGGGCATCGGCGCACCTATGTCGGTGCGTTGCCGGGTCGCATCCTGCAAGGCCTGAAGACTTGCGGCAGCAACAATCCGGTGATGCTGCTCGATGAGATCGATAAACTCGGCAGCGACTTCCGCGGTGACCCGAGTTCGGCGTTGCTCGAGGTGCTCGATCCCGAGCAGAACCACAACTTTCAGGACCACTATCTCGACGTGCCGTTCGACTTGTCGAAGGTCATGTTCTTGGCGACCGCGAACGTCTTGTCGGCGATCCCTGAACCGCTGCGGGATCGCATGGAGATCCTTGAGATTCCCGGCTACTTGGTCGAGGAGAAGGTCGAGATTGCTCGTCGTCACCTGTTGCCCAAGCAGATCGAACGGCACGGACTGACGAGCAGCAACCTGTCGATCACCCTGCCTGTCTGGCAGCGTATCGTGCCGAACTACACGCGCGAAGCGGGCGTGCGCGGCCTCGATAAAGTCATTAGCCGTTTGTGCCGCAAGGTCGCGCGCCAAGTCGCCCGCGGCAAGAAGGGCCCGGCGCGCCTGAGTCTGTCGGAGATGGAGCACTTGCTCGGTCGGGCCCGCTTCAAGGCGGACGAACGCCGTAAGAAGCGCTTGCCTGGCGTTGTGCAAGGCCTGGCGTGGACGCCCTTCGGCGGCGATGTGCTTTACATCGAGGCGGTGCGCAGTCAGGGCAAGCCTACGTTACAGTTGACCGGCAGCCTTGGCGATGTCATGAGTGAGTCGGCGCGCGTGGCTTTGAGCTATCTGCGCAGTCGCCACAAGCGTTTCGGAATCGACCTGGCGCGCCTCGACAACAGCAACCTGCACTTGCACTTCCCGAGCGGTGCGATCCCGAAGGATGGACCGTCGGCTGGCATTGCGATCGCTTGCGCGTTCTTGTCATCGTTGACTGATCAGCCTGTGCCGACCGATATCGCGATGACCGGCGAGTTGACGGTTGTTGGTGAAGTGCTACCGATTGGTGGCGTGCGCGAGAAGGTTCTCGCGGCGAAGAACTTTGGCCTGCAACGCGTGCTGTTGCCGAAGGGTAACGAACCAGATGCCAAGGAACTGAAGCGCGAGTTGGTGCGCGGTTTGAAGATCTACTTCGTCGAGCATTTTGATGAGGTGTTCGACATCGTCTTCGGTGGTGGGGGAGCGCCACGCTCGAAGTCGCGACGGCGCGGTGCCAAGCCAGTCGCGAAGAAGACCGCGAAGAAGCCGGCGAAGAAGCCGGCGAAGAAGACCGCGAAGAAGCCGGTGGCGAGAAAGGCCAAGAAGGCCGCGAAGAAGACTAAGAAGTCTTTGTCTAAGTCGAAGTCCGCATGAGTCGCGGCCCGAGTCACTTGACGCATCTCGTATAAGGTCACGATCCAAGGGATGCTTAGCTGACGCAGATCGTCGGGCCGGACTACACCGCGACGCGCATGCGATGATTCGAAGCTGATGCGTGCCGTCGCAGTAAGCCCAGGCGCGTATCGTTCTGACGTTCGTTCTCGGCTAGCGCGCGCGCCTGCGCTTTTCTTCCGCTCGCCGCGCCTTGCTCATCGCCCACGAGCAAATCGTGCACACTTCCGGATCGTGACGCATCGCCGGGCACGTCGTGCGCCCGAACCAGATGAACTGCAGGTGCAGTTCGTTCCATCGCTCCTTCGGGAACGTGCGCACCAAATCGCGTTCGGTCTGCTCGACACTCTTGCCGTTGCTCAATCCCCAGCGCCATGCGCAGCGATGGATGTGCGTGTCGACCGGCATCGAGGGCACGCCGAATGCCTGCGCCATGACCACGCTCGCCGTTTTGTGGCCGACTCCCGGTAGCTTCTCCAGTTCGGCCAGGGTCTTTGGCACTTCGCCGTCGTGGTCGTCGAGCAGGAGGCGCGACAACCCGGAGATCGCCTTGGCTTTCTGCGGCGAGAGCCCACATGGGCGAATGATCGTGCGAATTTCTGCGACTGGCACATCGACCATCAACTCTGGAGTGTGCGCCCTCGCGAATAACGCCGGCGTCACCTGGTTGACCCGGACATCGGTGCATTGAGCCGAGAGAAGCACCGCCACCAGTAGCGTGAACGGGTCGTCGTGGTCGAGCGGGATCGCTGGCTTGGGGAAGCGTTCGTCGAGGATCGCCTGGATGCGTGCTGCCTTGTCCTGCCGTTTCATTGCTCTCACGGATACCGCGTTGTAGTCATCGTTCCAACCTGTGGTAGTTTGGACGTGCCCATAATGAGTGACCCGGTGTTCAGTGATTGGTTCGAAGCGTTGTGGACAGATCGAGAGGATCGTGTCTACCGCTCCCTGTTTGGAGACCTCGGTCCCGGCGTATTTACCGCTGGAGAAAAGGTATATGAGCGCTATGGCAAGGAGGCGCATCCAGGTTGGCACAATCACGGGGTGTTCGCGTGCCCGCCGCATGAGGAGCGCGAGTCGTGGATTTATGTCACCTCGGGACTAAGCAACCCTTGGAACCTCGACAAGCCCGGCAAGGATCCGAGCGGCTTCGCGGGTCTCGGCTTCGAATTGGTTGTTGAGTCAACCAACGAGTCGGACTGGGCCGTGCCGTTGCTGCACAACCTGATGGCGTATGAACTTCTGGTCGCCGTCGGCAAGTATGAAGGGGCCGAACTGTTTGAGTATGGCAATCGCATCCCGCTCAGTGAATCGATCACGCCGACTTTTGAGAGCGCGATTCGTTGGTTGTTGGTCGAGCAACCGAAGCACTACCCGTCATCGTTCGAGATTGCTGCGGGCCGCGTCGACTTGTTCCACCTCGTAGGGGCAACCGATCCCGAAGTAGAACTCGCTCGCAATCAGGACCAGGACAAGTTGGTCGCGATGCTGCAAGAGAAGGGCGTGTATCCGCTTACGAACGCGGATCGCCAAAGCACCTGCTGACCAGCGCGCGTCCTGGCGGGGCCGATTGCGGAGTCGGAGTCCGTTTGTCTCCCGCAAGTTTCGAGCCACTTCGAGCCACTTCGAGTGACTCATGAATGCAGCCAGGGCTGGAGGCTCGAACGACACGGGTGGTTCCATTCTTGTTCTCTCAACGGTCGCTTGTAGCACCCACGATGGCCCAGTCAGCCGGCGCTTGGCGATCCGCGACCAGGTGCTCGAACTGTGCTCCGTCTGGCGCGGATTGCTGCCAGGCGGCATGATGGCTCACCCCGGCCGTTCGCGGCTGGGTTGCCCCGGCGGTCATTTGTTTGCCTGCCCCGGCCGCTGGGGCATTTACTTTTTCTGCGCACACCGAGGCCTGAAGTCTCGATCCCGAGAGCCTCGATCCTGAGCGTCTCGTCCCGGGTCGACATCCTATGCCGACACTGCAGGGGGGATTCCTGCGCAGAATGCATCGCTGGCCACATCCAATCTGGACCGGACCACTGCGCACCGGCACGATGTTGGCCGCCGCACAATGCCCGACCCGACCCCAGAAGCCGATCCACGTCCGCTCCACATCCGCCCGCTTGCCGAGCGCCGCAACCTTGTGCAGAAGGAAGACTTCGCCAAGGTGCTGCCGCCGGTGGAGGGTTTCCTGACGTGGTTCGAAGCGTTGCCGGACATCTACGGCAGCAAATCACTGAAGGCGGTCGTGTCCGAGATCGTGACTGCTCGCGAGAACGGTAGGGAAGTAGGCGTGCAACTCGGAGCACACGTGCTCAAGGTCGGCTTGTCGCCGCTGATCATCGACTTGATGCGCCGCGGACTGATTACGCACGTGGCCACCAACGGCGCGTCCGCGATCCACGATTGGGAGATGGCGTATCAGGGCGCGACCAGCGAAGACGTCAGCGAGAACTTGCCGGACGGATCGTTTGGTTTCTGGCGCGAAACCATGGAGGCACTCAACGGTGCCGCCAAACGCGCGCAGGACAACGGCGAGGGCTACGGCGAAGCCGTCGGCAAGCAGATCCTCGAGGACGAACTGCCGCACCGTGACCTGTCGGTGTTTGCTGAGGCCGCCCGCCTCGGCATTCCGGCGACGGTTCACGTCGCTTTCGGCTGCGATATCACACACATGGATCCGGACCTCGATGGCGCGGCCCTTGGCGCCGCGACGCAGAAGGACTTCTGGACGTTCGCCGATAGCATCGGCCGGCTCGAGAAGGGCGTGTGGCTGAACGTCGGCTCGGCGGTGATCATGCCTGAGGTGTTCTTGAAGGCCGTGTCGATTGCGCGCAACCGTGGCCAGTTGACCGACGACTTCATGACCTGCAACTTCGACATGCTGCAGCAATACCGAGCGTTCACCAACGTCGTGCAGCGGCCGCCTAAGAATGGTCGTTCGATCCTTGCGATGCATGAGATCGTATTGCCGCTCTTGCACCAGGCATTGATCTGCACCGCTAAGAGCCGGGGTTGCTTGCAGGAGGCGCGCTGATGTCTGCTTCGCTTGGTAATGAGAATAGGCGCCTCGCCGACGTGTTGTCGGGACTGCCGCGCACGCGCATTCTGGTTGTGGGGGACTTGATCCTCGACCGCTACGCTGATGGCAAGGCGCAGCGCGTTTCGCCGGAAGCCCCGGTGCTGGTCTTCGACTTCGAACGCGATCGCTACCTGCTTGGCGGTGCTTGTAACGTTGGCGCCAACCTCAGCACGTTGGGGGCATCGGCTTCGGTGCTCGGTGTCATTGGTGATGACGAGCCGGGAGCACGGTTGCGCTCGTTGCTGACCGATGCCGACATTGACACGCAAGCGCTCGTTGTTGACGAGTCGCGGCCGACCACTCGCAAGACTCGTTACGTCGCCAAGACTCTGCAGGTGCTGCGGGTCGATCAGGAATCGCGAGCTCCGGTTTCGGGCGGAGCCGAGCAACGCATGCTCGATCTGCTCAACCAGCGACCGTTCCCGTGGCAGAGCGTGTTGCTCAGTGATTACGGCAAGGGTGTCTTGACGCGCCCGGTGATTCAGGCCGCAGTTGCCGCTGCAAAGAGCGTCGGTGGCGTCACGGTGGTGGATCCGAAGGGCAACGACTACTCGATCTACGAAGGCGTCGACTTGTTGACGCCGAACCGTTCGGAGGCCGAAGCGGCAACCGGCATTTCGATTGAGTCGACCGAGGACATGCACCGAGTCGCGCAGCGTTTGCGTGAGATCACCGGGGTCCAGACCGCGGTCATCACGCTCGGCAAGGACGGCATCTTCTTCGAAACGGGTGACGGTTCGCACCGCATCATCCCGACCGAAGCGCGCCAGGTCTTTGATGTGACCGGCGCTGGTGACACCGTCGTGGCGGTGCTCACCTACTGTCGCGCGGCCGGCCTGCCACTCGATGACTCGTTGAAGTTGGCCAACCACGCCGCCGGCATCACGGTGGCCAAGCACGGCACCTGGGCGCCGTCGCGCCGCGAGGTGTTGGCACGTCTCGGCGATACGTCGCCGGAGAGTATCGGCAAGGTGCTCAGTCACGAACAAGCCGTTGAGGTCGGCGCCCGTTTACGCGCCGAAGGCCGTCGCCTGGTGTTTACCAACGGTTGCTTCGACATCTTGCACGCCGGTCACTGCGACTACTTGCAGAAGTCTCGTTCGTATGGCGACGCGTTGATGGTTGCCGTGAATACCAACGAATCGGTGCAACGCCAGGAGAAGGGCAAGGGCCGGCCGTTCAATACACTCGAAGACCGCATGGCCGTGCTGGCGGCGCTTGAAGCGGTCGACTTCGTGGTGCCGTTTGGCGACGACACGCCAAAGGCCGTCATCGAAGCGATTACCCCGCACGTGCTTGCCAAGGGCGAGGATTGGCGCGACAAGGGCGTTGTCGGCCGCGAATGGGTTGAGGGTCAAGGCGGCCAGGTCGTGCTGGTGCCGTTGGTCGCGGGCCGTTCGACGAGCAACGTCGTCAAGAAGATCCTTGCGAGCAATGAGTAGCGTGACTTGCCGTATCGTTGCTAGGCGCTTCGACCGTCTCAAGCTTCGCTAGCGCGAGCAACGAGAGCGAATCTCGGATCCGTTCGCGGTCGTTGTCAAATTGCTGAACCGACTGGATCTGGTCAACCAGTCGCATGCAAACCCATCGCCCCGCATACTGCGGCCATGCAGCCACCTGAACCCGCGATCCTGTCGCCTGGCACGAAGATCGTGACCGTGGTCGACTTGCATGGCGAGCATGGCGGCGTGCGCGTCCCGCGCGGCGCGGTTGGCTCGATCCTGAAGTCGCCGAACGATGCGACCCACGCGTATCGGGTGCGCTTGGTCGAGGGCGGCGAAGTCTCGTTGCGTCGTGAGCAACTGGTCATGTTGGCCCGCTACAAAGATCGTGAACTGAATGGCGAGCCGACGGGGTGGTCGTTGTTCGACCGGGTCATCCTCAAAGTCGTCATCGGTTCACGTGCCTATGGCCTCGAAGAGCCTGGCAGCGATACCGACCGGCGCGGCGTGTTCTTGCCGACCGCCGAGCAGCATTGGTCGCTGTATGGCGTGCCGCAGCAGATCGATGACGACCCGGCACAGGAGACCTACTGGGAATTGCAGAAGCTGTGCGTGCTCGGTCTGAAAGCCAACCCGAACGTGCTTGAGTGCCTATGGTCGCCGTTGGTGGAGCATGCCACGCCACTCGGTCATGAACTGTTGGCAATGCGCGACGCGTTCTTGTCGCAGTTGGTGTTCCAGACCTACTCCGGCTACGTCGCATCGCAGTTCCGCAAGATTGAAGCCGACGTCCGTCAGCACGGCGAGCCGAAGTGGAAGCATGTGATGCATCTGGTTCGTCTGATGCACGCCGGCATCGGTGTCTTGTCGACTGGTGAAGTGCCCGTGCATGTCGGCGCCCATCGCGACTACTTACTAGCAGTGCGTCGGGGCCAGGTTGCTTGGCCGGAGATCGCAGCGTTGCGTCAAGAACTGCATCGCGACTTTGAAGCTGCGGCCGAGTCGACCTCGCTGCCCGAACGCCCGGATTATGAGCGTGTCGACTTGTTCTTGCGCCGGGCACGGCGCTTGGCGATGGACGAGCAGTTGCCGTGAGGCCGCTGGGTCACAACCGCAGCGACAGACGGATTAGCAGTCCGGGCAACAGGGGGCAAATAGTGTGGCCGCGGATGATGCTGCCAGCGTCTGCACGCCCGCCCGAAATGGATGGCGCAGATCGGTCGCTACCGCAGGCGATACATCGTCGTCACTGAAGACTGTCTGTTCTCAGGAGGACGATGGAGTTTGTTCGCTAGGATGGTGGCAATGCGAGTAGTCCTCCTCGTTCCCTTCTTGGCTTCGGCCGTATTGTCGTCCTTCGTTGTCCGTGCCCAAGAGGTCACGCAATCCGGCGAAGAACAGCAAGATACCTATGGCCATTCACGCCACGGCGAAACCTTCGATGAAGGTCCGCGGTCGGCTGCCTACTTGATGCCCGGTCTTGGTGACGCCGTGCACTTCCCAGTCGTTGGCCTCAGCGACGAAGCGCAAAAGTTCTTCAACCAAGGCATCACGCAGCAGCACGGCTTTTGGCACTTCGAAGCCGAACGCAGCTTCCGTCAGGTCGCCTTGCTGCATCCGGAGTGCGCGATGGCGTACTGGGGCATGGCGCGCGCCAACGATGAACACGCCGAGCGTGCCGCTGGCTTCCTTGCCAGCGCTGTGCAGCGCAGCAAGGACGCGCCGAAGCGCGAGCAAGCGTGGATCGATGCGTGGGCCGCCTACTACCAGATCGATGCCAAGCAGCGCAAAGAACTGCAGTCGGGCGACAAAAAGCGCGTTGAGGCAGCGGTCAAGGTGGTCGTCGAGAAGAGCAAGGACCGCAAGAATGACCGGCTCAACAAGCTCGACAAGAAGTTACTGAAGGATCTCGGCACCATCGTGTTCGATTACCCGGACGACATCGAGGCGAAGGCGTTCTTGGTGATCCAGAACTGGCTCGCGTATCGCTGGGGTGGTGGCGTGCAGATCGTTTCGCATACTGCGGTCAACGCGCTGCTTGATCAGGTGTTCGCCAAGCAACCGCTGCACCCGGCTCATCACTACCGCATCCACCTTTGGGATCGTGAAGATGGGCGTCGCGCGCTCGACTCCGCGTCGAAGAACGGCTTCAGCGCGCCGGCGATCGCGCACCAGTGGCACATGCCGGGTCACATCTACGCCAAGCTGAATCGTCACTACGACGCGGCATGGCAGCAGGAAGCGTCAGGTCGCGCTGACCACGCGCATATGATGCGCGATGGCGTGATGCCGTTCTTGATCCATAACTACGGCCACAACCAGGAGTGGATGGCGCGCAGCATGGCGCACTCCGGTCGCACCGACGAGGCGTTGCGCATTGCGATGAACCTCGCCGAGTTGCCGCGTCACCCGGAATACAACCAGATCACTTCGGGTGGTTCGATCGCGGGCTATGGCCAGAAGCGTCTGGTGCAGATCTGTGAAGATCACGGCTTGTGGCAGCGCGCGATCGATCTGGTCGACCAGGGCTTTCTTGAGAGGAGTGACGAGATCAGTAGCGAAGTGCAGCGCCTTGGTCTGCTTGGGCGCGCTTACTACCGCCTGGATCGCAAGGGCGATGCGACCCGCATCGTTGCCGAAGTGGGGCAGTTGCTCGCCAGGGCGCGCGCGCAGCGAGCGACGGCGGTCGACAAAGCCGAAGAGACGGCCTTCAGCGAGCGCAAGAAGCGCGATGATATGTTGGCGGCCGTTACCGATGCCGGCCGCAAGCCGACCAGTTCCGTGCAGTCCATTTTGAGTCTGCAGCGGGAATTGAGGGGCGAACGATTGCTTGCCGACGGCGATGCAAAGGCGGCGCTGAAGGAGATTGATGGTGTGCGCGGTATTCCGATGCCGTTGATGGCGGGGCTGCGTGTTGCGGCTGGCGAGACTAAGAAGGCCATCGAACAGCTTGAGAAGGCCAACAAGAAGAACCCTAATCGGGCCGCGACCATGGTGGCGTTGGCGAAGGCCTACCAAGCGCATGGCTCCGAGTCGGAGCCGAAGCTCCGTCAGCTTGTGCCCGACCTTGCCGAGGTCGCCGGCAGCGACTTCCTGGCGAAGGTTGGCATCCCGCTGACCGACGACGACGAGCCGCTGTTTCCCGATGTCCGGCATGGTCCGGACTTTGGTGATCGTCCGTCGTTGCAGGACATTGGTCCGCGCTGCTGGGCTCCCGTCGCGAACCGCGGCTTCGACCTGGTCTCTGCGGCGACCGACGGCGTCATCGCCTACGGCAATAAGAAGGCCTCGATGGCCCTCAACTCCAATGGCTCGACCATCCTCCGCGGCGGCGCTACTGGCGAACGCACCGAGACTGGTCGCGCCAAGTTGGTCGTGTTCTATCTCGGCTTCGGTTGCCTGCACTGCGTCGAGCAACTGCACCTGCTGCGCCCGGCCCATGCGCAATTCGCCGAGCTGGGCGTCGACATTGTCGCGATTGGTTCCGATACCGCGCCAAACATCCATCAAGCGAGCCTCGATCTTCCGGCCGCCGAACGCATGCCGTTCCCGATGCTGGCCGATCCGAAGCTGAAGGCGTTCAAGGCCTGGCGCTGCCACGACGACTTCGAAAACATGCCGTTGCATGGCACCTTCCTGATCGACGCAAAGGGCCGGGTTCGCTGGCAGGACATCTCCTACGAGCCTTTCACCAAGATCGATTGGCTGCTGAAGGAATCGCGTCGCCTGCTGGCTCTGCCAGTGGTGGCGGCAACCCGCTAGCGCCCGACACTGCTGGGGCCGGTGCTCATGCCGCTCTTACCGGGTCCTGACGATGCCTTTGCGGGCTTCGAGACTCGGATCTCTCGTTGCCGTGGGCGTGTTGGCGTGGCATCCTTCCACCCTTCTCATTTCGCATAAGGCAACCCGGGAGGTTCGCTTGGTAGTTGTGCCGCGTAAGCAGCGATCGAAAGACAAGGTAATCACCGACAAGAAGAGCCTCGCGGCGATTCTGAACGGACTCCGCACCAGTGGCAAGAATGTCGTCTTGACCAACGGTGTCTTCGATCTTCTCCATGTAGGTCATCTGCGCTGTCTTGAAGACGCGCGTTCCCGCGGGGACATGTTGGTTGTAGCCGTCAACTCGGACAAGTCGGCTGAGGCTTTGAAGGGTAAGGGCCATCCGGTCATCCCGTGCGCTGAGCGCATGGAGATGCTGTCGGGCTTGGCGTTCGTCGACTACGTGACGACGTTCGATGAAGAGACCGCCGACGAGTTGTTGCGTCAGCTGCATCCATCGATGTATGCGAAAGGCACCGACTACACGCTCAAGACGCTGCCGGAAAAGCCGGTCCTCAAGGAGCTCGAAGTCAAGGCGCTGTTCGTTGGTGGCAAGAAGGATCACTCGACGAGCAAGCTGGTCACCAAGATCGCGAAGCTCAAGAAGAAGTAGTGAGCGCATGAACCGGCTGCACGCGACGTTCGTCTTTCTCGTGTGCAGCTCGTTCTGCTTGGCGCAGTCTGCGAACGACATCAACGTTCGCGCCTACGAGAAGAAGCTGAAGGAAGAGCTGCTCCAAACGGGGCAGCGTCACGTCGACCTCGGTTGGGGGTTACGCAAATCTGGTTTGATCCCGCAGTGCACCTACCAATTGGTGCTGGCGGTTGAACTTTCCGAAGGCCAGCACGCTGGCGCCAAGATGGTGTTGAACACCGTGCGTACCTACAAGGACGCCTTCTGGAAGTCGAAGCGCAAGAAACCGATGCTCGGCGCGCAGAAGAGCTACGAGAAGAAGGCCGCGGGCCTGGTTAAGAAGGACATGTTGGGCCAGGTCAAGCTCGCGCGCGCCGCGAACAAGGCGAAGCTGACCGGTAAGATGACGGCGCATCTGGTCAAGGTGATGCGCTATGGGGGCAAGATCACGTTCAACAAGAGCGGCGCCAAGATCGAAGGCTTCAAGGTCGAGGACGAACTCGCCAAGTGGTTGTCCGAGCAGACAGTTACCCTCAAGAACGGCGAACGCCGCTTCGAACCGGCGGGCAAAGGCGCGCCGCGGCTTGAAGGGCTGGAGGAAGTCGCCGACGCACATCTGATCGTTCGCACTGACCTCGATGCCGCGGCAGCCAAAGAACTGCACGCACTGGGTAGCGCCTTGTGGTCGCCGTTACAGAAACGCCTTGCCGGCGCTCCGACGCGGGCGCTGCGACTTATCGTGTTCGCCAAGAAGGTCGACTACGACGCCTACCTCAAGGCAACCGGCTACGGCGGTGTAACGAGCAAGGGACTGTGCGACTACGGCACCTTCCAGACGTTGGTCTGCGCGGAGGGTCTCGAAAGCGGCAGCTTGAACGCGCTGGTGCTGCACGAATTGTCCCACCTGTTCTTTTTCGGCAGTTCGCCAGTTGCGATGCCAGACTGGTACTCGGAGGGATTTGCCGAGTCATTTGGCGGCCAAGGCACGTTTGCGTGGAATGGCAAGGCACTAACGGTGGGCGGACTGATTCGGAGTGACCGTCTCGACGCCATCCAGAAAGATCCCATGACTCTGGCGCAGATCCTGGCGGGCAACGCCATGAATCTTCTCAGTCAAAACCATGAGAAGGCGATGCGCTTCTATGCGATGTCGTGGGCTCTCCAGCGTTTCCTGATGACTGGGGACAACCAGTTGCGGAAGCGGTTCCTCGACTGGGAAGCCAAGTGTCGCGGGGAGTTGCTCGGTAGCCAGTCGACTTGGAATTTTGGCTCGGCTGGTTCGGCTACGAAAGCCTTCTTGGCTGAGTTCCGTAGGGACATGCCTCTAACGGAAAAGGCGTTTCAGGCGTGGCTGGCTGATCTTTAGAGTCTGCTTTGGTCGATCGCTGCGGGAACCGCGATCGCGAAGACTCGGCCAAGCGATGTCGAGGTGGAGCAAGCCTTAATCGTCTCAGCCTAGGCGCTAGGTAGGGGCGGGTTTCGCGAATGCTTGCCAGAACACGTCGGCGCCCTCGGCTCGCAGTGCCGCCGGATCGCCATAGCCAAATAGGCACGCGACCGTACGGACGCCCAAGCGTTTGCCCGAACGCACGTCTTGCAAACCATCACCGACCATCGTTGCGCCATCGCTCGAACTGCCGAGCTGCTCGAGTGCGTAGCGCAGCATCGCCGGGTCAGGTTTTTTGGTCGGCAAGGTGTCGCCGCTAACGATGATCGACGTGAACGCATCGAGTCCGAGAAACTTCACCACTGGCACGGCGAACTGCTCGGGTTTGTTGGTGACTACCGCAATCGCATGGCCGGCTTCGCGCAGTTGCTCTAAGTGCTCGTGGGCTCCTGGAAACAGCCGCGTATGCACCGTGCACTGCGCACGGTGGTGTTCGATGTAGGTCGCGAACGCAGCCTCGATGGCTTGCGCATCTGGCTCGTGCTCGGCTAGTGCCCGTTGTAGCAACGTTCGTGCCCCGTCGCCGATGTAGCTGCGCACCGTCGCGTCATCGACCGCGGCTAAGCCGTTCTGCTCGCGAACGTAATTGGTGCTCGCCGCCAGGTCTGGCAAGGTGTCCGCAAGGGTGCCATCGAGATCAAACAGGAATGCGGGCTTGGAAGTCACGGCTACCGATATACTCGCCGACCCCTCATGAAGCTCGCACCCTTGTTGTTGCTGTTCTCGCTGTTCGCATCTTGCGGTTCCATCCGTCAGTGGCGCGAATTGCAAACTGAGCCGATGTCGATTGGCGAAGCTTACGGCGGCTTCGTCGCGATCGCGACTGCGCGCGGCGGTTGGCGTGTCGACGAAAGCGCGGCCGATCGTGGCAATGGCATTTGGGAGTCGCGTTGGCGCAAGCGCGAGATGGAGCGTAACTTCCCGATCCGTAATCGCCTCCGGATGGAGATCCTTCTCGACGAAGGTTCGCGCGCAGAAGGGTGGTGGGTGCGCTACGTGATTGAGCAAGAGAAGGTCAAGGACCTACGCCGCCACGCGCAACCTCGCGAAGAGGATTGGTCCGCCAATGGCCAGGACCAAGAAGGCGAAGCGATTCTTGGCGAGCGCTTGCTGCGACGACTGGCGCCGAAGTCGGTGCAGATTCAGGAGCGGCGCGATCCCAAGGATCGTTGGTCCCGGAATCGCTGACGCGAATCCGCGTTGGTCCCGGAATCGCTGACGCGAATCCGCGTCTCGGAAGACCGGCTGATGAGCGGCGTGCACCGATTAGGTTGTCGGGCCTGCGGGCCAGTGAATCTTGCACGGCGACCGCACAGATCCTCTACCGATGAGATTCTGCTGCGACCCATGGCAACGAAGCTTGCCTGCAAGTTGGCAACTGCTTGAGGCTTGTGCTTTCCTTGTCGGTCGCCAAGTGTCGATTTGAGCTTGGTATCCGCGCCATGCCAGAGCTGTCCGTACTCATTGTCAACTACAACTCCTGGCGCGAGTGCGTGCAGGCGATTGCGACGTTGCGCGAGTTCGGCCCGACGCGTGCCGATGGCAGTGCGATACCGTTCGAAGTCATCGTTGTCGACAACCTGTCGCCGAAGCAGCAACCGCGGCTGATCAAGGCTGTCGAGCGCGAACTGGAACTACTCTGTGAACAACAGGGCGACGACCAGGCCGGCGTGCTGATCATGCACACCGAGAACGGTGGCTACTCAAAGGGCATGAACCTGGCGATGTCGCATAGCCGCGGCAAGCAGATCCTGGTCAGCAACCCCGACGTGCTGTTCAACGACGGCCTGGTTAGCAAGTTGCTGCAGCACCTTGAGAGCGACCCGAAAATCGGCATCGTGGTGCCGAAGGGCTTCTGGGATACCGGCCATTCGGGTCACTTGCCGCCGAACACGTTGCCGTCGATTGGTGACGCGTGGGGCGAGGTGTTTGGCAGTTACTCAAGTCTCATCCGTCGTTGGCGCGTCAACCGTCTGGTCAAGCAGTGGCAGAACGTCTGGCAGGCTGACAAGCCGATTGCGTTGCCGATGATGTCGGGTTGTCTGTTCTTGGTCGATCGTGACTACTTCGAATCGATCGGCAAGTTCGATGAGCGCTACCCGCTCTACTACGAAGACGCGGATCTGTCGGTGAAGATCCTCAATAGCGGCCGCACCATCACACAAGTCCCCGATGCGCATCTGGTACACTTCGTCAATCGCTCAGGCATGAGTGATATGGAGACGATGTGGGCGCGCCATGCCAAGAGCCGCGAGAAGTACTTTCGCAAGTGGCATCCTATACTTGGCAAGCTGACGCTGTCGTTGACGGGGTGGTTGTTGAAGAGCAAGCTACTGGCGTGCTTCCGGCCGGTGCATTCGCGTAATCCCTACACCGATCTTGGCCAGTCATCGAAGCCACCGGTGCTGAAGTTGCCGCGCAATTGCGAGCGCTTTTTGGTGCTGATGTCACTCGACTTACGGTTCTTCTTGGCTGCGGGCACCTATGGCAGCGGCGATCATTGGACGCCCAGTGACAAGGCGTTCGAAGTATTCGTCAATGCGAACTTCTTCTTCTGCGTGTTCGACATCTCGAACGACAAGCACGAGTTCTTGGGCACTTGGCACTACCACTGCATGTCGCACCTCGGCGTTCCAGTTCCGATGCCCGAGGCAGGGGGTCAGTCGTGAGTGCTACCGAAACCAACGCACCGGTGCTGTCAGTCGTCGTGCTCAGCTGGAATACTCAGCCGCTGACGCTTGCTTGCCTGACAGCGCTGTACGCCGAGATCCCTAAGCACACGCGCGAGATCATCGTCGTCGACAACGGCAGCGAAGATGGTTCGGCCGACGCCATTGAGAAGCAGTTTCCAGAAGTGCGCGTGCTGCGCAACCAGGACAACCGTTTGTATGCCGAGGGCAACAACCAAGGCGCTGCGATGGCTCGCGGTCAGTTTATTGTCACACTCAACTCGGATACTGAAGTACGCGAAGGCGCGCTCGATCAGTTGGTCGATTATCTGCGCGAACACGATGACTACGGCGCCGTGGCGCCGCGTTTGAGTGATCCCGATGGCAGTGTGCAGCACGCTTGCCAACGCTTTCCGACCCTGATGACCGCGTTGTGCTTTGACTCGTGGTTCGGCTCGTTCTGGCCGGGTTCACATCTCGTCAATCGCTACAACATGCGCGACTTTGACCACCTCACATCGCGCGACGTCGACCAGCCACCCGGTGCCGTCTGCATGTTGCGCACCAAGGAGTGGCGCGAGCTCGGCGGCTTCGATGAACAACTTGCGTTGTTCTACAACGACGTCGATCTGTGCAAGCGACTCGGGCAACAGAAGCGCAAGATTCGCTACCTGGCCGAAGCCGAGGTGATGCACCATCGCGGGGCGAGTACCCGTAACTTCGCCAAGATGCTGGTCATCTGGCACAAGAATCGACTGGCCTACTACCGGAAGCACTACGGCGTGTTCGGCGGCATGTGGGTTCGCATGTGTGTGCGGCTACGGATTTGGGAAGAGTGGTGGCGCATCGGGCGGCGCAACAAGAAGGATCCGGGCCGCAAGAAGGTCGAACGTGATCACCTGCGCGCTTCGCAACGGGAGTTGTGGTCGTCGTGAAGGTCTGCTTCGTGACCGCCAATTACCCGCCCGAGGCTGCTGGCGGCACCGAGCAGGTGGTGGTGGCGTTGGCGCGCGAACTGCGCGCACGCGGGGTGCAAATCGCGGCGATCAGTGGCAGTGACGTTGCCCACCGCGGTGACGATTCGTGTAGCGAGACCTTTGAAGACGTCGACGTGCTACGTGTCTTCACCAAGGCTGCTGAGTTTGGCCACACCGAGTTCGTGCGGCCCCGATTGCTGGCCCAAGTGCGGCGGTGGTTGCTCGCGCAGCAACCGGATGTTGTGCACATCCACTCGTTCTCCGGGTTGGGGCTCGGCATCACTGGCGTCTGCCGTGAACTCGGGCTTCCAGTAGTCGTTACGTTCCACGACCTCTGGGCAACGTGCGCGCGCTTCTTTCGGCTGCCCAAGGGCTCTGTGACATGCCCGACTGATTCCGACCGAACGGCGTGTGTCACCTGCATTGCCGCGACGCTGCCGATGGACGAAGCACTGATCTTGCAAGGCTTGCTGCGACGCGATGAACTCGTAGTTGCTGAGTTGGCTGCCGCGGACGTTTGCACGGCGCCGAGCCAGGCCGCGGTGAAGGCCGTGGCAAGTTCGTTGCGGTTCTCGGGCGCGATCGAAGTTGTGCCACACGGGTTGCTGCGCGAGATTCCGACCGAGCACGCTGCCGAGCAACCTGTTGCTGGACCGCTACGCATCGGAACCTTCGGCGGTCTAGTGCCCGAGAAGGGACTGCGCGAATTGGTTGACGCTTGTATCGCGGTGGTCACCGCCGGTCACGCCTGCGAACTGCACCTCTCTGGGCCTTGGTATGACCTCGAGTTCGCCGAGCAGTTGCGCCAGCTTGCCAAGAACGGCGGCCTCGATCTGGTCGAACACGGTCGCTATGGTCGAGAAGACCGCCATCCAGCGCGCGATCTGCACTTGGCGGTGTTCCCGTCGAAGTGCCAAGAGACCTACGGCTTGGTCGTCGAAGAAGCGCTTGCGCACGGTGTGCCGGTCGTCGTTTCCAACGTCGGTGCACTCGCCGAACGCTCGGTGACACAGGGTGTTGTCGTGACGGAACTCGATGTATTGGCGAACGTGCTGGGTGAACTGGTAGCTTCTCCGGAGCGCTTGTCGGCATTGCGCGAAGCGATTCCTCAGCGACTGTCGACGATGGCTGTCTCTGCCCAACGTCACCTCGACATCTACCAATCGCTGCGATGAATCACCTATTCTCTCCCCTGTTGCCGCGCGATCCCCTTGAGGGGCCAGTGTTGGTCTTGGCTGCGCATCCGGATGACGAAGTGATCGGGGCCGGGAGCATGCTTGCTTACCACGCGAGTCGCGGCCACGCCGTCACCGTGGTGCACGCGACCGATGGTGCCGCCGGGGATCCCAACAACCGTGAGGCTGGCGACATTCGCGATGTGCGGCGCGCCGAGGGCATTGAAGCCTTGCGGCGGCTAGGGGTCGAACCGGCCCGCCACTGGGATTTGCCGGACGGGCAATTGCCGGAAAGCCTCGCCGACGTGACCCCGCGCATCGAGGCGGTGATCCGCGAGATCCAACCTCGTACGCTGTATTCGTTCCACGCTGGCGAAGCGCACCGAGATCACCGCGCGCTTGCCAAGGCGACCGCCGACGCCGCGCACGCCTTGCCCGAAGCGTGCCGCTGCTTGCTCTACGGAGTCAACTTCGTGCCGTCCGGCGGCACGCTGTTCGACACCACGGACATGTATCCCAAGCTCTACGAGGCGCTGAAGGCCTACGGTAGCCAAAACGCGTACATCGATTTGCCTGGCATGAGCGAGCACCGCAACCGTGCCGCGACCGTCAATCTTGATATTGGTGGCGTGCTCTACGGCGAGATGTTCTTGGATGTGTTGCCACACGAGATTGCGGAACTGCATGCGCTGCACGATCGGCTGCATCGGTTTGTGCAGCGGGATCCGACTTTGAACGACGGAGCGGGCACGTGACGGATGCGAGCAACGAAACCCCGAGAGTGAACGTGAGCGGCAAGAAGACCGTCAGCCTCGTCATCTCCGTGTGGAACCGCAAGGACGACCTGCGCGAGAACTTGGCCACGATTCGTCAGCAGACAGTGCCGGCCGATCAGGTCATCGTCGTCGACAACAACAGTTCGGACGGCACGCCCGAGATGGTGATCGCCGAGTTCCCCGAGGTGCAGTTGATCCGCATGCCGCACTCGGACTATGGTGCCTGCGAGACCTTCAATGTCGGTTTCTCTAGCGCCAAGGGCGACTTTGTCGGCATCCTCGATGACGATGTGATCTTGCCGGTGACGTTCGTCGAACACATGGTCAACAAGTTCGCCGAAGAGCCCGACTCGACGGCGATTCTGTCGCCGAAGGTCGTCGAACCAGAGATGCCCGAATGGTATCTGACTTCGGAGACGATCAATCGCGAGCGCTACCTGTCGACGTTCCGCGGCTGCGGTTCGATGGCGCGCGCCGACGCGATTCGCAAGGCCAACTGGTACGATATCCGGTTCTTCATCTTCGGCAACGAACGCGATCTGACGACACGGCTGCTCAATCTTGGCTTCCGGGTGAAGATGTTCCCGACGGTGGAGGTCTTCCACAAGGCGCCGTTCGGCATGCGGCACGGCAAGCGCAGCCTCTACTACCACGTCCGCAACTTCTGGCTCTACGCGTTCAAGTATCTGCCGTGGAGCCAGGTGCTGATGTTCCCGTTCCGCTTCCTTAAGAAGGGACTCGGCGGCAAGAACAAGTCGGATGGTGGTGAGATCGCCGATGCGGTTGGCACGATCGGCCTGTTCGACAACATCAAGGGCGTCAAGATGGGGTGGTGGATCTGCATCAAGGCGACTATCGCCGCGGTCTGGAACCTGCCCTACTGCATCCGCCACCGCGAAGTCTGCAAGCACCCGGACTTCGAACCGCCGCTCAAGTAGGCGAAATCTCCGCCTGGCAGGCAAGAAGTGCCGCTGTGATCGCCCCGCCGGATTTTTTCTCCGATTGTTCCGGCCATCGGTTCCGAACCGTCGCCTGTGCTTTTGTTCAGGTGACGCGAGTCGCCCAGTAGTGGCGCATCGATCTGTTTGACCGACCAGTTGCCTCGGGACGGTGCGTCTGAAACGTCAAGCAGGGGTGGGTGGGCGTCTCTTAACCGGGCGGCCATGCCGATTTTTTGGGCACCCTTGGTGCGCAGGGGATCCTTGGGTTCACTTGCACTGCGGACATCGGTAGTTCCCGTCGCTACCATGCCAGCCTCTCTCGTGGTCAGCGCAGTCGTCATCAATTGGAACGGGCAGGACTATCTGCCCGAGTGCATCGACGCACTTCTGGCCCAGGATCCGCCGCCAGCGGAGGTTGTCGTGGTCGACAACCACTCGGATGACGAGTCGCGTGCGGTCGTCTCGGAGCGCTATCCCCAGGTGAGGCTGATCGATACCGGCTTCAATGGCGGACCGTGCCACGCCCGCAACGTCGGGGCGAAAGCCGCCAACTGCGAGCGGGTGTTGTTCCTCGACAACGATGTCGTGCTTGAGCCAGGCGGCTTGGCGAAGCTTGGCTCGTGCATGGACGAGGACGACTCGATCGCGATGGTGCAGGCGCGTTCGGTGTGTGGTGACGACCACAGCATTGTGCATTACGACGGCGGCGAACTGCACTTCCTCGGCACCTTGGTGTTGCGCAACTGGTATCGCGCTCGCAGTGAGGCCGACGATGCACCCGGGCCGATTGGCGCCGCCATCGCGCTGTGCTTCTTGGCCAAGAAGAGCGTCTACCAAGAGGTCGGTGGGTTCGACGAGAACCTATTCATCCTCTACGAGGACAACGAGTTCTCCTACAAACTGCGCATGCGTGGCCACACGATCCGGTTGTGTGCGCAAGCGGTGTGCGTTCATAAGGCTGGCACCGTGGGCCTGAGTGTGCGCGGTGAAGCTAGATACCCAGGCAAGCGCACCTACCTGCACAGCAAGAACCGTTGGTATGTGCTGTTCACCTGCATGCGGTGGCGAACGTTGTTGCTGACGGTGCCGGCGCAACTTGTCTACGGAATTGTTTACGCGGCGTTCGGCGTTGGTCGTGGCCATCTCGGCTCGTGGCTCAAGGGCAAATGGGAACTTCTGTGTCTGCTGCCCCAGGCGATTCGCGCGCGTGGTCCGGCACAGAAGGGACGCACGGTTCCCGATCGCGACCTGCTGGTCGCGTTGCCGATGACGTTGAACCCGGGGCTCGCGGACAAGGGCGCAGGTGCCGCATTGCGCCGCACCATGGACCGTTTCTTCTCGGTATATTGGCGCTTGGTGCGAGGCCTGTGTGGCTGACGCATCGCCGGCAGCAGCAGGAAGTTCTTCAAGCTCTGCCGGCCGGCCGGTTGTCGCGGCGCTGCTGCTGAACTACCGCGGTGCTGATATGACGCTGCAGTGTGCGCGCGACTTGTTGGCCATTACGGATGTAATGCTCAGCATCGTCGTGCTCGACAACAACTCAGGCGCCGGCGAGGTTGCTCAATTGCAGCAGGGCATCGCTGACATGCCGCGCGGCCAGCACGAATTACATGTGCTGCCGTTTGCCGAGAACTTTGGCTTCGCCGGTGGCATGAATCGCGGCATTGAGTTCGCGGCGCGCGAGAAGATCCCGTTCGTGCTCGTGCTCAACAACGACATGCGGTTGCCGAGTGACTTTGTGCTGCCGCTGCTCGACGTGTTGCGCAATGACCCGGCCGTGGGCGCTGTCGGCCCGACGGTAGTGCATCCAGATGGCACGGTGTGGGCCGAAGGTGGCGAGCTTGGGTTTGTGCCCAATGGTCTGCGGTTGATTCGCCACGGCCAAAAGCCGAGCGACGTCACCGATGGCCCAGCAGAGGTCGGCTTCTTGACTGGGGCCTGCATGATGATGCGCACCGAGGTGGCGGGGGGCGTAGGCGGCTTTGATCGCAACTACTTCATGTATTGGGAAGACGTCGCGATTAGCAGCAAGTTGCGGCGGCGCGGTCTGCGCATCGTTTGGTTGCCGTGGGTGCGCGTCGAGCACCTCGGTGGTCAATCGTCAGGTGGCGGCCGCTCGCCGCTGCGCAAATTCTTGATGGCGTGCAACGCCGTGCGTTACTTGAAGGCGCACGGTTCGGTCAAGGCGTGGGCCGGTTGGTTGCTGTTCGATGTGCTGCTATGGCCGATCACTTTCGTGATGGGGCCCGCAGCGGCGTGGGCGAAGATGCGCGGCACGATGGCCGGATTGTCGGGGCACACTGCGAACGCCAACGATGTTGCGCGCTTTCTCGGCGAGAAGGCCTGACGCCTTACTTTGAGTCGCTCATCGCTGCGACCCAATGTGCCGCGCGATCGTGATGCGGCAGTGCCGCCAGGTCGGTGCGAAGTTGGCGTAGCTTTTCGGCTAGCACTGCCAGCGCTGGGTTGTGCTCGTCTCGGGTCTGTGTTGCGGAGACGTCGAAGCAGAGTCCCTGGCACGTTGTGGCGGTTGCATCGATTACGACATCGCTATTGGTTAGCGCTACGAACTCACGTTCGATGGCCTCGTCGATGGTGCCGGTCTCGCTAGTCGTCACGGTCGCGATCACCGTCAACGAACCTCCGTGTTCGCATTCTATCGTGCTGGCGAGCACGTTTTTGGCGAGCAGGATGGCCTTCGCGTCGAGTCCTGGTTGGATCCACGATCCCGAAGGAGCGCTCGAACGGCTCCGCGCCCGCGTCAATGCGGTTAGCGAATCGATTAGCAGGATGACGTCGTGGCCTTGCTCGACCTGACGCATGCAGCGTTGCCACGCGAGTTCCGCCACTATGACGTGGCGTTCTGGTGGCGCTGCGAAGGCTGTGCTGACCAGGCACGTGCCCGAAGCGGTGAGGCCCGAAGCGATCATGTCCCGAGCGGTGACGATGTCTTCCGGCCTCTGGTCTAGCAAGCAAACAGTGATGTCTGCATCTGCGTGCTGCTCCTGCAAAGAGCAGGCTAGCGTCGTAAGAAAACGTGCGCGCGGCCACCTCGCTGGAGCATGCACCAGCATGCGGCTGCCGAATGACATTGGTGCGAGCGTCTGCATCGCGTGCAACATGAGTTGCGTGTCATCATTGGCTGTCGGTTGGACGTCGGTGAACAGCAGCGGCCGGCTGGTCGCGATCGCCGTGCGACTTCTGAATCCCGTCACGCTCATCAATTGCTCGGGTGGCGTGTCTTGCACGAGGTCGACATGCACCAGGGCAAGCGTGTGTTCGTTACTGCGCGGGATACAAAGTTCGCCGCGGATGCGATGACCCGATTGCAGGTTGAGGCTGCGCACCTGGTTGGCGCTGACGTAGGCGTCTACGGCTGTGATTTGGAAATCGAGCGCCACTATGCGGATGAATCCAAAGCCATCTGGCAGAACATCTAGCACACCATCCGCGGTGACCGTCTCGCCGTTCTCCATCATGTTGGTGGCGATGGCTTGCACCAGTTCGTCGTGCTGCAAGTGGGGTCGCAAGCCGATGCTGCGCTCGGTTGCCGTGGTCAGCAATTGCTCACGGGTGAGATCAAGCAGGTCGGTGAGCGAGGTCATGCGCTGGGGTCTAGTTGCAGAAGAAGGTCGTCGACTGCTTGTTCGGTTGCCGACAGGTCGCCGTTGTTGTCGATTATGTACTGCGAGCGGGCTCGCTTGTCAGCGAGCGGAAGTTGGTTCTGTTCTCGTCGTATCAGTTCGTCGTCGGCCCAGCCGCGGCTGCGAGCACGCTCGGCGCGGGCTTCGTCGCTGGCCTCGACGAACACGACCGTGTCGCAGATTTCGAATAGTCCCGCCTCGAACAGCAGTGGCACGTCGAGCAGCGCCGAGTCGCCCCGCTGCCGGGCGGAGTCTAGCGCGGTTGTGATCCGTTGGCGCACCCTCGGATGCATGATCGCCTCCAGTCGCGCCTTCGCTTCGGGCACCCGAAAAACGTGATCTCCGAGTGCTGCCCGGTCGAGTTGGCCACCCTGGACGAACCGGTCGCCAAGCTGCGCGGCCACTTCCGCGAGCGCCTGAGGGTCCTCGGCGACCGCTTTCGCATGGAAATCCGCATCTACATGAAGGAATCCGCGGGCGCCAAATAGGCCCGCGACCTTCGATTTTCCGGCCGCGATGCCGCCCACCAGTCCGACGACTAGAGGGGGTTGGGGTCGAAAAGGGCCATTTGGGCCCGGATTCCCGGTAGGGGGTGCCGGCATGGGGTCATCGTGGCGGAGAGTTCTCGGCTAGGCAAGTCAGCCGTATACGCGACCTTGACCGGGGCCGTCCGAAACCTAAGATCTGCGGACCCCCTGTGGTGGCTCGTGCCCTCGTGTCACTAGCCCTACGCTTTCGAGTCCGACTTAGAAAGCCCCTCATCCTCCCCGACGCTTCGTCCCTGCGGTTTCTGTTCGCCTTCCCAGGCCTAGCAGAACAGCGCACACAGCACAGACCCCTTGGAGTTGGTTCAGATGCACAATCGCCAGACCGGTGCCGCCCACGTCCCGATCATGTTCTTCCTTATCCTCCTGGTCATGTTCCTGGGGGCCCTCGGGTTTGCCTATGTGCAACAGACCGAGAATGCAGAAGTCGTGAAGGCTAAGCGCGTGGCCGTTGAAGAAGCCCGCCTGCTGAAGCAGAAGGAACTGCTGATCACGCACTACATCGAAGACTGGGGCAAGGTCATCAACAAGCCCGGCAAGTATGTCGGTCGCCCCGGTTCGGCCAAGCTCTACGGCGATGCCACGCTGCAATACGACGGCTTGATGAACCCAGACGAGATCAAGGAAGTCATCGACCAGGCCGTCACCAACGCTCAGGTGTCAGTTGCCAGTTCGTTGGAGGGCTTGCTTGGTTCGTTGATCACGAAACTCAACACGCAAAGCCAGCGCATCGCGGACGTCACGCTCGAGAAGGACAAGGCGCTTTCGGACAAGGAGTCCGGCGACAGCCGCTTTACGACCGTCTCGAACGATGCCCAGAAGACCGCCGCCGAAACGTCGACCAACCTCGGCCAAGCGGTTGCGGACTTCGATTCGGCCAAGTCCGATCGTGACCGCCGCATCACCGCGCTTCAGGAAAACCTGAAGTCGAAGGACGATGAGTTGACCACCTACAAGGAAGACGCACTTGTCCGCGAGAAGGCGTTCAACGGCCGCATCGGCCTGCTGCAAACCCAGCTCTCGGCCATGTCCGAGAAGATGGCGATGCGTCAGCCGCCGAACGTTGCCGACGGCAAGGTTCTGGTTGCCAAGAACGGCATCCCGACCGCGTTCATCAACTTGGGCCGCAAGGACATGTTGCAGCCGGGCACCGTGTTCCGCATGAGGGCCGCCAGCGGTGGTCCGGTGAAGGGTTACTGCGAAGTCACCCGCATCGAAGACGAGCGCGCCGAAGTGCGCCTCTACAACTTCAGCGATCCGGTCGCGAACTACGCGACCGAAGGCGACCTGCTGTTCAACGACCTCTACACGCCGCGCGTCACCCGCACGATGTTCTTGATGGGTCGCTTCAGCGCCCCATACCAAAAGGATCAGGTCACGAACCTGCTCCGTCGTCTCGGCAACCGCGTCGTGACCAAGATGGGCCCCGGTGTTGACACCGTGCTACTCGGCAACAACCCGGTCAACGAAGCTGGTGACGGCTTCGCTTCGGTCCAGGACAGCCCCGCGTTCAAGCTGGCCAACGAACTGCGGGTCGAGTTCACCTACCTGTCGAAGATTGCGGACCTGATCAAGCTGTAGAACTGCGCTCTCCAGCCTCGTCTTGGTTGTTTGCTGAAGTCAGCGGGCGCTAGGACGGGATAACTGGCAGCTACGACAACCAAGATTGGCGACCCTTTGGGTCGCCGTTTTTGGTTTTGGGGCGGTAGTACGGTGCCAGGACCAGAGGCAACCTCTTCGCGGTGTGGCGGTGACAGAGTTCTTCTCGGAAGAAAGGAAAACGTGGGGGACTGAGCGTCGTTAGACTGCCGATCCGATGGTGCAGCTAGACGACCCGATGATTGGCGAGGCGCTCGACGACGGTGCTCCGTTGCCGCGGATGTCGTTTGGTGATCACCTTGATGAACTGCGTAAGCGCGTCATCAGGTCCCTGATTGCGATCGTGGTCGCGGTGTGCGCGGTGTTCCCGTTCAAGACCCAAGTGCAGGGCATTGTGATCGAGCCATACCGGACGCAGTGGCGCATCGGGTTTACGGAATACGTCACCAATCTGCAGGCAGAGAAAGATTCTGGAGCTCTGGAGGGCGATGAACTCGGGCTGAAGTATCTGGAGTTCTGCGTCACCGAGAAGGACAAGATCTTCGAAGGCGGCTTCCGTTGGTCGTACTCGATGAAGCAACACACCGGCTACCCGGTGCCATACAACCTGTATGCGACGGGCGGGCTTGAAGACTTCCTGTCGTTCATGTGGGTGGCGTTCACGTTTGCGCTGATTCTCGCGAGCCCCGTGGTGATCTGGCAGATTTGGTCCTTCATTGCGGCAGGGCTCTACAAACATGAGCGCAAGGTATTCCTGCGCTACTTCCCGTTCATGATCCTGCTGGTGGCGGCAGGGGTGGGGTTTGGCTATCGCTTTGCGTTGCCCTACAGCCTCGGGTTCTTGATCGGCATGATGGATCCGACCATGGTTGGCGCGCTGTTCAGCGTCAGCCAGTTCTTGTCGCTGTTGTTCATGACGACGGCGGCGATGGGCGTGGTCTTTCAAGTGCCACTCGTAATGCTCGCCTTGCAGAAGGTCGGCTTGGTGCGGCATAAGGCATTCATCAAGCACTGGCGCATGACGATCCTGATCATGTTCATGGTCTCAGCGATCTTTACGCCGCCCGAGCCTGTCTCGATGTTGATGATGTCGACGCCGATGATGCTGCTCTACGGCCTCGGGCTGGTTCTGACTGGTATGGGCCAGAAGAACGAAGCACCGCTGCCGGAGGTCAAGTGACCAGGGGCACGCTCCGCGCCGAGATCATTTCGATTGGCGATGAGCTTGTGCATGCCGGCTTGGTCGACACCAATAGTTCCTACATCTCCCAGCAACTCGGGGCACTTGGAGTGGCGGTGCAGCGCTTCACTGTGGTCGGGGATGGTCCCGACGATCTGCAAGATGCGATCGCTGGCGCCTGCCGCCGCGCCGATGTTGTGATCGCTAGCGGCGGCCTTGGCCCGACGCTGGATGACCGCACGCGCGAAGTAGTGGCGAAGGTGCTGCAAGAACCGCTGCGCTTCGACGATGACAGTTGGCAGCAGGTTCTCGCCTGGTTTGCCCGTCACATTCGCACGGTGCCCGATAGCAACCGCCGCCAGGCTGAATTGCCGCAGTCGGCGACTGCGTTGGCGAACTCCGTCGGCACGGCGCCAGGGTTTCGGGTGACAGTGCACGGCGCGGAACTGTTTGTATTGCCGGGAGTGCCGCGAGAGATGAAGGTCCTGCTCGCCGATCACGTGCTTCCTGCACTCCAGCATCTCGGTGCTTTGCAGCCGACGGCGCAGGCATGCTTGCGTGTAATGGGGCCGTCCGAAGCGTTGCTCGGCGAACGTTTGGGCGAGTTCATGTTGCCCGGCCGGAACCCGGCCGTTGGCATTACCGCATCCGGCGGCATGTTGTCGGTGCGCTTGGTGGGCACCGCCGATAGCGAAGCAGCTGCCGCTACCTTGTGTGAACAGACCGCCGCCGAGTTGCGCCCCATGCTAGGCGAGTGGTTGTTCGCCGAAGGTCTCAAGGAAGTTCCCGAACTGGTGCTTGAGCGGTTGGTCGGGCAGCAACGCACGATTGCGTTTGCCGAGTCCTGCACCGGCGGACTGTGTGCGGCTCGCCTGACAGATCTACCAGGTTCTTCGCAGGCTTTTCAGGGTGGCGTGGTCGCCTACAGCAACGCCGCCAAACTGGAACTTCTGGGCGTGCCCAAGGCCCTGCTCGAAGAGCATGGTGCCGTTAGTGAGCCGGTCGCAGCAGCGATGGCTGCGGGCGCCAGAGAGCGCTTCTCTGCGGACTGTGCCATTGCGACCACCGGGATCGCTGGCCCGGCGGGCGGCACGGACGATAAACCAGTCGGAACCGTTTGCTTCGCGCTCGCGACTGCGGATGACTCCGGTTCTACCGATAGCAAGGCTTGGACGGTGCGCATTCCGGATCTCGGTCGCCTGTCCGTTCGCAATCGAGCCGTTTACGAAGTGTGGCGAACTCTGCTTCTGTGAGAGCTTGCCCGGGATCCGCGTATGATGTTACTACCGCGGCTAGTCCTGGCTCGCGATCGAACACGTGAAGATCTGCCTGTCATGTGAGGGTGTGACCGATACGCAAGCCCACCGTTGTGGGTATTGCGATGCGCCGCTGCTGTCTACCGATTCGGTGCACTACCCCGCGCGTCGTGGCGAGCTGGATGCTGGCAATCCGCTGCTTGGCACCGTCATCGATGGCAAATATCGACTGCAGTCCGTTCTCGGTCGTGGCGGCCTGGGCACGGTGTTTCGTGCCCAGCACATTGGTTCGCTGGTGACGGTCGCCTTGAAGCTGCTGCACCCACGATTCTCCGAGAAGCCCGAATACCGTCGCTCGTTGCTACCGGAGGCCAGGCGAGCGGCCACCGTCGTGCACGAACACTGCGCGCGTTTGCTCGATGTTGGCGAGGGGGATGAGGGCGTTACATACTTGGCGATGGAACTGGTCGAGGGCCAGACGCTTGATGAAGTGCTGCAGCAAGGCGCGCTTGCACCTTCGCACGTGGTGGATCTGCTGCTGCAGGTGACGGCCGCACTCAGTGCGGTTCACGAAGTTGGCCTGGTGCACTGTGATCTATCCCCGCGCAATGTGATGGTTTCTTCGCGGTCGGGACGCCTTGAAGCCAAGGTGCTCGACTTCGGTATCGCGCGCAGCATGACCCTCGCTGGCCGCCAGCATGCTCAAGGAGAATTGTGGGGCTTCGCGAACCCGGCCTTTTCCGCGCCGGAACTCTTGGTTGGAGGCGAGGTCGATCCCCGCGCTGACCTCTACTCGTTGGGCACGCTCGGCTGGCTGATGCTGACCGGCACCATGCCCGTCGATGACACCGATGCCGAACGTGCTGCAACGGCTGTTCGCGAGGGGTCGTTGTCGTCGTGGCCTTCGGGCACTCGCGTGCCGAAACGTCTGGCGAACTTGGTGCAGCGCTGTCTGCGATATGAGCCAGAGGAGCGGCCGGCATCCGCCGAGGATGTGCACCGTCAGTTGCAGGCCGTGCGCGCGAAGCGCGGTCCTGGATTCGCTCGACTCGCGGCGTTCGTCGGAGGCGTTGCATTGATTGTGACGTTGGCAGTCAGCGATGCACCTTCGCCATCGTTCTCGGGGCTGCCTTCCGCACCGTTGCAGCTAACGGATCAAGAACTGACCGAGAACATTCGGACCCAGCACCTGCGTCCGCAGGATCTGACCAACATCGTTTGTTACTACTCTGGCTTCGCGAGGCATCGCTTGCGCGCGGCGCTCGCCCGCAGCGGCACGGTGCTGGCGTCCTTCGATCTGCAGCCGCCGGTTGGCAAGTCGGCGGGAACGCTATTGTTGACCGACGCGCAGCCTGGCTGGCACAACGTCGTCGAGAGCCTGTTGCGCGCCAGCAAGAAGGGGCCTGTTGAGCTCGTGCTCGTTGTGCCGGGAACGTCGTTGGTTCGTGCTGCACGCGTGCGAGTCGATGAGCAGCCGCCGACGGTCAGTGGCCAGCTTGGCACGCCCGATCGTGGTTTGTGCGCCGATACGCAGCTCGAGTTCGATTTGGCGGATGACATCGCGGTCACGAGGGCGGAGTTGCTCGTTACGTTTGATAGCGGCGACGAGCATCGTTTGCAGTTGCCGACCAGGTCGGGTTCGTTCGCGCTTGGTGCGGCGCTGGCTCCGGTTGTGTCGAGTGGTGAGCAGTTGCAGGGTGGTTCGTTGGTGATTACCGCATCCGATGCCGCGGGCAACGTGCGCCAATCCCAACGGCTGACGTTTGCGTCGGCGGATGTGCGCGTTCCGCATGTCTTGGACATCACTGGTCCGGATGGGCAGCGCAGTCTGGCTCGTCACGGCGATCGATTGCGCCTGCGGGTGCAGTTGTCGAGTGGCGAGCCAGACTGCTCGTTGCGGTGCTGGACAACGGATCCCGAGCAGGCCGTCATCAAACAGTTGCCGGAGGAGTCTAGTAGTTCGCCAGTTTGGTATACGTTAGACATGCCCGTCGGCTCGCTGGTCGGCACCTCGAACGATATTTCCCTGCACTTGGCCGTGGTCGATGCAGTTGGCAATCTCGAAGAGCGCGAGTTTGCGACGACGGTCATCAACCGCAGCCCGGAAATCGAGATTCAGACCGTGGCACGCCCAGGCGCAGGCCCAAGTCTGTGGACCGGCACTGAGTTGGTGATTGGCCCGACCGGTGGCGTTGTCAGTGTTCTAGCACCGTTTCCTTATGGCGTCGTTGCGACGCGCCTGAAGCGATCTGGGCAGCCGATCGATCCGTCGTCGATCATCGTCATCAAGCGACCGCTCCATGCGGAATTGCAGATCGCGGCCTTGTCAGAAGGATCTTACGAGTTGTTCGTGGATCTTGCCGAAGCGGCCGACGAACAGCTCGAGCCGCTCGTGCGGTCGATTGCGCTGCGAGTGTTGCCTACGCAAATCCAGGTAGGCCTGCCATCGAGTTCGGGTCGCTACCTGAAGCAGGTCGTTGAAGATGGCGTTCTCGAGAAGAGCGGCGATGGCTACCGCGAAGGGCGCGGTTGGCGAATAGATAGCAGCCTACGCAGGTATGTCGCTGGGGACGTGTGGATCGGCGAGTTCGCGTCAGAGATTCCGCTCGCAAGTGGTGGCTTGTTGCCAGATGTGGTGCCGGTGCGTGGCCGCAACGTTCTGGCGGTGCGTCTTCATGACGTGCTCGGCAGACCGGTAAGTCTCGTCGATGAGTCCGGTGCCGAAGTCGCGAGTCGTCGAGGCCGGCAGATCGTTGCGGACTTCTGGTGGAGTGACGCAGATCCCCAACTGATCCGTGAGTTGCTGTTGGAGCATGGCCAGCGTGCGCGCGTGAGCTTGCGCATGCCGTTGCCGTTCTTGGCAGAGGAGCAGGACGCGATGCTCTTGATCCTGCCCAACGGCGTCGAGGTTCAGGGCAAGGTGAAACCCGATGCCTCGCGCTCGGTTGTGTCGTTCGATTTGCAGTTTTCTGATTGGAGTGCGGCGGCACGACTATCTGGTGAGTCGCGCGAGGCCTTTGCGGTGGGACTGACCAGCACTATCCGAGCGCTGCTGACGACGCCAGCGACCTCGGAGCGCAAGTTCTCGTTGGACTTGCAGACGACCCGAAGCACATTGCGGCCGATGCGGTTGGGTGATGTTGTGGAGGTGCCGGAAGGCCTCGCGGATCTGCTGTTGTTGCCGGTGTTGGCGCCGGCTGGCCTGTTTGTCGAGCCGTTCTCTAAGCTGTTCCCACCTCGCTATACCTTCCGGCCGCAAGCGCCAATCAACGTGCGCAGCATGCCCGATATCATGTTGCAGAATCGCGAGATCAATTGGCGGGAAGCGCGTGCGTTGCAAGATTTCGCGACGGCCATTAGCGATCCGTTGGTTCAGGCTACGTGCGTGCACTTCTTTGATCCTTTGGGCAACGAGCGACTGCAACCGCGCAACCTCTTGCCGCAGGTCGAGGCGGGCGATCGAACCGCACCGCCGGATGACGCGGTGCTTGCTGGAGCCGACTTCTTTCAGGCGTGGACGTGTACCCGCTTGCTGGGGCTCGCCGTCGGCAACGATGCAAATCTGTTCCGCTTGCCGTTCGGTTGCGAACTGGAGTTGGCAGCCTACGCCGGTAACGGCGGGACTGCGTGTCACGCGGTAAGTGCACGCGGTGGCGCGGTGCTGGCCTCTGCCTTCCGAGCCGGTGCCGCGCCGGTAGCCCCATGGACCGCCGCGCAGACCCGGTCGTTCGGTGACTACATCAAAACGTCGTACGGCCTCGGCTACGAGTTTGTAGGACTCGACTTTGGCGTTCAGGAATGGGTGTTGGATTTGCCACACATGCGCAATTCCGACTTGGTATTGATCGAGTGGACCAGCGACCACAACAAGCACTTGGAGCGAGTGATGGGCATGTCGATTGGTAGGCAGGAGATGCTGCCTGATGCACTTGGTTTGATTCGTCAGTTTGGAGTCGTTCGCGGTCTCGCATTTGGCGAAAGCAGCGGCGCGATTGATAGTGCGGGCAAGCCACTGCAGCTGGCAGGGATTCGTGTGTTGCCGGGGACTGTGCCCGGTGTCTTGCGCACCGAGCAGCTGAGCCGCGACGGCAAGGATCTGCTCGGCAGTGGTCGTGAACCGCGCTTGCAGCGAGTTGGTTTCCGGGTTGCCGGGAATGCGCAGGAGTTGGCGGGGAAATGGGGGTTTCGATGAAGGCATGGCTTTGCTGCATCGCGTTGCTGTTGTTGACGTCGTGCGCCGGCACGGATGACTTGCGTGGCATTGCTGCGAAGTCGCCGTTGGATCGCGCCGTGTTGGTGACTGGCGGAGCGTTCTTCTCGTCATTGGCTGGCGCCAAGGGCACGTTCGACTTGCCTGATCTTGATGCGCCCGCGCAGCTCCCTGATTCGAGCAAGGAAGCGATTCCGTTTTCGGCCATCTTGGACGTGCTTCAACGCGGCCGGGTCTTCCAGCACGTGGTTGGCGATACGGATGCGGAACGGCGTCGGCAACTTCGCCAGCAACTGCGGCTCCGCAGCGATGAGGGCGGCTTGTCCGACTTCTTGCAGCAGGCGCGTGAGGGTGGCTTCGATCTGTTGGTGCTCGTCGAAGAGTTACGCGATGGCCCGATCGAAAATCAAGGCACCAACAACCGCTGGCCAGTCACCTTCGCAACTTGGCTGCTGCTGGGCGTTGGCGCTCTGATCCCGGATCGCACCTTTGAGTCGCGTGCGACCTTGCGGGTGTCGTTGCGCGAATTGCAGAGTGGTCGTGAGATCGCCAGCCTTGAGGTCGATTCCGGTCCGATTGAACTCGCGCTGACCGAGCGCACGGGTCTTCTCGGTGTGATCGCGTCGATCATCGTGCCGCCGTTCTGGGTTTCTGATGACCGTGAGGCGGTGGCGGCGTCGGTGCGCGCAACGACCGAACGACGGCTGTTGTTGTCGCTGGCAAGCAAGCTGAAGAGTGAATTGTTCCGCCGCCGCATCGCTGACCTAGCAGCAGCGGATATCCAGTTGGTGTCGTCGCCCGAAGGCACGCGGGTCGCCGTTCGATCGCTCGAGAGTCTTAGTGTCGTTCGCCTTAAAGGGCCTGGCTACCGTGATGCATCCGTGTCTGATCGCTTCGCGTCCGACCTCATAGGTTCGCGCGATCTGCAGCGCATTCACTTCCACTACGAAGCTCTATTGCCGAAGCCGGCCGCCGGCGGTTCATTCCAAATCATGGTCGGAACGCTGCGAGGAGGCGTCGCGTCGGCGACGTTTGCCGAGGAGAGTCTTCGATGAAGTTGCCGGCCGGACTTGCGATTGGAGTGTGTAGTCACACCGGCCTGGTTCGCGGCGCCAACGAGGATGACTACTTACTCGCGACGCCAGTCGGTGACGAACCCTCATTCCTCGCGGCGATCGCGGATGGCATGGGGGGTACCGCTGGCGGCGCAGAAGCAAGTCGCACGGCACTACGCGCGTTGGGCACGACCCTGCTCGATGCGAACACGCATGCGGAGGTCGGCAAGCGCATGCGCACCGGATTCCACGCCGCGAATGCACGCGTGTTCGAATCCGCCGCCGCGGTTCCGGCTCTTCGGGATATGGGCACGACGATGACTGCGTTGTGGTTGGATCCCTCCGGTGGCGTGTTCGGCCATGTCGGAGATTCGCGCCTATACCGCTTGCGTGGCGAAGTTTGCACGGCGCTAACGACCGATCACGCGGTCAAAGAAGGCGAGAGTCTGCTGACTCGGTGCATTGGTGGCGGGCAGGCCGCTTGCGATCCCGACGAGGCTCGAATTGATGTCGAAGCAGGCGACCGCTTCATTCTGTGCACAGATGGCGTCTGGAATGTGGCTCCGCCCGAGGAGTTTGCCGAGATTGTCGGTGGTCGGGATGCCCAGGAAACGGCCGAGCGGTTGATCAAATGTGCCCTCGCTGCGGGTGGCCGGGACAACGCCACGGCGCTGGTCGTCGATGTCCTGGACCCGGTCCTGGCAGGTAGCGTCGAGATCGATTTGCCGCGCCATGAGCGCCCAGACGCCCGTTCTTTATGGCCTTCTGCGGTGTCGCTGCGGCCGGCGATCTGGTCGGTGCTGGTGCTCGTTGGGTCTATCTGCCTACTCACTTACTCGGCGATGCGGTGGTTCGGCGCCTTGCCTGGGTGAGTCAAGGTTCGCGATGTCTCGCACGTAGGCCGTTGCCCAGACTGGCTGGATGCGTAACGATGGCCTCGCCCCTCTCCCTTCTCGAGCCCAGTCGTCGTCGATGCCGAAGAAACTGCAGCGCCGGAGCCCCGCTCCGAAATCGTCCCCCGCCGCAGTCGCCCGACCATCCGGTAAAGCCGGTGGTGGTGGCGGCAGTTCATTCTCCTTTGGCAGAGGTCGTGTGACCGCGAAGGTCCTCGCTGAGTTCACCAGCCAATTGGCTGTGCTACTCAACGCGGGCATTCCGATTACCAAGAGCCTGCGCATTCTCGAAGGACAGATGCCGCAGGGTTCGATGAAGCGAATCGCGGCGCAGTTGGTCGAAGACGTCGAAGGCGGCACGCCGCTTTCCGAGGCGATGGCCAAACACGACATGGTGTTCGACGCGCTCTACACCAACATGGTGCGCGCTGGCGAGGCCGGTGGTGTGCAAGAGGAGATCCTCAATCGCTTGAGTGGCTTCTTGGTCACTAGTGAGGCAATCAAGTCGCGTGTCAAGGGAGCGTTGGCCTACCCCGTCGCCATCCTGGTGGTCGCGATGTTGGTGTTGCTGCTCGTGTTCGCGTTCGTGATCCCAAAGTTCAAGCAGGTGTTCGCCACGTTAGGTGAAGGTAACTTGCACTGGACGACCGAGGCGGTCATGGGCATTGGCGATCACCTCAAAGTTTGGTGGTGGGCCTACATGTTGTTTGTGGTTGTGTTGCTGACCGTGCACCGCATGTTGATGGCCAAGGCGTTTGGTTATCGTCAGGTCATGCACAGGGTCGCGCTGCATCTGCCGCTGTTCGGCGGTTTGGTGCACAAGAGCCTGGTCGCTCGTTTCGCGCGTACGTTCGGAACGTTGATCCAATCCGGTGTGCCTCACTTAGAAGCGCTCGACATCCTGCACGCCTCGACGAACAACGTGCACATGAAGGCTGCCGTTGCCGACGTGCAGTCCTCGATTCGTGAAGGTGCCGGCTTTGCGGTGCCGATGGGTGAGAGCGGTATGTTTGATGACATCGTCATCAATATGGTCGACGTCGGCGAGCAGACCGGTGAACTCGACAACATGCTGTCGAAGGTCGCCGACCGTTACGAACTCGAGGTCGACCAAACCGTCGACACCACGTTCAAACTGATTGAGCCGATCCTGTTGGTGGTCATGGCCGTCGCTGTTGGCTTCATCGTGTTTGCCTTGTTCATGCCACTCCTGACCATGATGCAGCAGATGAGTAAGCGGTAACGCCATGTCACTGGGGTGGCGCATTCTGCTGTTCGCGCTGCTGCTGAACGTTCTGACGGTCGGCAGCGTGCAGATTGTTGTGCATGAGGCGCAGCAGCAGTGGTTTGAGAAAGAGCGCGCGCTGCTGTCCCACTCGGTCGACCAGTCGTTTAAAGAACTCGAGCGCGTCTATACCCCCGAAGCGCTCTATGACGCGTCCAGCACCGGAGCTGTGGTTCGGCGGTTGCTGCGCAACCAGTCGTTGCAGGAGATCTACAGCGACGTCATCGTCACCAGCGGTCGGCCGCCGTTCGATAACAGCGTCTATCTGAACACGCTCGGCGCTGTGCACCGCGATCCGGACACGTTCGACCTTCGCGAGATCGTCGAGGGCATCGGGCGCGCAGCGCGCACTGATGGCCCGTTCAAGGTGGGGGCTGGCTTCTGCCGCGCACTGCGTCAAAACCAGCAAGTGGTCGGCTACCTGTGGTTTGTGCCGAAGATATTCCCACAACTGCCGGCTTCCTTGCCGGTGCTGACTGCCGTGCTCGGGATCTTGGCGTCGACCATTCTGTTTGGCGCGGTGTTGTTCTGGTTGACGCGACGCACGATTGGCAGGCCGATGCAGGAGATCGGTGTGGCGGCGCAAGCGGTCGCCTCTGGCCGTTACGACGCACGCATGCCGGAATTGCACGGTGTACCTGAGTTGCAGCAGTTCGTGCTGACGTTCAATCGCATGGCTGAGCAGGTCGAGAACCACACCACGAACTTGCAAGAAGCGGTTCAGACGGCCGTAGACGCCACCGAACAGAAAGAGCGCGCACTGGTGCAGAGCACGCGCCTCGCGACCATTGGCACCTTGGCCGCGGGCGTTGCCCACGAGATCAATAACCCGATTGGTGGCATGCAGAATGCGATCAATCGTTTGCTGAAGGCGGAAGGGCTGAGCGAGAAGCAGACGGTTTATCTCAAGCTGGTGCAGGATGGGTTGGCGCGGGTCGCCCGCACGACCCAACGCATGCTTGAGTTCGCTCCGAAGGACGCGCAGTCAGCAAGTTTCGATGTCATTACCGCAATCGTGGGCGCGCACGCGTTGGTTGAGCATCGCTGCGAACAAGGCAATGTCGCCTTTACGATCGAGCCGCCAGAAGGTTCGTCGGAACTGCCGCTTGTGTATGGCGATGCGCATGAGATCCAACAGGTCATGCTCAACTTGTTGCTGAACTCGCTCGACGCGATTGGGGACGGCGCCCAGCCGAACTACGGCGGCAAGATCGCCGTAACCTGTTCGGCAGAAGGCGGCATGGTTCGGGTGGTCGTTGCTGACGATGGCCCAGGCTTAGAGAAAGAACTGCTCGCGCGCGTTTTCGATCCGTTTTTCAGTAAGAAGGACCGGCCCGACGCCAGTGGCTTGGGCATGTTTATCAGCTACTCGATCGTGCAAACCCACGGTGGCACGATGGTCGTGGATGCGGCTCCTGGCGAGGGGTTTCGCACGACGATTGAGTTGCCGGTCGCTCCGACCGATGCGCTGTAGTGCCGATCGCGAGCAGCGCTCCGTGTCAGCCGCACGCGTGGCTGGGCGTGACTACTCTTCCGCGGCGAGTTCGCTAGTGCCCGGGTTGGTGTCCGCGCTCGGCTGCGTGGTGATGTTCTTATTGGGCTGATCGGCATTCGAAGCGCTGCCCATCTCGGTACCGCTGTAGAGCCACACCTGATTCTTGCCGCGGCGCTTGGCCTCGTGCAGGGCTCGGTTGGCGTGGCGACGCAGGTGGTCGACGCTGCTGGCCTTGCGGCCGTCGTAGCTGTCGACACCGATGGAGACCGTTACTTGGCGCTCAAAGTTGCCGCCGCGCACCGTCATGTCGAAGATCCGCTGGCGAATGCGAAGCGCTGTCTGTACGGCTTCGGCTGGGCTCGTTTGTGGCAGCAGCACACAGAACTCATCGCCACCGAAGCGAGCTGCAAAGTCCGTCTCGCGAATGTTGCCCTTCAGCGCGTCCGCAACGCGGTGCAGGACCTCGTCACCAAAGGCATACTCGGTTGTGTCATTGACGTCCTTGAAGTTGTCGACGTCGATCAACAGCAGGGAAAGAGGGTTTTGGTGGCGTTGCGCACGCTTCCATTCGAGCCCCATGATCTTCTTCATGTAGAGCTCGCTGGTCAGCCCGGTCTTGAAGTCGACGCTGACTTGGCTTTCGAGTTGGCGGGCACGCGTTTGCAGGCCGCGAATCCGGGTGCGAGTTTGCAGCGCGAGTTCGACGCGGTGCACGCACTCGGCCGACGAGCAAGGCTTCAGCACGAAGTCGCGGAACGGCACTTGAAGATTGCGGGCGTCGGCGAGCGCAGCCAGGTCGTCGACCAGCAGGATTACCGGGATCGGATCGTCTGCTGTCTGAATCCGTTCGAGTAGTTCTGTTTCAACGCCGTCCTCGCACAGGACCAGCGGGTTGAGCAGCACGACATCGGGGCGGTCTTCGCTGGCGATGCGGTAGCTCTGCGCCAGCGAATCACCCAGCCGGACCTCGAAGCCATTGCGGGCGAGGGCGGTTACCAACTCGTCCAGCGGGTCCTGGTTGTGGTTCATCACCAGGACGACTTGGGAAGTCGGCTGTGATGGGGTGTTGGTCTGGTGGCGACCTAGCATGCGCTGGTTGTCTGTGCTGGACACGGGGTCTAGCGTGGGGCGCGCGCCAGAAGCGATGACGGGATCGACGAAGGTCACTGGCCGCGAGTTGGATGTCGTGTGCGATAGAATCGGAGCGGGGGGATCGTCAGTCGCGGTCTGAACTTTCATGCCGCGCCCCTCGCTGTCGCGAACGTGACGGATGCATCAGCGTTCATGACATCGGTGAGAGCGGATTTGTGCCGTGGCAAGCCACAGCGATCCATCCGACAGCGCCGTAATAGAGCCCCAAACCGCTCACAAGTCTATCAGGACTTATGGCAGGCGAAAGGGGGCGGAAGGGCTAGGGAAAGACACCTGTTGATTGGTCCTCCGTGCTTTTCGGTCGAGGGTCATATTAAAAATGGGTGTGCCTCCGGGCTAGATCGATGCTTGACGGCATGGCCGCTGTCCCTACAATCCTCGCCCCATACTTCCGTAACCGAAGCCACTTTTACTAAGTGCAAGGAGCCCGCCGCACGTGCCGCTCGTTACTGCGCAAGAACTGATCGACGCCGGAGTCCACTACGGCCACCAGGCCAGCCGTTGGAACCCAAAGATGAAGCCATTCATCCACGGGAAACGGCATAAGATCCACGTTATCAATCTCGAGGAGACGATCCGCGGGTTGTACCAGGCAACGCACTTTGTGCGTTCGCTGGCTGCAACCGGTGCCCAGATCATGTTCCTCGGTACCAAGAAGCAGATCCGACCGGTGGTCGAGGCCGAGGCACAGAAGTGTCAAATGCCTTCGGTTACCGAGCGTTGGATCGGCGGAACGTTGACTAACTTCTCGACCGTTCGGGAGCGCTTGACGCGCCTCGTCGAGCTTGAGGGGCTGGAAACAACCGGTGCGATCGAAAAGTACAAGAAGAAGGACCAGTCGTCGATTCGTCGCGAGATCAAGCGCATCCGGCGCAATCTCGACGGTGTGCGCGATCTGCACGGTCTTCCCGGTGCCCTGGTCGTGATCGACCCGCGCCGCGAAGAAAACGCCATGCGCGAAGCGAAGCGCATGAACGTGCCGGTGGTCTGCATTCTCGATACCGATTGTGATCCGTCGCTCGCCGACATCATCATTCCGGCTAACGACGATGCGATGAGCTCCGTCCAGCTGATTCTTGGCAAGCTTGCTGAGGCAGTGATGGAAGGTCGAACGGGTTGTGATGCCGCAACTCTGCGCGATGCCCAAAAGGCCGCTCAGGACGACGTCCGCAACAAGCAAGCTCCCGGCCGTCGCAACGAGCGTGATGCTCGTGGTGGCATGCGTCGTGGTGGCCCCGGCGGTCCTGGCGGTCGCGGTGGCCCAGGTGGTGGCGGTCGCTTCCAGGCCGGAGGCCATGCCACATCGGTCTCGATTGGTGGCGACAAGACGGAAGGTGGTTCGGCGGTTGCGCCGACGATCAAGCCGGTTGAGTCCGCTGCTCCAGCTGAGTCAGCTGCTCCAGTTGAGTCGGCCGCTCCAGTTGCTCCGGCTGAGTCAGCCGCGCCAGTTGCGGAAGCTGCACCTGCTGCTGCTCCTGCACCTGCACCAGAAGCGCCGAAGCCCGAGAGCGGCGAGTAGTAAGTAACTCGCTTGCGCCCCGTAGCTAGCTGGACCTCCAGCTAGCTTGGGCTGCAACCACGCAGCCGCACAGTTCTTCTCTCATCCCCCGCGCTGATCCAGTCATGGGGGGTGTGAATGCTGGCCACGGCCAGTAAGCCCGGCCGAACGCCGGTCAGCCGTCTTGCTACATGCGACGGCGACATCCCCGACTTCTACAATTCTCAATTGTGCTCGCCTGCGCGAGCCTGCCCGAACCTGAACGATGACCAAGATCGACGCGAAGACCGTTAAGCAGCTTCGAGACATGACCGGAGCCCCGATGATGGACTGCAAGTCCGCACTCCAAGAAGTCGGTGGCGACGTGGAGAAGGCGCGCGATGTGCTGCGCAAGCGCGGCCAGCAAGTCGCCGACAAGGCGTCGGATCGCACCGTTTCGGAAGGCCTCATCTACGGCTACGCCCACCACAACGGCAAGGTCGGCGTCATGGTCGAGATCGTCTGTGAGACCGACTTCGTTGCAATGAACGAAGATTTCAAGGCTTTCTGCCACGGCGTCGCCCTGAGTGTCACCGCGTTTAATCCGGCATACCTCGATAAGACTGTGGTGCCCGCCGAAGCCGTTGAAAAGGAGCGTGCCATCGTCACCGAGATGACCCGCACCAACATGGAAGGCAAGCCGGAGAACGTCATCGAAAAGGCCGTCGCCGGTCGCATGGAAAAGTGGTTCGGCGAGCAGACCCTGATGGACAAGCCGTACGTCCCCGACGACAGCAAGACCGTCGAGCAGAAGCGCACCGAGTTGGTCGGCAAGATTGGCGAGAACATTCAAGTGCGCCGTTTCATGCGTATGGAACTCGGTGGCTAGGTTAGTCTGCCCGGCATGAGTAAAACTGATCCAGCCGGCGGCGCGAAGTCGGCCGGTGGTGCTGAGCCGCCGCGCCAGATCAAGCGCATCCTGCTGAAGATAAGTGGTGAGAGTCTCGGAGAAGGCGGGTCTGGCGTCTCGCCTCATACCGTCGCAGCGGTCGCTGAGCAGATCGCGGCCGTTCACCGCCTTGGTGTCGAGATAGCCATCGTTTGTGGTGGCGGCAATCTGATGCGCGGTGCCGCGTTCGCCAAGATGGGCACCAACCGGACCACTGCGGACCAGATGGGCATGCTCGGTACGGCGATCAACGCGCTTGCGTTGCAGGACGGCCTCGAGCGAGCCGGCGTCGAAACCCGCGCTGCCTGCGCCGTCGAAATGAAGACGGTGATGGAACCCTACATCCGTCGCCGCGTGATTCGCCACCTCGAGAAGGGGCGGGCCGTCGTGCTCGCCGGCGGCACCGGCAATCCCTATTTCACGACTGATACCGCGGCCGCTCTGCGCGCCACGGAGTTGGGCGTTGATGCGATCTTCAAGGCAACCAAGGTCGACGGCATTTACACAGCGGACCCAGCCAAGTATCCGGACGCGAAGCGTTACGATCGCTTGGGCTTCCGCGAAGCGCTCGATCGCGACCTTGCGGTCATGGATCGCACGGCGTTCACGCTGTGCATGGAAAACACTATGCCGATCATGGTCTTCGACATGTTCCAAGAGGGGAACATGGAACGCGCGGTTCGTGGCGAAGCCATTGGCACGTGGGTGACCTGATTGGTGACCAGTTTGGGGCAGACCGCTCCGGACGCGCACCCATGCGGAGCTACCTGCCCCGCTGAAGAAGTTTCCGCCGAAGTAGTTCCCGCCGAAGAAGTTCCCGCCGAAGTAGTCCCCGCCGAAGTAGTTCGAATGGCTGCCGCCGCGATGGATGCCTTAAAAAAAATGGCCTGAATGTGCGCCGTCGAAGCGACTGGCGCAACAATAGGAGACAGATATGGAAACCTACGACTTGATCATCGAAGAGCTGAAAGAGAAGACCGAGAAGACGGTCAGGCACCTGCGCGATCAGCTCGCCAGCATCCGCACGGGGCGCGCCGCGCCGGCCCTCGTCGACACGATTCGGGCCGACTACTATGGCTCGCCGACTCCGCTCAATCAGATCGCGCACATCTCGGTGCCCGAAGCGCGTCAGCTTCTAATCAAGCCGTTCGATGGGTCGCCAGACGTCATCAAGGAGATTGAGAAGGCGATCCAGAAATCGAATCTCGGCCTCAACCCGATGTCCGACGGCAAGGCGCTGCGCCTCAACCTGCCGCCGCTATCCGGTGAGCAACGCCAAAATCTGGTCGCCAAGGTCAAAGATCTCGTCGAGCAGAACCGCGTGGCTCTGCGCAACGAGCGCCGGGATGCGAATAGGGCCGCTGACAGCATGAAGAAGGACGGCGACCTCACCGAAGACCAGTGCAAGCGCGCTCATGACCTCATTGACAAGGAACTCAAGGCGCTGGAAGGCAAGCTCGACGAGTGCCTGAAAATCAAGTCGAAGGAGATCATGGAGGACTAGATCCTCCGGCCCGATCTGCCGGATTGGGGGCGCACCGAGGCGCTCGCAGGCAGTTCCGGAGCAATATGACACCTCTCCCCGGAGAAATCTGGGGCAGGTTCCGGGTCGACAAGCCCTGCGGATCCTTGCACAGAAGACGGTCAGGCGGTTTCATCGCTGCCCCGCTTTGTGGCTTGAAGACGCCGGGAAGCATATGGGGGCGTAGCTCAGTCGGTAGAGCAGCGGCCTTTTAAGCCGGTGGTCGCAGGTTCGAGCCCTGCCGCCCCTACCATTCTTGTCGGCCACCTTGGTGGCGCTTTCTTCTGTGGCCGATGGCCACGGGCCCAAATCCTTCCTTGGGGTCCTATTCTGGGCTCCTGGGCCTTCTTCATGATCGATCCTGAGTTCCTGGCGATGCTCGTCTGCCCGACGTCCCGGCAGCCTCTGCGTGAGGCCACGGCACCGGAAATTGAGCAGGCGAATACTGCCATCGAGCAGGGATCCGCTCGGAATCGTGGCGGTAGCCCGGTTTCTGCTTCGTTGTCTGCTGCGTTGGCAACGACGGATGGGGCCTGGCTCTATCCGGTTCAGGAAGGCATCCCCATCTTGCTCTCCGGCGAGGCCATTCCGGTTTCGGCGTAGTTCGTCCGCCCAAGTTCTGTCCTTCGATCCTCAGCCCGCAGATCTTCTGATCTTCTAGGTCACCGGGCCGCAATTCAGCCCCGGTCAGACCTTTAGATTGCCGATAGAGCCAAATCTGCCTTCGTGGCCCTCGCGGCAAACGTCTGACCCAGTAATCTCCTTCGCTCTGCAATGTCGACCACTCCCGAAGAGTCGCAGGACACTCCTGCTCCCGAACCCGATTTCGATGAACTGACTGGTGTCTACGGCTTCTTCCGCCGTCACCAGATGAAGCTGCTCTACACGGCTGGCTTGTTCACCTTGCTGACGTTCTCGATCGGCGGATCTATCCAAGGTCTAGTCGGAGGAATCTTCAACAAGGACCGTGAGCGGGCGACGATCAGCGTCAACGGCGAGCGCGTCAAGTTGACGGATGAGGACTACACCTACGGCAGTCGGCTGTCCCGCAACGCGCGTGCGCTTCCATACGGAGTGATGCTGCAGGTGTTGCCTGGCGAAGGTGGCAGCAGCGAACTCAGCGAAGTGTTGGCGATCATGCGTCGCGCGGCCATCGCCGAAGGCATTGAGCCGTCGCTGAAGGAAGTCGATCGCGCCATCGAGGCAACGCGCGAGGAATACAAGTCGGAGTCGGCTGCGCAGTTGGCCGTCAACGGCGGCTTTGGCTCGCTCGCTGATTACCGACAAGTCGTTTTGGAAGCGATGCGCGTTGGCATGTTTACGCGTCTGCAGTTGCTGGCGCTCGATACCAGCGATGCGGAAGCTATGCGTCAGGGCCTTCTCCATAAGGAGAAGGTTTCGTTCAAGGTCGCGACCTACGATGAGAAGGCGCGCCAGGAAGAGATGAAGGAGAAGTCGGAATTGACCGACGACGACCTCAAGAAATGGCTCGACGATCAGACGGTCATTGAGAAAGGGCGTATGAGCGCCTTCGATCTGCCGACCGTGAAGCTGCGCTTCGCTGGTCTTCTGTGGGGCGAAGGACAGTTCAACCCGGAAGAGTGGGCCGAAGGCGTGCTCGCCGCCTACCCGATCACCGACGACCAGCTGAAGACCTACTACGACGCCGACAAGGAGTTCTTCAAAATTGAAGACAAGGACGAGTACCGTCTGTTCGAAGACGAGACTGTCAAGGCGGAGTTGACGCGCATGGTGCAAGCCGAGCGTGTCATGCTCGACCTCAACACCAAGTTGAAGGCCGCGCAACTCGCCGTTGTGCAGCCGCTGAGCGACACCGTCGCCACCAATCAAAACGACTACAACACCGCGCAGCAGACCAAGCGCACGGCGATGCAGGCGCAGGCTTTGAAGGATCGCGACCTGAACATTAAGGAAGCCGAGCTCGCGAAGGATGTAGAGAACGCCGACCTGAAGGCCTCGGTTGAGGCTCTGAAGGCCGAATTGGCGCCTCTGAAGGTTGCCTTTACGGGGGCAGAAGCGGCCGAGACAGCCATGAAGACGGCGTTGGAAGTTGCTCGGGCGGCTGAAGAAGCGGCTCGCGTAGGCTTCGATTTCGTCGCCGAGTTCAACAAGCTCGTCGAAGGCAAGAGCGGCTTCGTGCACAAGGCGCTCGACAAGCAGGTCACCGCGGAAGAGCTTAAAGACCTCGACGCACTCGGACTCGAACTTGGTTACTGGGAACGTTCGATGGTTGCCACCAGCCTTCGCAGCGTCGGCGGTATTGGCAATGGCCCAGGCCGCACCTACAAGGCCTCGATCATCTATCAAGCGCTCGAGATGGAAGCCCAGCCGCTCAAGGCCTGGGAAGATCTCAAGCCACTGTGTGAGGATGTCTACTACACCGAGAAGGCTGTTGCCGAAGGTCGCGAGAAGACCACGGCGATGGCCGACGCGCTGCTGCGCCTCGCGAAGGAGAAGATCCCTGAGTTCCTCGCCGAGCGTGAAGCGGAGCGCCAAGGGCGCATCGACACGATGGTCACCGAATGGGAGGCCGGAGTGACGGATGACGTTGCCAAGTCGAAGGAGATGCTGAAGACTCCGAACCTTGGCACCAAGGCCACGCAGGCCTGGCAAACGAAGCTCGAACGAAAGCAGCGCGAACTCGAAGGCAAGGCACAGCGAGTCGACATGATCGGCATGCAGGTCGAGCGTGAGATCAAGGGCGAGATCAAGGAAGAGGCAACCAAGTTCTTCGCCGAGGTGCTCGACGCCGCAGCTGCGGAAGTTGGCTACACGGTGACCGAGTTCGGTCCGTTCCCGCGCTTCCTGGTCCAGCGTCCGCGCTTTGATGAGGACTACGACGAGACGGTTGTCTACACGTTCACGAACCACAGCGAGATGCAGGCCGGTGACGCCATTGGTCCGGTCGCGGACGGTGCCGAGCGTCGCTCGCACGTCATCACGTGCAAGAGTGTTGTGCCGCTGACCGCCGACGACTTGACTCGTCGCGAGTTCGAATCCATCCGCAAGCGCTTCGTGGGCCGGCAGAGTGGCAACGGCCAAAGCTTCGCCTTCACCAAGGAAGCGCTTGAGGCTCGTTATCAGCTTGAGCGCCCCGCGGTAGAGCAGCCGGAAGCGGGCAGTAAGGGCAGCCAAGACGAGTAAGGAGGCGGTGCCGAGCACCCCAGACGCCCGCTGACGGCGTTGCACGGTTGCCTGGCGACCGCCGGCTGCGCAACGCGAATCCTCAGCGGGGCGACGCCCCGCTTCCGAGCGGCTTGCTTGTGCGCCTTGCCAGCGTGCGCCTGGAGCGCCCATCGTTTTGCGCCGCGGCCGTGACGGAGGCGGGCCGTGTGAACTGCTGGCCGATTTACTGTGGCCTAGTGGGCGGGCTTGGTTCCTGGCCTACTTCGGTTCCGCGATGACGATGATTTCGTCGTGGGGGTTGATGTAGAGGTTGCAGGCTTTGAGGAGGCCTAGGGGTTTGGCTAGGAGTCCTGGGATCTTGCCTAGGCGGCCAGCTCGTTCGGCTAGGAAGGCGAACGAGACGTACTTGCCGGCGTAGGCGGAGCCGCAGGTTAGGACCTTGTAGCCACAGTCGGAGAGCAGCCGGTCGATGGTCTGAGGGTTGAAGTGATAGAGATGCTCGTCGTGCTTGTAGTGGTGCCAGCGCTTGCCGAGTTTGTTGGCTAGGCGGGACTCGACGTTTTGGGTCTCTAGCAGCAGTTTGCCGCCTGGCTTGATCAGCTTGAGGATGCTGCTGAGCAGAGCTTGGGGGTCTGGGACGTGCTCGATGACGTCCCAGATTGTGATCAGGTCGAACGAGTGGGGCTGCCAGCCGCGGGCTTCTACGGCGTCGTCGAGGAAGCCGTTGTAGACGCGGTCACTGCCGAGGGACTGGATCGCTGCTTGCGAGATGGCTTCGGAGAGTTCGACGCCGTGCACGTCGTGGCCGTGCTGTTGGGCGACGCGCAGGAAGTAGCCGGCGGCGCAGCCAACGTCGAGGATGCGGCCCGGTTGGGGCAACCACTTCGACACCAACTTCATGCGCTTCTTGTAGGTCTTGAGGTAGAGCGCCGACTCCTTGGCGTAGTCGGCGTAGCCGCGCTCCTTGGGGTTGTCGCTCTTCCAGTAGGTCTCGTTGTAGACGTCGAGTAGCGCTTGGCCGGTGAGGCGCGGCGTGACGTAGACGAACGTGCAACTACTACAGGTGTAGATTTGGTAGGGGCCGTCCTCGAACTTAAGCGAACGTTCCGAACTGCCACATACCTGACAACTCGTGATCTCTTCGGACTCAGAGTCCTGGGGCTCGCTCGGGTTTGCGTTCTGGTTAGCGGCGGCGGTCATATCGATTGTTGGGACTCGCTGCGCACGACCTTCTTGCCGCGCTCCAGGAAGCGCTTGCGACAGATTGTGCGGAACATCTTGATCGCGAGTTTGGCCTGCCGACTGAAGGTGTCGCTGTGCTTGCTCTCGCCGCCCATTCGCCGCGCGTAGGTGACCGGCACCTCGATCACGCGGCAGCGTTCTTGCAGCGCGGCGCACATCATCTCGGGAGAGAACGCCGGGCCTTGTTCGCGCGTGCGTTCGCGGATCTGCTGCCACGTCGGCTTGGTCAGCGCTCGGAACGTGCAGCCAACATCGGTGAAGCGTGGTTCCGCAGGCCGCATCCAGCAGACCTGCAGGAACTTGGCCATGAACACGTTGCCCCAGCGCAGCATGAAGCGCATGTTTGCACCCTGCTCAACCATTTGTCGCGTTGTGCGCGTGCCCATGACCATGCCGGCGTCATCGAGATAGCTCAGCAGTTTGACGACATCGCGAGCGCGGAAGCTGCCGTCGGCTTCGACCAGCACCATCATGTCGCCAGTGGCGGCGTTCATGCCGGTGGTCAGTGCCGCGCCGTAGCCAGGCTTCTGTTCGCTGACGACGCGCGCGCCGGCGGCAGTTGCGATTTCGGCAGTCCGATCCTTGCAGTTGTTGTCGACGACAACAATCTCATCTAGGTGAGGTTCTTGAAGAAACTCTTCGACCACCTGGCCGATCGTCTCTTCCTCGTTGTAGGCAGGAATGACGAGGGAAACTGTCCGATCGCGGAACATGGCAGTAGAGCAGGATACCGCGACCGGCCGCCGTTGGCTGAGTGCAATCCACATTGGTCCCACGTTGCGACGACGCCGACCTGGGCGTTGGTCAGCGCCGGGATCGTGAACTTGCTGGCGTGATCGCTGCACGCTGCCAGCCCGTCGACGGTCGGCCAGTGGCGACCGAGCGCCAGATGTGGCGCTGGCGGCCAGCGCTCGCACCTTGGTCTTTTGCCCAACAGGGCCCAATAACGGCAACTACAGCCAGTAAGGCGTGCACAAGTCGACCAGCATGTGGCGGTGGACGGCAATGGGTGGCAACTTACTCCACGGGTCCAGACTGGCGATGCCCGGATTCGCCCTGATGAGACTCGGTTCGTGTGAACCTGAGGCAGCCTTTTGTCGTTGCCGGCATCGACCCCTATCCTGCATACGCAATGTTCAGAGTCTTTCCCGTCGTTCTTAGCACGTTCCTGCTGGCCCCTGTCACGCTCGCCCAACACGGTTCCGATGGCGGGACTCAGCATCGCCAGACTGGCGCCATCTACAAGCGCGAGGTCGATGGCATGATCGCCGCCATTAGGCAGACTGCGCGCCAGAACGTTGGCAATCCCGCTGGGCCGGGGGTGCTCGGAAGTGATGTGCTTTCGACAGCGAAGATCCTGACCGCGATGGGCTACAGCCATCGTCGCTACCACGTCAGCGATGGCCCGATCGTGCGACCTTCACTCGACTACCTGATGCAGAGCCGCAAGGCAGATGGCAGCTTTGGCGATGTTGATGCGACCTGTTGGGTTCTCGCCGCGATGGATGTGTTGAACAAGGACGGCTACGACGAGGAAATCCGAGTTGGCCGCAAGTGGCTGGGCCGTCGGGTCGACGGCGTGGTCACGTTCAGTGTCTTGGTCCGGCAACTGTTGGAATCGGTGGGCGCGGACAAGTTCCCCGAGCACATGGCGTCGGACGCAGCGCGGTTGCCGCGCAAGTGGCAAGCCACTAACACCATGGATCGCAACGAAGCCGCGACGGCCTTGGTGAAGCTGGTCGCATGCCAGCAAGCGAACCTCAAGCTAGACCAGATGGCGGCGAAGCAGATCCCGTTGGACACCTGGTCTGCCACGCAAGAGCGGGCATTCGCATGGCTGTTCTCGCAGCAGAAGCAGGGCGTGTTCTCGGTGACGATGCCGTTGAAGAATGAGCAGGGTGAGATGGTGATGCGGTCGTTCCCCGATCCGGCGCTGACGGGTTTCGGTTTGCTAGCGATGCAGAGCAAGTCGATCAAGAGGCGGAATGCCAAGGAACAACAGGCGATCCTCGCTGGCCTCAACTGGCTGGTGAAGCAACAGAACCCCGACGGTACATTCGGCCGCGAAGTCCTCAATTACACGACGTGCGTCGTGGTGGGGGCGCTGGCTCGATGGGGGGATCCGGTGACCGTGCCGGTGCTCGCGCGCGCCCAGAAGGCCATCCTGATGTTCCAGAATGCGGAAGCGGGTGGCTATGAGCGCAGCGATCGCGACTTCGGTTCGATCGGCTATGGCGGCAGCCAGCGTGGCGACCTCAGCAACACACACTTCTCGATGGAAGCACTGCGCGCGTCGGGCTTGCCCGAGAACCACGAAGCGATGCAGAAGGCGTTGGTGTTCTTGCAACGCACCCAAAACTTGAAGTCGAGCAATGACTTTAAGGGCAAGATCCCGCACCCGAACAAGCAAGGCGAGTCGATCGAAGTCGCTTCTGGTGACGATGGCGGCGCCGCTTACTACCCCGGTAACAGCGCGGCTGGCTACATCGTGCAGCCCGACGGCAAGGCCGTGGCGCGCAGTTATGGTTCGATGACCTATGCGCTGTTGAAATCCTACACGCTCGCCGGCATCAAGGGCGATGACCCGCGCGTGCAGGCGGCGGTGAAGTGGATCCAGAACAACTGGACGTTGGCGATCAACCCCGGCTCGGATCCGGCGCTTGGTGAGAAGGTCAAGTATCAGGGCCTCTACTATTACTACATGGTGTTGGCGCAGGCGCTCAACGCCGCCGAGGTCGAGACCGTGATGGTGCCGCAGCAAACGACCGGCGGCGTGTTGCCCAAGAAGGCCATCAACTGGCGCGAAGCGCTGCGCAGCCACTTGGCGAAGACGCAGCAAGGCGACGGTACCTGGATCAACGGCAAGAACGGTCGTTGGATGGAGAGTCTGCCGCTCTTGTGCACGTGCTACTCGATGATCGCGCTGGAGAGCTGCAAGTGAGTGACCCGAGCCTGCCGGCTAGTCCGGCTTGGTTCCGGTTTGCGCGAGAAGGGGCGGCTGCGCTCGGTGCGGTCGATGCGAGTGGCGACGAGGTTCGCTGGTTCGATCTTGGACCACTCGATGTGGTTGCATTGCTGCACACCGGCGCGCTCAATCAGCAGGACCTGTCGGATCGCATCGCACGCGCTTCGGTGATGCCTCGGCCAGCGCGGTTCCTGTCGCCGGTGCCACGCGGTGGCAAGATCCTGTGTCTCGCCAAGAACTACGTGAAGCATGCGCGTGAGTTCGGTGCCGAGGCGCCGAGCGAACCGATCTTCTTCGCCAAGCTCCCCGACACGTTGGTGGCGCACGGTGACGATGTGGTCATTCCGCATTGGTTAGAAACACGCGTCGACCACGAAGCCGAATTAGGGCTCGTGCTCGGCTTTGCCGACCCCGAACAACGCGGCCGCAAGAACCTGACCGAGGCGCAAGCGCCGGCGGTTGTCGCTGGCTACACGCTGATTAACGATGTCACCGCTCGCAAACTGCAGGGCCAAGATCGAGACCAGAAATACCCGTGGCTTCGCGCCAAGGCACTCGACACGTTCTGCCCGGCTGGCCCGTTCGTGGTGCCTGCCGACGCGATCGACGCTTCGGATCTGCGCCTGATCATGCGCGTTAACGGCGAGGTCCGTCAGGATGCGCGCACCAGCGCGATGGTGTTCGCGATTCCGCAGGCGCTGCAGGCGATGGCGCGCTGCACGACGCTGCGGCCCGGCGACCTTATTGCGATGGGGACGCCCGAGGGCGTGTCGCCGGTCGTGCCGGGGGATCAAATGGAGGTCGAGATCGAAGGCCTCGGTATTCTCCGCAACCCGGTCGTCAAGGAACTCGCCCCGTAACGGAGCGACGGTCGTTGCGCGCCTAGAACTGCGCGGCCCGAACGCCGCGCTTCTAGAAGCGCAGCGTTTCGATGGTCGTCAGCGACGTCGTCGCACCCTGGCCACCAAACAGCACCAACGTGCCGTCCGACATCAGGTTGGCGGTGTGACTGGCGCGCGCGCCGGTCAGCGCTGGAGCGCTGCTCCAGGTGTTGGTGCTTGGGTTGAACACGTCGACGTTGGCAACCGAAATGGGCACCAACAGCGTTCCTTGGGCTCCGCCGCAGGCGACGACCCGTCCGTCTGCCAGAACCGTGGCACTATGCAGGGCGCGCACGGTCGGCATGTTGACCGTTTGCCAACTGTTGGTGGCTGGGTTGTAAACCTCAGCACCGCTGATCGGTGCTGCGCTCGTGGCGCCAAGCAGGTTGGGAACGTTCAGTCCGCCCGTCATCAGCACACGCCCGTCGTTGAGCGTTACCTGGTTGTATTGGTGACCTGCGCGGCCTTGCGACATGCTCGCAGCACTCGACCAACTGCTGTTTGCAGGGTTCCAACGCTGCACCGCAGTGGTGCTGATGGCGGCAATCGGGAAGCCGAAGAAGATCGTGACGGCGACGCCGCCACTGACCATGACCTGCCCGTTCGATAGCAGCGTCAGCGCTGGCCCCAATCGTCGGCCGCCAATGTTTTGGGTGCTCGACCAGGAGCCGGAAGCTGGGTTGAAGATCTCGGCCGACCGCAGCGTGCCAGTAATCGCGGCGGTGACGTTGGGAGCAAGTGTCGACGTGCCGCCTGCGACCATGACGCGGCCATCGGCGAGGATGCTGGCGCCGTGCAGGATGCGCGGCGTGCCCATGCTGCCGGTCGCGGTGAAGCTGTCGGTCGCCGGGTCGTAGATCTCGCAATTGGACAGCACGGTGCCGAATTGATCAGCGCCACCGATCAGGAGCACGCGGCCGTCGTTGAGGCGCACAGTCGAGTGCAGAGCCCGAGCAGCCGTCATGTTCGGGCCGGCGGTCACTGCCATGCGGCGGAAGTCCCAGCGTTCGGTTGATGCGAGTCCAGATGCCGCGGTCAACGTGCCGGCACCGCCACCAGTGATGAGCACATCGCTCGCACTGTTGTTGTTGTTGACGTTGACGAGGCTCGCCGACAGCGCGCGCGCGAACTGCAAGCCGTTCGGGGCGACGACTCCGGTATTGGTAGCGCCGGTCAGTGTGACGACGTCGTTGGAGAGTTCGCCGATCAGCGTGGCGCCAAACAACAGCGAAGCCGTTTGCCAGTGCAGTTCGTAGCCGCTGATGCTCGGATTGTTCGGCAGTGGCAGCGAGTAGCTTGCATCGCCGTTCCCGTCGGTAACCAGGATACTCATGAGATCGATGAAATCGACGCCGACGGCGAGTGAGCGCGTGTCGACCGGATCGATCAGAGCTAGTGGCGTTGGGCCACTTGTTGCGGACGGGATGACGAGCACGAAGGACGTCGCCGGACCGTTGACGACGTCGAGGACAAGGTCTTGTCCTAGGCGCGCCGAAGTCCGCTTCTCGAGGTCGTAATCGAATTGTGCGGCGAGAGGCGCAACGGTGAGGAAGGCGACCAGAAGGCCGGCTGCCTGCAAGTTGCGGGAGGGCAGGTGGTGGTTGAACATGGTGTTGTGCTCCTCGCAGGGACGAGAGTGCGGGGGTGTGCGCAGGGGGAATACTATCCGACCTAGCGCACCGCGTGATTAGTGCTCGAGTTTGTGATGATCTGTCCGGAGATGAGAATAGGCGGCCAACACGCATGGCCGACGCGCGGAATAACGCTGGTCCGATCCGTCACATCGGAGGATTCGCCACGCGGACGCCGCCAAACATGGACGCCCGGAAGAGTCCTGGTCAGGCGCCGGACGAAGAGACTGGGTCGAGGGAGCCTGGCGGCGATGGTGTCGATCTGCACGGTGGAGCGTTATTGGCGCGCCGGGTGTGCGGTTGAGGCGGACGTGTTGGCGGAGTACGGCCGGCGACTGGCTAACTAGCCTCCGTCAACGTGATCCGGATCCTCGATCACCAGATCATCATCATCCGCTGCCAAGAACCCTTCCGGCAGCGACACCGTCTGCGTCTTGGCATGCTTACAACGGCGCGCCCGCAACCCTGCGATTGGGTACGGAATGTCACGCGGCAAGTCGGCCAACAGTTCGCGTAGTTCGTCCAGCGTGTTGACCATGTGCAGCTTTGGTAGTTTGCGTTTGGTGCCGGCGAACCCCTTCAAATACCAACCGGTGAACTTCCGGATCTGTGTCAGGCCGTGCTTCTCGCCGAAGAAGTCGGCGAGTAACGCGGCGTGGTTGAGGATTGTATCAACGACACCGCCTAGGTCTGGCGGCGCCGGCGGTTCTTCACCAGTCAACGCGGCACACAACTCAGCAAACAACCACGGCCGGCCGAGGCAGCCACGCCCGACGACGACGCCGTCGCACCCGGTCTCGCGGATCATGCGCAACGCGTCCCACGGTTCGAAGATGTCGCCGTTGCCTAGTACTGGGATCGTCTTAACGTGTTCTTTGAGCTTCGTGATTGCGGACCAATCAGCTTCGCCTGAGTAAAGCTGTGCCGCAGTGCGCGCATGCAGAGCGACAGCACGGGCACCTTCGCCTTCGCCGATCTGGCCTGCGTCGAGGTAGGTCAGTAGCGAGTCGTCGATGCCTTTGCGGAACTTAATGGTGACCGGAATATCACCAGCGCTAGCAACGACGCTGCGCACGATCTTCTGCAGGAGGCGCGGTTTGACCGGAATCGCGGCACCACCGCCGGACGCCGTAACCTTGCGCACCGGACACCCGAAGTTCATGTCGATGTGGTGCACACCCCATTCTTCGACCAACGTCTTAGTTGCCTCGGCGAGCGTCTCCGGGTTGGTGCCGTAGAGTTGGATGCTGCGGCGGTTGGTCTCGTCTTTGCCGAACGACGCCAATTGCAGTGTGCGCTCGTGGCGCTCGACGAAGGCGCGCGCCGTGATCATCTCGCTGACGTAGAGGCAGCGGTCGTCGGAGAACTTGCGGCACAGTGACCGGAACGGCGCGTTGGTGATGCCGGCCATTGGCGCGAGTACGACCGGAGGGAAGATCTCCATCGGACCGATCGTCAGCGGCTTGATCTCGCCCGGTTGGGGGAGTGCAACGTTGGCGTTCTCTTCGCTACGCAGAGTCATCGGAGCTACGCAGGGACCTCGATCGGGGCGACAAGTGGGGGCGCACTGCTGATCAGCGCGCGAGTGGATAAGACCATGCTTTGCTCCCTATTACATCGCGGCGAAGGGTTCTTCGCGGCAAGGGGGAAAGATGGTGCCCAGGAGAGGACTTGAACCTCCATGGGATTTTACTCCCGCTAGGACCTGAACCTAGTGCGTCTGCCAATTCCGCCACCTGGGCATCCAGTGGGGACGAAGGAAGCTAGCGGGCAGGGGCCATGATGCAAGAGCCTAGCAGCCCGTTTCCGCGTCTGGTCAGAACGACGAGCTTGCGCGTTCGCGCCAGATGCCGTACCTGGAGGGGGTCGAAATGGCAAAGTCATCGAGTAGCAAGAACGGCCAGAAGCTCAAGACGAAGGAAGTCTTGGTTGGCGAGAACCGCAAAGCCCGTCATGAGTACGAAATCACCGACTCGTTTGAGGCCGGAATGGTGCTCCGGGGCACGGAAGTGAAGGTGCTGCGGCAGGGCCAAATCAGCCTTGCCGAGGCATATGCGCGCTTCAAGGATGATCAGCTCTACTTGATCAACGCGAACATCCCGGAATACAGTCACGGCAACCAGCAGAACCACGAGCCGAAGCGCTGGCGCAAGCTGCTGCTGAAGCGCAAGGAACTCGAGAAGCTCAAAGAACAGACCCAGATGAAGGGACTGACCTTGGTGCCGCTGCGCGTTTTCTTCGGTGCGAAGGGCTACGCCAAATGCTTGATCGGGGTTGGCCGTGGTCGCAAGACCCACGACAAGCGCAGTCATCTCAAAGAGAAGGACCTCAAGCGCGAGATGCGCGGCGACTGATCGCAGCCCGGCTTGCCTTGCCCACTCGGTCTACCGGCGCTTGGTCTTGTCCGCTAGGAAGCGGTAGAAGCGATTGCTCCTGCTCGACGCCGTCGCGATATCGGTAGTTGATGATTCGAAAGGGCATCGGTAGTTATCACCTGTGATATGCCCAAGACTCTTGCTGTCGCCTTTGTCCTTAGCTTCGCTGCCTGCCAGCAAAACACCGCTGGATCTCGTCTAGAGCAGGGCCCGTACACTGTGAAATACACGATTCGTACAAGTGACAGCAGCACGAGCGGCAGCGGTCCTAAGGGGGTCGATGTCGAGCGGATCAGGTTCCACGAACAGTATGTGGTGCTCGAGACTAAGGAAGGTCGTAGCCAGCTGCTTCCAGTTGACCGTCTGGTTGACTTCCGCTGGAGCAAGCGGAAATGATGCGCGGCGTTGCGCCAATGATGCGCAACGCCGCGAATGGTGGAGGCGGCGGGAATCGAACCCGCGTCCCAGAATGCCTCGACCTGAGCTTCTACGCGCGTAGTTCGTTATTTGGTGTCATCCGCACAGCTCCAACGAACAGGATCAGCGCGGACCAACTCGACTGTTTCTCGTTGCGACTGGGCCGAGTAGCCAGCCAGCAACCAGCCTGCTGTGTAGCGCCTTGGCCCCCCGCAGACAAAGGGACCTCAGCGTCGCGCTTAGTTATTAAGCAGCGAGGGAGTAGTGCGTGTTGGCACTTAAGTTTTTCCAGTCGGATTTACGAGGTGCCTGGCCCTCGGCGCGCCACATCAGGACGGATCAACATTCGGTCGAAGCCGATCGCCCCCAGATTTGACGCTGACGTTATCGGTCATGCTCGGGTCTAGCACAAGAGCCGCACAAGATCCCCGTTTGTGGCTACACTCGTGGTGCCCCCTCTCCGGGAGTCCTAACGGAGTCCGATGTCCCGAAGCTTGCCCCCTAGAATCGTGTTCTGCAGAGCCGTTCTGCCATTGGCTGCGATTCTATCCACCCAGATCGCACTCGTTGGGCAGCGAGGCAAAGACCTCGCCGAAGTCCAGAAGCACACGGCCGCCGCAATCCAGCAGTGGATAGATGACTTCACCAGTGGCCGCCTTGGTCCGCGCGGCGCGTTGCGATCCGGTGCGCAGCTACAACCGCGCTACATGGGGCATGCGAAGCGTGCTGGCCACCTGCAGTCGAAGGATCTGGATCGCCTCAACCATTTGGATGCGTTGCAGAAGCTGTTGTTCTTCGCCGAAAAGAACCCTTCGCCTGAGTTGGGGGACGCGGTGCTGGGGGTCGCGTCGGCGGGGCTCGACCGATCGTTCTTGGATCGCGATGCGTTCGAGTTGCGTGAGCTTGGGCACTGGACGTTGATGCGCATGGAGAACCAGGGCATCTGGTTCCAGATTTTGCGTGCGGCAGCAGGCGATCGCTTGCCGGTGTTCGATGAGTTGCGGCCGCGCGTCCGGAAAGAAGAAGACGTGTCGGTTGGCCCGGCGCGTCGGGTGGCTGCGTTGCGGTTACTTGGCCAGCGCAACTTGCCGGTGTTTCGTAGCACGTTGGAGGCGGCGTTGATCGATCCGGATCCAAGGGTGCGATTGGCTTCGGCCGAGTCGATTCGACGGCCTTGGAAGGCTGCGACGGTGAAGCGCGTCGGATTGGCCATGCAACGCGAACGGCATCCGGTGGTGTCGCAGGCGTTGGTGCGGTTGCTGCTTCAGATGTTGAAGCGGTCACCCAAGAATCTGACGCCTGCTGATCGGCAGTCGCTCGTGTCGGGAGCGTTCTCACAGATGGGGCTCGCCGGTTGGCGAACGGACATGGATCTGCTGGATCTGGTCGAGGCCTACCCGCACAGATCGGCGATCCCGAGCTTGATCGAAGCGTTGGATCTAACGATCAAGTCGCCGGACGCGTTGGTGTCGGCGGTCAACAATAAGGCGTCGCCTTTGTTGCGGCAGCGTGCCGGCCAGTTGTTGCGCGCAATGACCGGTGCGTTGGTGCCGATTGAAGATCCGAATGCGTGGCGTGAGTTCTGGGCGAAGGAACAGGACAACATCGTCGTGCCCGATCGTTTGGCGAAGGCCGACCCCAATGGCACGAGTGTTAAGTTCTTTGGCGTGCCAGTTACCGGCACGTCGATTGCGTTCTTGATTGATACTAGTGGCAGCATGGACAGCGCGCCTGCCGGCAAGGGACCGATCACTGGCTTGCGGCGCACACGCGTGGCGCGTACGAGATTGGCCGCCGCGAAGGAACAGTTGGTGCTGGCGGCGCAGGTGATGGCACCAGAGTCGCAGTACTACTTGTTGACGTTCGCCGAACAGGCGAAGACGTGGACGCGTCAGCCGATTCGACCTGATCGCCGTTCGACCCGTTCGTTGACTGGCTTGTTGAGCCGGTTGAACGCGCGCGGTGGTACCAACCTGTATGCGGGGTTGGTGGCTGCACTCGAGACCGAGGGGCGGACCTATGGCGACAAGGCGCTGCCGAAGATCGATGAGTTGTTCATTCTCAGTGATGGCGACCCAACTTCCGGTGACGTTCGCGATACGGAGACGATCTGCGAACTGGTCAAGTTGGCCAATCGCTACGCGAAGATCCGGATCAACTCAGTGTTCACCGGCACCGGCAAGGGGGCTGAGTTATTGCGGCGTTTGGCCGAAGAGAACGGCGGCGTGTTCGTGCAGCGCTGAGCTGCGAGCACGTTCTCGATGCTTGGCTCAGTACGCAAATGCGGCCGCCGTGAAGGCGGCCGCATTTGTTCTAGGTTGTTGCTGGCGACTAAGCGGCAGCAACAGGGACTAGAAGTTCAACTGGACTAGAACCCCAACGTGCCTTCGATGCCGTTCGAGCCCAGCAGGTTGGCCGGGTTCTGGATCGTCAGGCAGATCGACTGGCCTGTCAGCATCGAGCCGGCGAGGGCCACGTTGTTTGGAATCGGGATTGACACCGTGGTGCTGTTGCCGACGGCGAAGCCGGTCATGCTGGCGAGGACCGTGTTGATCCAGATCGAGCAACCGGGGGCATTGATACCGATGGCCGAAAACGGCAGGCCGGAGCCTTGGCTGTCGCCAAAGAACGTGATCGCGATCGGGGAAGCGGCGTCGATGTTCGTCGTGGTCAGGTCCCAGTTGGTGCCGAGCACCGGTCGGTTGCTGTTCAGGCCGAGCGATAGGACTTCCATGTCACCAAAGGTGATCGTCTGGCCTAGGTCGACCGAAAGGTCGTAGCCGCCGTTGTCTGATTGGGCGCCACCAGCGGTGAAGCCGGTGATGTAGGCATTGCCAACGTTGTTGGTGACCGTGTCGTAGACGATCGTGATGTTGCCCGAGGTCAGGTCGAACTGAACTTGGAACGTCTCACCGGTCGTTAGGCTCCAGTTGAAGACGTTGTTCCAGCTGACGATGGCGACCCCAGCAACCTCTTCGAAGCTGATCGTGCCACTGCCGGTGGCGTTCGGTTGGAAGTCGTGCCACATCGGACTGATCATCGGCAGTGCCGAGGCGAGCCAAGTCGGTACGTCCGGCGTCCAGCCAGCACCATTGCCAGTAGCACCGAGTGTGATCTGACCGTTCGACGAAACCGTTAGGTTCATCGTGGAGCCACCCGGGATCGGCATCGCGACCGACAGGGCGACAGTCTCTTCGATGTCGTCACCGAGAGCCACTACGGCGGCGGTGGCCGACGGTGCGATGAAGACGCCGGGGATCGAATCGAGAGCTGTGTAGCCAGCACCGCTGCGCAGCAGGGTGATCGTCGAGCCGTTGAGGTCGAACATGCCGACGTCCATGAACTCGTACATGTTGGCGTCCGTGCCACCACAGCCAGTGCCGTAGGCGGTTGCCGAAGAGCACTGCGAGGCGCCGCCGAGCGGTATGACCACGAAGCCCGGGCTGACCGGGATCATGTTGAAGCCATCAGCCGCCAGGTCAAAGGTCATCGCTGCGAGGAACTCTTCGAAGGTCGTGTCGTCGAGCGTGATCGGGCCAGTGCTGAAGTCGCTGCTCAGCGGGATGGTCGCACCGTTGCCGGGGCTGGCGCCGATGACGCCGTTAGCCGAGATACCGCCGAAGGTGGAGTTGTTAGTCGCGTTGGCGTCGTAGACGCACTTGATCTCGCCGGCGAGCCCCAGGGTCATTTGGAACGAGAAGGTCTGCGTTCCGCCATAGCTGATCATGTCCTGCCACGTAATCGTGAACTGGCTCGCGGTGCCGCCAACGTAGACGTCGCCGATTGCGCCGGGGACTGTGTCCGTCCATAGCGGGCAAATGACTGGACCGTTGGTCGCTAGGTCCGCTGAGTTCGGCGAGTAGACGAGCGGCACGGCGACGGGCGTTGCCGGCACAGCGCCGTTTGACAGGAAGCAGATACCGTGATCCGAGATCGAGATGTCGGTGTAGGTCATTCCCGCGAACGGGAAGGCGAAGCCGATGGGCTGCGGTGCCGAGATCGAGTCGGTGGTAATGCCAATTGGGGAGCCCGCAGGCTCGAAACAGGCTTGCGCCATTGCCGACGTGGCGAGCAGGCCTGCGGCCAGGGTGGATGCGAGCTTTGTCATGATTGTAGTGGACTTGGAACGGCAGGAATAAACGCGTGGCGTCCGAGGGCGCGTCAGGCAGTATTGCACAGTAGCATAGAGGCTCCTCGACGTTGACACGGTGCGACCCCGAAATCTGCCAGAGCTTTGTTCGCGTCGTCGTAAATGAACAGCCTAATCATTTCGCCTTGGCACCTGGCCGTGGCTTCCGGCAGCCAACCACTAGACGTCGCAACGATCCGTTTGGACCACCCGTCGCCATGAAGGGCATCGCCGATGCTGCGGTGGCCCGATGTTGGCTCGGCTTTGCCGGGTTCTACACGTGCAGTTTTGCGGTGCTGGGGATCTACATGCAGTTTTTGCCCGTGTGGCTGCATGAAGTGCAAGGCTTCGAGGCGGACGATATCGCCGTCATCCTCGCGGCGCAGACGATCTCACGCACGGTGGCGGGCCCATATTGGTCGAACTGCGTCGACCGTACTGGCAATGCGCGGCGCGTCTTGATCTGGCTGTCAGCTGGCGGTGCTGGAGCGTTTGCGTTGTTTGGCTGGGCACCGACGTTGGCGACGGCTTGGTGCGTGGCGTTCGTATTCGGATGTCTCTATCCACCGATGCATCCCATTGCCGACGCGGCTGCGATACGCGCTGCTGGTCGGCTCGGATTCTCGTTTGGTCGGTTGCGAATGATGGGCTCTGGCGCCTTCCTGGTCGTCATTTTGCTCGCCGGCAGTTACCTCGAACGCAACGGTACCGGTCACGTGTATGGCATGTTGCTGGTTGCGTTGGTGATGACTGCGCTTGCGGCGTGGAGTGTGCCACGTGACCGTTTGCATGTCCCGCCGGCCGCGAGCGAGCGCACGCCGTGGTGGCATCTGTTCCGGTCGCGGTCGTTCGTGATTCTGATGATCAGCGCGGCGCTCATTCAAGGTAGCCACGCGACGTTCTATCAGCAGTCGACTGTGTATTGGAACGCGCACGGCATCGACAAATCGACCGCTGCGATGTTGTGGGGTGAAGGCGTGCTCGCCGAGATCGTGTTGCTGTTCTTCGCCAAGCACACGCTCGAGAAACTACGTCCGACGACTTTGTTGTTGCTCGGTGGTAGCGGTGCGATTGTGCGTTGGCTGGTGATCGGATCGACGACGTCGCTGCCGTGGTTGTTCGCGACCAGTTGGTTGCACGCGCTCAGCTTCGGGGCGACCTATCTAGGTGCGATTCGCGCCGTCGAGCGGCGCGTGCCGGCAGAACAGCGGGCGACGGCGCAGGGAATACTCGGGGCCGCGCAGGCAGGTGGCGGCATGGTGTTCTGTGGCTTGATCGGTGGCTTCACGTTCAAGCACTATCAAGGCCACGCGTTCTACTTCATGGCAGGCTTCGCCGCGGTTGGCGTGATGCTGGCGATGTGGTTGCGTCGCTCCCGCTGAGCGTCGTGCTCGCCGCCGTTGCGCATGGAGCAATCCCACCGATCGGTGCGAATTGCTCAGTTCGTCGACTTGGACCAGAGCGCCAGCCAGATGGAGAACATCGCGCCAGCCAGGACCGCTAAGGTCAGACCGGTATAGTGCCAGCACGGTTGCGACAGCAGTTGCTCGGCGACGCGTTGCCACGAGCGAACGGCGGTTTCGCCGATCGGCGAGGCCAGCGCGCGTTCGGGGCGCGTTTGCAGGATCACCGGAATGGCGAACGCGGCGAGCGCTGCTGTCGACAATCCGTTCTTGAAGCGCAATACACCGAGGCGGCGCCAGCAGGTGGTGACTACGGCGACGAGGCCGAACGTGCCCAGCACGGTAGCTAGATGGATTGGGTCGATTGATGCGCAAGCGAGCGGCAGTGCCGGTGCCACGAACAGGGTCGCGAGCAATAACCACAGATGGGCGCCGCGGCGGCGTTGTGGTTGGTCGAGCCAATCGTCGAGGCCGGCTGTACCCATGACGGTGATTGCGAGCACGCTGAGCCACAACGACATCGCGGCTACGCCCCATACCGTGAACACCGCCGGCATCGAGGCCGACATGCCGGGTATGGTCAGCAAGATGGTTGGCATGGCCCCAACCACGGCGAGTGTCAGCCACAGCGACGTCATCACGTGGCGTTGTCGACGCAAGATCCCGAGCAGCGCGAACCAGACCAAGAACGGACCGACGACGCGCACGAGGACCATTGGCGTGGTTTCGCCGGACAGCACGTTCTGTGGATCGATGGCTTGTTGGTCGCCGAGCCAGCCGGCCAGCGGGTCGAGCCAGACCAGGTTAGTCAGTGCCAATGTGCCGATGAGCACGGTTAGACCGATGGCGCGCAGCGGCACGCGGTCGATGCCTTGGCCACTGCGGATGATCGTGATCGCGAGTGTTCCGGCAGCCAGCATGGCCGCGAGCGTGGCGATGACGGTGACGCCGAGCACGAACGGCGCGGCGATGCAGAGGCCGGCCCATGGCAGCCAGATGCGCCGCGTCGATGGCAGGGTGCAGTGGTAAGCGGCTTCGAGTGCGAGCGGCACGAGCGCGGCGGCGAGTTGTTCGCGCGGCGAGTCGATCAGGCCGGCAAACAACGGCGACATGCCGTAGGCGACGCCGCCGACGAAACCCGCATAGCGACTGCGTCCCTGCACCCGCAAGAAGCGGTAGGTCAGCATGCCACCAACCGCGCCGGCAATCATCGTGACGTAGGCGGATTCACCAAGCGGTCCGTGGCGCAATGCCGCGGCGAGGTGCGTTACGGCGGTCAGCAACCCGATCAAGCACACGGCGATGATGCCTTCTCGGCGACCCGTTCCGAACAGGCTCATCGGAGCATCTCCCGGAGGGGCACCTGGTATGCGCGGGCGTTTGCTGGCACGCGCAATCTTCGACGTTTGTCGTTCTTACTCTTGAGCTTGCGTCAACGCTTGTGCGGGGCGCTGCTGCCTTTTGAGCAGCAGCCATGTTGCGGAAGCGGTCACTGTTGCGATGAGCATCAGCCAGAAGCCCAGTTTGAGGCCCGGCGCTTCGTAGGTGAACACGACGTGGCAGGCGGTCTCAGGCAGCACGAGCAGGCGCTGCGAGTGGTTGCAGCGGATGATCGTGGTCTCTTTGCCGTCGATGGTTGCGTGCCATCCCGGCAGGAAGGTGTCGGCGACGACGAGGTGCTTGGTCTGGCCGGCTGCGACTTCGACTTCGATGTGGCTCGGGTCGTTGCGGGTCACGTTGACGGCGCGGATCTCTTCGAGCACTGCCGTGTTTTCGACATCCTTGGGCAGATCGGCATCGGTGACGAACGCTTGTTGGCGCGGTTGCAGTGTCTCGGCGGTGATCGCTTGCAGCACGGCGGCATCGTTTGGCAAGTTCGCGATGCTCTGTGCGACGTAGATGCGATCCAAAGCCTGCAGCCGTTCGATCACGAACAAGGCTCCGCGCTTGCTCCGTAATTTGGGGCCGACGACCTTGCCGACGCGGTCGGCAGCTTGCGCAATCCTCGGGTCGGTGGTCAGCGCATAGCGCACCGCCATCAGGTCGAGCAAGGGGTGCTGCAGCAAGCTGGCTGGCAGCGACTGGGTCAGGAAGCCCTTGCCTGCAATGCGATCCCCATCGGCCTTAGTCAGTTCGCGTTCGAGCAACCTGCGCACCGGCACGAGCGTGCGGGCATCCGCATGGCTATAGAAGTTGAGATCGTGCACGCCTGTATGCATCACCTGACCCGGGGGCAGTTGCTTGGGCTGGCCTGGCGTCACGTCGGTTCGCACGATCTGGAAACCGCCACCACTCTTCCGAGCCTCTGCTTGCTCGCGCAGGAACGCGTGCACCACGGAGTCCTTGCCCTTGAGGTTGGAGGCACCTCGCGTGAGCGGCGCGCCGTGAAGTGCCAGTTGCACGATGGACACGAGCGCTGTGACCACCAGAATCCCTTGCCGCGCGCGCGCTTGCTTCAGTATCGCGAATGCAATCATCAGGATGCCGATGCCAAGCAACCACGCGGCATACTCGGCGCCGTTCTGGGCGAACTGTTCGAAGCCCTTCTCGAAGCGGTCAAAGTCGACCGGCGGGACTCCTTGCACGTGATTGACGACACCTTCGCGTTTGGTGTCGAAGTGTTCCATGAGTGACTCGGTTGCCCACTCAGGGTTCTCTGCGTGATGTTCCAGCGGGGAGGCGCTCAGCCACCAAAGCATTCCGGCTGCAACGACGCTGGCGATGCCGGCAATCAAAGGCGTGCGCTTGGCTGAGGTGGCCACTCGTTCGAAGCCGCACGCCGCGAGCCAAGTCACGAACAAAGTGCCAGCGGCCGGCCAACGGAACGGCCAGACGTTCTGCACGACCGGCAGATGGAACAGCAGCTGCAATCCGGGCCAGAACAGTCCGAGGCCGAGTGCCAAGAGCAGTGCGATGCGGGCGAACCCGGCACGGCGGCTGCGCGCGCAGATTGCGCCGATCATGGCGAGCACAATGCCGAAGCTCGATACGAAGACCGAATATTCGGTGAAGTTGTAGTTGGGCAGCGCGGCGTTGCCGTCTTCGAGCATGCGCGTGTTCAGCAGTAGCTGCATCGGCGAGTTCGCGTAGGGCAACATGCGAGTCATCGTCGGATCGCCAAATGCGTTCGGCATCAAGTAACCGAGCAAGCCATACGGTTCGAATGCCTGGCCAGAGATGTCGGTCCACAACGGCGTTGGCAGCCGCGCACTCTCCGGGAAGAACGCGAGCGAGGGCAGCACCTGCGGCAATGCCCAACACGCACCGAGAACCAATCCCACGAGCAAACACCCGGCGAGTCGCATCGCGTGTTCGCGGCCATGCGCGACTAGACATTCGCACGTCAGCCAAGCGAATAAGCAGCCGGCGAAGATCGTGGTGGTGGCGGCGAACGGTGGGAAGCCAGCGAGCCAGGTCATCGCGAACGCAAACGCGAGTGCTAGGGTCGCTAGCGGCTTGAAGCGTTTTGCTTGCGCTATGCGCAGCATTGGCCACAGCACGCCGGGTAGCCAGATGAAGCTCGCAAGCCGCATCCAGAAGAAGCTGTTCGCGGCGACGGGGCCAGACAACTGGAATAGTACCGCGCCAAACCAAGCAGCCGGCAAGCCGAAGCCCAGTTGTCGGAACAGGCCAAACGCTAACAGTCCTGCCAGCGCCAGGTTGCACCACGCCACGAGGCCGAGTTTGCTCGCTGGTTCGTCGGCAAACAGTGCGAGCCAGTTCGGTGGGTAGCACAGGCCGATCAGACCGTGCGCATGTAGCGGCGCGCCGCCGCGTGCCGTTGGGTTCCACGTCGGCAGGCGGCCCTCCCGCAGTTCCTTGCCGGCAAGTTCGAGTTCGGGAACGAACCACACTGGCACTTCGGTGACGTCAAAATTGGCGCCTTCGCGGGCGAGTGCCAGTTCACTGTCGGTCGCGGTGATGCTGCTCGGCGGGAACTGATTGACGTCGTAGGAGACGAACGTGCGATCGCCGAAGACGCATGGGCCAAGCCACACCAGCGGCAGCAATACGAGCGAGAGCAGCGCGAGCAGTGCGTTGCGCGTCCACATACGTTGCTCGCTCATACCGTGCCCTTGATGGAACCAGTTAGTTTGCGGCGGCCGGTGACGAAGCATCCGAGCACGCAAAGCCACGCCAACAACGTCAATCGCAACGGCCAAACGACCCGGGCGCCGTCGTAGGTGAAGACGATCTGGTGTTCTCCTGGTCCGACGTAGACGGCGCGCAGGTAGTGGTCGGCGATCAGGATCTCGGTCGGCTCACCGTCAACGGTTGCGCACCAGCCCTTGTCGAACGGGTCCGCGAGTCGCACGTAGCCATCGTGCGAGCACGTGACTTCGAGTTCGACTACTTCGTCGGTGTGCAGCTTGATCCGCACGTCGGCCTTGACGTTGTCGGCGACGGTTGGGCGAACCGCATCTTCGCGCTCGAGCACGATGCGGTTGCGAACATCGCGGTCACGCTTGCCAAGGGCGTCGAGGCGCGCTTGTTCCGGGCGCGGTTGCTTATCGGTCGCGACTTCGGGCAGTGGTGCCGTGTCAGCAATCACGTCGACGGAGCGCACAAACGTCGCGCGCGGCATCGCGGTCGTGCGTTCGAGCAACCGGAAACTGCCGGTGCCTGCCGGCGTGCGATCGATCAGCGTCGCCGTTGGCTTGACACTAGTGTTAGTCACGATGTAGCGAATGCCGTAGAGGTCGCTCAGTGGGTGCGTCAGCGACTTGGCATCGTGGAACGATCCAACGCCGGCGCCGCCGTAGCCCATGTTGGCTTCGATGCTCTCGAAGTACTGTTCAAAGCGCGCGGGTGGCAGTGGGTTGTAGGCGTTCGCATCGGCGAGTCCCAAGAACCCCGGCACGTTGCCGGGTAAGCCGTTGCTCGCCATGCCAGGTAGCGCGAGGCGTTGCAGGCGCGGTCGCGGTTGCTGGTCTTGGTGGTCGGCAAGAATCGGTGCCATCACCTTCGGCACTGCGGTCACTCGTTCTGCCGGCACCGTCTGCATCGGGCCGAGACCCATGAGGATCAATTCGATCATCGTGGCGGCGAGCAGCGCGATCACCGTGAACGGGCGGCTGTTGGCAAACACGAGCGACCAGCGCTTTGAGAGCGCGCCGAACCCGGCAAGGCTCATCAGCAGTGCCCACATCGCGGTGGTTAGCACGCGTTGGCTATTCACTCCTGGTTCGCCTTCCAAGGCGGCTGCTTTGGCAAATTGTGCGAGTCGCACGGGATCGCCCTGCGCCAATAGGACCTGTGGGGCGTCTGTATCTAGCGCATACAGGTTGGCGTAGGCCTGCACGAACTCGTTCTCTCCGGTGTTACTGACGGTCCAGTAAACCACGATCGCGGAGATCACCGCAATCACGGCCAGCACCGCCCGGCCCGGCTTGCGCAAGCCGTCTCGCAGCCAGGCGTCACAGCCGAGTCCAGCTAATACGACGAGCGGCATGGCGACCGAGAACAGCAGGCGGCGCACGTCGCCAGCGGTCATGCCGGGCAGGATGCGCGCCAGTGAGAAGAACGGTTGGTCGCCAGTCGAAATGCCGAATGCGAGGAACCCGAAGGCGGCGAAGAACACCACCATCACGCGGTGGCGCTTGCTGAACAGCGCGGTTACCGCAGCGGCGAGTGGAATGACACCAATGGCGAATGAGGTCTCGACCCAGTTGTGGATCGCGGCGCCGTCCTCTGGCCGCGTTGGGTTCTCCAACAACACCAACTGACTCCAGGGCATCTTGGTCTGGTAGGCGAGCGAGTCACCACCTTGCGGATAGAAATGATCCGCTGGCCAACTCAGCAAGTTGGGCCATGGCAACGACAAGAGGTGGTCCCAGTCGAGGCCAAGCAATTGCAGTCGCGCAGCATCGAACTGCCCAACGCGTGCCGACTCCGCTGATGCCATCAAGATTGGCAGCATGTTGGCGAGCGACAACACGCCGCCGATACCAAGCGCGATCGCGAACGGCCACAGTCGGCGCAGGCGGTCGCCACGTTCTGCTTGGAACGCGCACAGCATCGCAAACGCGCCGGTCATGTAGCTGGCTTGTAGCGCGATGACGACAAAGCCAGTCGACCACGACAAGCCGGTCCACATCGCGAGCCAGCCAACTGCACGCCGTCGCGCGCCATCGCGTACACCGACAGCAACCAGTTCGTGCGTTGCTGACAGCATCGGCCACAGCGACAGGGCCGCGGTCAGAATCACGTTGTGGTGCAGCTTGCACTGGGTCCACATGCCGAGCGTCGCCGCCACTAAGCCAAGCAGCGCCGCGCCGTGTCCGCAGCCGATCCGTCGCAAGAACAGGTAGGCGAACCAACCGAACAGCACGAGGTGTACGAGATACCACCAGCCGTACCATTCGACACTCGGCATCAACAGCAGCAGCACATTGATCGGCTGGTAGGGCTGCGCCATCTGCGGCACGAACGGCGCACCGCCACCAATGTCGCGAGTCCAGCGCGGCACCTCACCATCCCGGAATCGGTCCTGCATGACGCGATCCCAACACAGGGACTGCAGATACTTGTCGGTCATGCCGACGTTGCCACGGAACGCGTCCTCCGCATCGAACGTGCCGTTGGCCTTGGCCTCGGCCATGTGCACGTCGAACAATTCCGGCGGGTGCGGCATCAGCGCGTTGCCTGGTAGCAAGCTCTCGCGCAGGAACAACACGGCGCAAACCAACGCCAGCAGCACAGCTTGCAGGTTCTCCCGGCGGCTCGTGCCGGAGCTGAGGCTAGAGTTTTGGCGCAAGTTCGGACCGGCGGTCGGGGTTGCGTCTACTTGGCCCTGGTCGGATTGGGACATGTTGTTGGCCGCGCGGGCCGCCGCGCGACCCATGACGATGCAGCAGCACTGCAGTTGACGCAACGGGGATCGTATGTGTGTCGTTGTCGCACGCAGATCCTCCCGTATGGTGCGCAGCCGGCAATGCCCGACGCCAAGGAAGAATTTGATCGCGGACCAACGCATGCGCCGCTCCCGAGCGAGCGTTGGAACGTCGCGGACACACTGCTGTTGGCGGTGCTTTCGTTGCTCGCGCTCGGCTTGCGCTTGCTTGCCATTGAGCAGTGGTCGTTCGGTGTGGTCGAAGCCGAGACGTTCCGGGCGTTGACCCAGCCGCTGTTTGGTGGGCCCGATGGCTTGATGGCCAGCGACCAGAGCAGCTACCCCGTCGTGTTCTGGTTGTTGCGTTGGTTGTTGGAAATCGGCGCGTTGCCGGGCTTCACCGAAGGCTGGATCCGGTTGCCATTTGCGTTTGTCGGTTGCCTCTTAGTGCCGAGCATCGCGCTGTTTGCACAACCGATGTTTGGCCGCGGCGTCGCCTGCTTGGCGGCGCTGCTGATTGCCGTGCACCCCGGCCATATCGCCGCGAGCCAAACGGCGGATCCGATCGTGTTTGCAATGACCATCGCGGTCATTGCTGGCGCCGTGCGCCTGAGCGGCATGCGTTGGTTGAGCATATTGCTCTGCGTGCTGGCGGGAGCTTGTCATCCGATTGGCTGGCTGTGTGGCCTCGGCATGCTGTGCGCAGGAGGCACGGATCGCATGCTTCGCAAGACCCCAGCATTGGTCTGGTGGTTGTTGTTGGCGCACGTGGTGGTGGTGGTGCCTTGCTTGCTGGATCAGGTTGGCTTGTCGTTGCCAATCCTCGCGGTGATCGCAGTCCTGATCCGACCACCAGCCAATGGCATTGCCGACCCGGACGCTGCCAGTGCATCTGCTCCAAATACACTCGCTCCAAATACACTGGGCTTGGGGCTAGCCACACTCGCTCCGTTGGTCGCCGGCGGCGTCTGGTGGTGGGTGGCCGGAACCTGCGCCGAGAGTGCCTGTATCGCCGCTTTGCCGCCGTTGGTTGTGCTCGGCAGTTGTTCGGTCGTGCGCTTCTCCAGCTGCCTGCGCGGGCAGTTACGTGCGAACGGGGAGCGGCGGAAGTGGCTGACGCGCCTGTTGGTTACGGCGCCGACTATCATGTTGCTCGGCGAACTGGCCACCGCCGTATTCTTATACTTTGCGATCTTTGCCGGGGGCCGACCGCCGTGGCGCGAGGTCCGTGATGCGGTGCTCGCGGCGACGACCAGCGGGCACCGCATCGAAGTCATTGCCGCACGTGGCTGTGATGTCATGCGCGTCTACTTACGACCGCGTCACTGGCTCGAACTGGACGTTGGCAACCGCGCCAATCGCGATCCGCATCCAGGCGTGCGGGTCTCGGCCTGGCCGGCAGACGCGGCAGCGGCGCAATCGCTGCTGTCGATGCCTGACGCGATGCTGGTGTTGCAACACAATGAGTGGCGGGCGTTGCTGGGATCGCCAGAAGGCCGCGCGCTGGTTCAGGACTTCGTTCCGATCGATTTGTGGCCAAGTCAGCAACTGCTCGGCGATCAGTCGCTCTACTTGCTACAGCGTCGGCGCCAGGACTGATGTGCAGGGCGGATCAGTCGAACTGATTACCCGCGCGGGTGCAGCTTCTGGTGCATCGAGCGCAGTCGTTCGTGATCGACGTGCGTGTAGACCTGCGTAGTCTGCAGTGACGCATGCCCGAGCATCTCTTGCACCGACCGCAGATCGGCGCCGCCCGCAACCAGATGCGTAGCGAATGAATGGCGTAGCGCGTGCGGCGAGCAGGCCATCGTCAGGCCAGCCTCGTTGGCGGCCTGCTTGACGATCTGGTAGATGCGAACCCGGTCGAGCGGCCGGCCGGTGCGTGACAAGAACAGCACGTCGCCCGGATCCCGCAGGGCGCGGGTGCGCAGTTTTGGGCGCACCGCGGTGCGGTAGCGTTCTACCCAGGCGAGCGCGCTGTCGGCGATCGGCACCAAGCGCTCCTTGTTGCCCTTGCCGAATGCTCGCACCAGCCGGTGCTCCTCAATGATGCTGGTCGTGCGCAGGCCCAAAACCTCGCTGACGCGGCAGCCTGTGGCATAAAGAACATGCAGAATCGCCAGGTCGCGCACACTCAGGTCGGTGCTCGGCTCCCGGTCGAGAAGTTTGGCGATATTCCGCCGGGTGAGGGCCTTGGGCAGCTTCTGTTCGAGCTTGGGGCCGAGCAGCCCCTCGGTGACGTCGCCGTCGACTTCGCCCTCGGCGTGCAAGAACCGGTAGAAGCCGCGGATCGCCGCGGCGGCGCGGGCCACCGAGGCTGGGGCGTGGCTGTGCAAAAGTTTCCCCAGGTGGCGGTCGATCTGTTCGCGGCCTGGCAGGGACTTTTCGGCCCGCAGCAACCGCTCAAGGTCATTGCGGTAGGCAGCTACCGTGTGCCGCGAGACCTGCAATTCGGCGCCGAGGTGGACCAGGAAGTCCGCCATCGCCTGTTGTGGCGATCCGGCTGACATTCCTTGGCTTACCGCGTCCGTTTGCATGGCCTCATTCTCCGGGTAATCCCGAGTTATCGCAAAGGAAGAAGAAGTAGGGGGCGCGGTTGCCTTGACGGCTTCCCAAGTGCTCCGTATCGTCCTCGCCCCTTCACCGTGGGGTGGTCCTACGGAGGAGAAGTAGTCCTTTGTTCCAACGGCTGACCGAACTGCGGTAGCCACAGCATCATGCCAAAGCCGACGAAGCCCGACCTGGCCAAATACCGGAAAGTCCTGAAGCAGCAACTCGCAACCTTGAAGGGCGATGTTGGCTCAATGCGTGACGAGGCGCTGCGCGCGTCCGATCAGGATGCCTCAGTCGACCACTTGGCCGACCAGGGCACCGACAACTACGACCAAGGCTTTATGCTCGGGTTGATCGAGAACGAGGAAGAAACGATCAAACTCATCGAGGAAGCCGTCGACCGCATCGATGGTGAGGGCGACTGGGAATACGGTCAGTGCCCACTGTGCATCGAGTCGGCGCAAGAAGCGGCGGCCAAGGCTGGCAAGAAGTCGGCCAAGAAAGGCGACTCCTGGATCCTGAAGGCACGCCTCGAGTACTTGCCTTGGGCTCGATACTGCGTCAAGCATCAAGAAACCGAAGAGCGCAACCGCGAAAGCGCGTGAGTGCTGCCGCCAAGACCTCGGACGGCAGGGAAGTCGGTGTCACTTCGACGCCGGTTCCCGAACCGAAGGGATTTGGCGGCAAGCTACTGTTCTGGGTGCCGTGGCCGATCCTGGTCGCAGTCGACTTGTGGAGCAAACACGCTGTGTTTGCCTTCATGGCCGAGCGCCATCCTGCCTCCATCGAAGTGAATAGGCCTGGCTACGAGGTGTTTTCCGGCGCGGTCAGCCTTGACCTCGTGACCTGGGGGAACACCGGCACGATCTGGGGACTGTTCCAGGATGGCACAGCCGTGTTGATGGTGCTGCGTTGCATCGCGCTGATCGGCCTGTTGTGGTTCGTGCGCACGACGTCGCGCAGTGCCCGCCTGCAACTGACCGTGCTGAGCCTCGTCTTCGCCGGTGCCGTCGGCAACCTCTACGATAACTTTGTCCGGGCGGATCGCTCGGTGCGTGACTTCCTGCACTTTACGGGTTCTTGGCCGTGGGGATGGGAGTTCCCGGCCTTCAACGTGGCTGACTCGTGCATCACGGTCGGAGCCATTGGCCTGTTCGTGCTGATGTGGCGGGAGGATCATCGGCAGAAGGATCCGGACAGCCCCTCAAAAGCCACCCCTGCCAACGAAGCGAAGGTATCCTAAGAGTTCGCCCCGATCGCTCCGGTTGCGACCCTCCATTATCCGATCGAATGACTGTGCTCGAAACCAACCTTGCAGGCCTCGAACTCGATAACCCGGTGCTCAGCGCCTCGGGCACGTTCGGGTCCGGCTGGGAAGGGCGGCAGTTTTCGGATCTCTCTACGGTTGGCGGCCTGGTTAGCAAGACGGTGACCCTCAAGCCGCGCCCTGGTAACCCGCCGCCACGGATTCTTGAGACGCCTTCGGGCATGCTGAACGCGATTGGGCTCGAGAATAAGGGCTCCGAAGTGTTCCTGCGCGACTCCTTGCCGCGCATGCAAGAGTTGGCCGAGAGTGGCCAGAAAGACGGCAAGCGCGGCCCACGCGTCATCGTCAATCTCGGTGGTAGCACCGCTGAGTTGGTCGAGTTGACCAAGCGCTTCTGCGCTGCCGGTGTCGACGCCCTTGAGATCAACTTGTCGTGTCCGAACGTCGCCCACGGGACCCGTTCGTCGACGGACCCGGCTTTGACCGAAGAAGTCATCGCAGCGGTCAAGTCGGTGGCGACGGTGCCAGTGTTCGCCAAGTTGACCCCGAACATCACCGACGTCGTGCCGATCGCTGTCGCCGCGCATCGCGGTGGTGCCGACGCCGTGACGTTGATCAATACGCTGGTTGGCATGGCCGTCGATTGGCGGCGCAAGAAGCCAGTGTTGGGCAACACCACCGGCGGCCTGTCCGGTCCGGCGATCAAGCCAGTCGCGTTGCGCATTGTCTACCAGGTTCGTGCTGCGTTGCCCGACCTGCCGATCGTCGCAGTGGGGGGCGCGCACTCGGCCGAGTGTGTTCTGGAGTTTGTTTGCGCGGGTGCCAGTGCGGTGCAGTTTGGCACGTCGCTGTTCTCCGATCCGACGTTGATGGTGCGCGTGGTCAACGATCTGCGCGATCATCTAGGTGAAGCGGACACGAGCATCCATGAACTGCGCAGCGCCATGCACGAGAGCGCAGCGCGCATCAGCACCCCCGGAGGCGCCTCCCGATGAGACTGTCGGCGTTGACGGAGCAGATTGTCGACCAAGCCGTGTCGATCTATCAAGACCTGGCCTATGGCTCGGTCGTGCCAAAGAAGCGCGCGCAACCTGCTGGTGATGGTGATGGCGTGCTCGGCATGTTCCATAAGGAGCACGTCGAAACGGTGCCTGGCCACACTTGCAGTCGCTACAGCATGCGACTTGGCAACCGCAACTACCCGTTCATGAAGCTCCTGCTGCAGGAACATCTGATCGCGGGCGAGTTCTTCTTCGGAGTCGACACCCATGACCAGATGGATATCGGCCCGGGATTTCCCGACTACGAGCAGTGGCTGGCGGTGCGCAAGTTCAACGGCGAGTTGAAGCGACGCATCGAAGAGAGCTTCGAATACGCCGGCTTGGACACCGCCGCGGTGGTGCGCCGATTGGTCGTCGAGTCGTGTGGCGACCAGGGCAAGCCATGCCGTGGGTTGGTGCTGATCGTCGATGACGAAGAAGACCTGGCCGCCGCCGTCGAAATACTGATGAAGCGCAGCGGCTTCCGCACCTGCACCGTGCACGATGGCAAGAGCGGCATCGTCGCTACCCGGGAATTGATGCCGGATCTCGTGCTGCTCGACTACGAACTGCCAGAACTTGATGGCCTCAAGGTCATTGAGCAGTTGCGCGCCGACGAATTGACGCGCGATATCCCGATCCTGCTCAACAGCTCCGCGCGCATGAGTATGGCCAATATCCAAAAAGCGGACGGCTTCCTCAGCAAGCCGTTCCCCGAGAGCTTGCTCAACGAGATGATCGATCGCGTGCTCAGTAAGCGCAATCGATCCCGCGATGGTCATACGGCCCCTACTTCCGCCACGAGCGGTGACGGTGGAGGGTCTGCGTTGTGAGCGAACGCCAAAAGAACGTGTCATCCCCGCGGGCCACCGGCTTTGTGTCGGCGGTGTTGTTGGTGGTGCTACTGGCAACCAGTGGCTGGCCGTGCGGAGCGCATGCGCTGGTCGACAACACCTACGTCACTAGTTGTGAGAGTAGTCAGACCGAAGTCGGTCGTGTGGTTGCCGGCAGCCTGCCGTGTGCTGTGCATGAAGTGGTGCGCGAGGCGGTCCAGTTGCCGCGCGTCCGATCGCGTGCGCAGCGAGTTGATAGCTGGGGCTTGCCGCCAGCGCGTGCACCGACCGCCTAGCCGCAGAGTCGTGCATTCCTTCGCTCTATTTTCGGGGGCCGACCAGCGTCGGCTCTTGGGAGCGAACCCCTCTGGATCGCCGTGCTGCGCGCGATCAGGCATCGGCTTCCTAGAGACGCTGCTGCTAGCTCCCACAAACACATCCGTCTGATATGAAATTTGATTTTGGCTCTATCCCGACCCGCATTGGCAAAGCCTTGCAGGGTGTCTTTGGCTCCGCCAACAAGCGCGCGCTGACTCAATACAACTCGATCATCAAAGCAGTCAACGGTCTCACAGAGTGGGCCGAGGGCCTGTCGCAAGAAGAGATCCAAGGCGAAGTCGTCGAGATGAAGAAGTTGGTGCAGGAGGAGGCGCTGACGCTCGACGATGCGATGCCAAAGATGTTCGCTCTGACGCGTGAGGCCGCGGGCCGCGCGATGGGCATGCGTCACTTCGACGTGCAGTTGCTCGGGGGCGCCGTCTTGCACCTCGGCAAGATCGCTGAGATGTCGACTGGTGAAGGCAAAACGCTGGTCGCGACGCTGGCGGCATCGCTCAACGCACTGAGCGGTAAGGGTGTTTTCGTCGTCACGGTCAACGACTACTTGGCCAAACGTGACCGCGACTGGATGGCGCCGGTCTACGAATACCTCGGCCTGAAGGTCGGCGCGGTGCAAGGCAACATGCCGCCGCACTCGCGCCAAGAGCAATACAACTGCGACATCACCTACGGTACGAACAACGAGTTTGGCTTCGACTACCTGCGTGACAACATGAAGTGGAAGGCCGAGGAGCAGGTGCAGAAGGACCTGAACTTCGCCATTGTCGATGAAGTCGACTCGATCCTTGTCGATGAAGCGCGGACGCCCCTGATCATCTCCGGCGAAGGCGAGGGCACGACCGATCGTTTTGTCATGGCTGACCGCATCGCGCGTCAACTGAAGGTTGACGAGCACTTCGAAGTCAAACTCAAGGAGCAGCAGTGCGTGCTCAGCGAGGACGGCATTGCTCGCGCCGAGAAACTTGTTGGCGTCGACAGCTTCTACAGCGATCCGGCACACATGGAGTGGCCGCACCTGCTCGAGACGGCGCTGCGGGCGCACCACATCTACGAGAAGGATAAGAACTACGTCGTCGTCGAGGGCAAGAACCCGGAAGGGCAACCGCAACCGCCGGAAGTCGTCATCGTCGATGAGTTCACCGGTCGTCTGATGCCGGGACGTCGTTGGAGTGACGGCCTGCACCAGTGTGTCGAGGCTAAGGAAGGCCTGCCGCCGCGTGAGGAGAACCGCACGCTGGCTACGATCACGCTGCAGAACTACTTCCGGATGTTCGACAAGTTGGCCGGCATGACCGGCACGGCAATGACTGAAGCGGCCGAGTTCTCGCGCATCTACGACTTGGATGTCGTGCAGGTGCCGTGCAACCGTCCGAACACGCGTGTCGACATCAACGACCAGATCTTCCTCGATGAGAAGAGCAAACTCGATGCGATCGTCGATGAGATCAACGCCGAGTGTAAGGGTGGTCGTCCCGTGCTGCTCGGCACGACGTCGATCGCCAAATCGGAGAGCATCTCCGAAGCACTGAAGGCTGGCGGCATCAAGCACAACGTGCTCAACGCTAAGCAGCACGAACGCGAAGCTGAGATCATCACCCAGGCTGGCCGTAAGGGTGCCGTCACCGTGGCGACCAACATGGCTGGTCGTGGCACCGACATCGTGCTCGGCGGTAAGCCCGATGCACTGTGGGAAGCGCAGTGCAAGCAGAAGGGGCTCGAAGCCGACTCGGCCGAAGCCAAGCAGTTGCTCGAAGAACTGTTGGTTCAGTGCAAGGCGGAACAGCTTGAGGTGCTAGACCTTGGCGGCCTCTACGTGCTCGGCACCGAGCGCCACGAAGCGCGCCGTATTGACAACCAGTTGCGCGGCCGTTGTGGCCGTCAAGGCGACCCGGGTCAGACGAAGTTCTTCCTGAGCTTCGATGACGACCTGATGCGCATCTTCGCGCGCGATTGGGTTCGCACGATGATGGAGCGCATGGGCCTGAAGTCCGGCGAAGTTATCGATAGTCCGATGGTGACGCGCGGTATCGCCAAGGCCCAGAAGAAGGTCGAAGCGCGCAACTTCGACATGCGCAAGCACCTCATCGAATACGACGAGGTGATGGATAAGCAGCGCAAGTTTATCTACACGCAGCGCCAGGACGCGCTCGAGTTCAAGGGGCTACGCGACAAGATCCTCGGCATGTTCGAGGAGGCGCTCGAGCCAATTGTCAGCACCTATTCGGCCGACAAGGACAAGCCGATCGACTACGAGGAGATCCGCAAGTGGATCTACCACCGTGTTGACGACGGCTTGGACTTGACCGGCTTGGAAGAGGCGCCACGCGCAACGGTGTTCCAGTGGATCATGGATCGCGTCGAGAAGCTTCACGACGTGCGCGCCGAACTCTACGGCGACGATTGGGACGACGTGCAGCGCTTCTTGATCCTCGAGACCATCGACAACAAGTGGAAAGACCACCTGTATGCGATGGACGTGCTCAAGCAGGGTGTCGGCCTGCGCAGCTACGCGCAGGTTGATCCGAAGAACGAGTACAAGAAGGAAGGCTTTGAGAAGTTCGGCCAACTCAAGCTCGAGGTCGCCGACCACATCTGTGGTTTCATCTATAAGGAAGAGGCGACCAATACGATTCGCGATGTCGTCACCGGCAAGATGCAGCAGCAGCAGCAGCAACCGCAGCAGCAAATGCCGCAGTCGCCGGAAGAGCTGCAAGCACTGTTCGAGCAGTTGATCGAGGCTGGCAAGGTGCCGCAGGAGATCCTCGATCGCATGGCTAGTGGCGAGAAGTTCCAGTTGCGCGCAACGCCGCAGGGACTCGCCCTGCAGCAGGGCGATGCTGACAATTCGCACATTGGTTCGGCCAACCCAGGTGAGGCGACCACTGCACCGGCAGTCCCGAGGCAAGCGCCGCCGCCGCAGTCGCCGGCTCAGCGTTTGGCTCCGGCCCGTGCGATGCCGCGACCAACGCAGCCGCTGCCGCAACCTCAGCAGCAAGCGAAGCCTCTGCCCGTCAGCAAGCGCGCTCCGGGTGCCCCGAAGCCTGGCCGCAACGAAGCGTGTCCTTGCGGTTCGGGTGTGAAATACAAGAAGTGCTGCGCGCCACACTTTGACTAATGCCTGCTAACCAGGTCAACGGCGCCCCAGATTCCGGCGAGTCCGATCTGGGCGCAGGCGGGACACAGCCAGGCAAGGATGCATCGCCGATGTCGGCGATGCCACTGCCACGCAGCGGCATGCGTGGTTGGTTGACGATGGGCATCTACCAGCCGCTCTTCCTGCTGGCGTTCTTGCTCTACAGCCCGTTGCTGTTGTGGCGGGGCATGTTTTCGCGCAAGGCGCAGAGCAGCCAGATGCGCGAACGCATGGGCTTCGTGCCGCGACTGGCTGGCAAGCGGCCGTTGGTTTGGATTCACGGCGTATCGGTCGGTGAGGTCAAGGCGGCGAGCAACTTCGTCGCCAAACTGCAGGAGTTGCGGCCCGATCTCGACTTGGTGATCTCGACGACGACGCCCAACGGTCGTTTGGTCGCTCGTCAGGAATACCCCGATTTGCCGGTGGTGACCTACCCGTTGGATCTCGCCAACTTCCCTGGCCGGGCGCTGTCGCGTTTGCGACCTCAGTGCGTGTTGCTGATGGAACTCGAGATCTGGCCGAACTTCCTGCAGGCCGCGCGTAAACGAGACATCCCGGTTGCGGTCATCAATGGCCGCATCAGCGAACGCACCTTCAAGGGCTATCGCATGGCGCGCGGCTTGTTGCCGCAGCTGGATTTGATCAGCAAATACTGCGTGCAGGATCGTGCCTATCAGCGGCGCTTGCTCGATCTCGGCGTCGATCATGCCAGGGTGTTCGTCACTGGCAATATGAAATACGACAGTGTCGACATGGGGCAGCATGCCGAAGCAGCGGCCCAGCTTCGCCCGTGGCTATCGCCTGCCGGAGAACGGGTTCTGGTGACTGGTTCGACGCACGACGACGAAGAATCGGTTGTGCTCGACGTTGTGCATGCCATTCGTAGGCGTGCGCCACTTGGTGTCCGCGTTGTCTTGGTGCCACGCCACCCGGAGCGTTCGCCGGCGATCTGCGAGATGGTGCAGCAGAAGGGACTGCCCATTGTCCGTTGGAGTGATGCTGCCGATACCCTGCCGCCGCTTTGCGAAGATACCGTGGTGGTGGTCGACACCATCGGTCAGTTGCAGCGGTTCTACGCCGCGTGTGACGTGGCCTTTGTCGGCGGTAGTCTGGTTCCGCACGGCGGCCAGAACATGCTCGAGCCGGCGGCCCTTGGCCGAGCTACGCTGTTTGGACCCCATACCGCAAACTTTCGCCGGGACGTCGAACTGCTGCTAGCTGCTGATGCCGTGATCCAGGTCCCGGACCGAGCAGGATTCGAGACCGCTCTGGAGCGGCTGCTGCGAGATGAAGAAGAGTGCCGCCAGCTCGGCGGTCGGGCTCGCGGGGTCATTAGCGCCAATCAGGGGGCTACGGCGCGCACGCTGGATCTGGTCACCGACCTGATCGGCTCCTAGACCAGCGGATTGCGTCTGGTTGACCGGATTCGTCGTGCTTGTTGCAGTTCCCTTTGAGTGGCTCCGCTGGATTCGCTACCGTGCCGCCGATGAATTGCCCGTGCACGAGTGGCCAGACCTACGCCGAATGTTGTGAGCCCCTGATCAAGCAGGAGCAGCAGGCGACGACGGCCGAGCAGTTGATGCGTTCGCGTTACACCGCCTACGCCCTTGGTCACATCGATTGGATCGTCGAGAGCCAGTCACCTGACGGGCGTGCCCACGTGGATCGCAAGGCCACCGAGGAGTGGTCGAGGCGCGCTGATTGGCACAAGATGGAAATCGTCGCCTTGCAGGACGGCCTTGAAGGCGACACCGAAGGGTTCGTCGACTTCAAGGCCTACTACACGATCGCCGCTGAAGACATCGAGCACCACGAAGTCGCGAGTTTCCGCAAGGAAGACGGCGTTTGGTACTTTGTCGACGGCGTCGAAGTGAAGCCGCGTCCGTTCAAGTATCTCGACAAGAAGGTCAAGCCGAACGAGAAGTGCCCGTGCGGCAGCGACAAGAAATACAAGAAGTGCTGCGGTAAGCCAGGCGCTGTGGTCTAGCGACCAGCAGTTCCAGTAGCAGGTTGATCAAGCGGCGGAACGTCGGCGGATGCTTATCGCGATGACGAGGGTGGCGCCGAGGATCTCGGCGATGCCCGCAACGGCGAACGCCAAGGCGTAGCCGCTGCCTGCCGGCTTCGATGAGGTGCTGTCCGCGCCCATCGCGACCAGTTTGCCGCACACCAGTGGCCCGACGAGAAATCCTAGGGAACCCGCGGTGTGGAACGCTGCGATGGCTGTGCTGCGGCCGATGCCGGGAGTCCTGTCCAGCAACCACAGCAGGGTGGGGATGAACATGAGCGCGGACGAAATGCCGCAGACTGGCATGATGATCCACATGCTGCCGACCGGTGCAATGCCGACCAACGCGACTGCTAGGCCATAGATCAGGCTGCCGATCGCAACGAGACGCATGCGCGACCAACGTTCCGCGAGTCGCCCGCACGGATACGAGAGCAGTGCGAAGGGGAACAAGAACGCGCCGAGTAGCTTGCCGATCGTCGGAGCGTCGACGTCATGCACGGAAGCTAGTAGCAGTGGGAAGCCAGCAGTGAAGAAGCCGACCGTGAAGCGATCGATGAACGCGAGCAACAACGGCGCGCGCAATCCGGGTTCTTGCTGCACGGCTCGCAGCATCTTGCGATAGCCGTGATTCTTCTGGCTGCGGGTATCGCCCGGTAACAGCCAGAACGCGGCGACAGACGATCCCAACAGCAGATACGACGCCCAGTGCAGCGTCATCTCGGGTTGCAGTTTGCCGAGCATGCCGCCGATCGCCGCACCGGTAGCGACGCCAAAAGTCAAGCCGGCACCGACGGCACCCAGTGCGCGGCCTCGCCGTTCTTTGGCGGTGTCAACGACCAGGTTCATCAACAGCGTCAGGGCACCGATATGCACGGCGCCTTCGAGCATACGCAGCGCCAAGAACGTGCCGTAGTCCGGCGCGTGCGTCATCGACTGCATCAGGATCGCGTCGAGCAACAGAGCCCAAAGGCACAGTTTTCGTCGCTTGCCGGTGCGGTCGACATAGAGGCCAACGAACGGTGTGGCGATTAGCGCACCAATCATGTTGGCGACCATGAACAGCGTCGCCATCGCCGCCGAAACCTGGAAGCGCTCGACAATCAGGCCCTTGAGTACCGGAACCGGCAAGGTCTCCGGCACCATTAGCAGGAACGTCAACGCTCCGAGCGCCCCAATGCGCGCATGGCTGAGGCCATGGTTGCTGCTCGCGGGTGCGTGCTCAGGTGACTCGTTACTGCTCAGGTGATTGCTCCGTGGCCAACTGCCAGCGACCACCGTCGTCGCATGCGCGGCCCTCTTCTTCGAGCTTTTGAAGGCCGGCTAGCAGCGACCTGGACGCGAACGGGAACATCCGTGGATCGGCGTCCCAGTAGACCTTGGGCAACAACTCGTCGATCGTTCCCGGTGCTTCGCGGAGCACTTTGAGCAATGTCGATTCGCGTTGGCGGCGGTGACGGATGTACTTCTGCACCAAGCGTTGGCCGTTGCGAACTGCCGGACCGTGAGCTGGATACAGCGTGCTCATCTCAAGCTGTGAGATGAGGTCAAGGCTTTGTAGGTAGGTTGCCAGATGGCCTTCTGGTGGATCGATGATGATAGTGCTGATCGTCGATAGCATGTCCCCGACCAGGGTTGCTTCATAACGCGACTCGCGGAAGCACAGGTGACCTTGGTCGTGACCGGGTGTGAAGATGGCTTGGAGCTCCCAGCCAGGTTGTCCATCGGGCGAGGTGCCTAGTGCGATGCGATCACCGTCTGCCATGGCATCGCCGCGTGGAATGTTCACGTCGATACGTTCGAGAGTGTGGGCGTGGCCGAATGCTTTGAGGCCGCGTGCCTGGCACAGACCGAGAACGCCGCCGACGTGGTCTGGGTGATGGTGGGTGAGCAGCACGCCCTTGAGTTGTTGGCCACAGCTCGTCAGTTTGTCCAGCAGGTCGAGCAGTCGCTGTTGCTCTAGTGGGTCTGGCGAACCGGGGTCGACGATCCACAGTTCTTTGTGGCCGACGATGTAGCAGTTGGTCGTAGTCGCCGGTGGCAGGGTTGGCGTGCGCAGAGGCGCCAGCACGATGCCTGGTGAGAAGCGCACCTGGTGCAGGTCACCATTCTTGTAGCCGACTGTGGTGGCCTCGATCTTGCGCGCGAACTGTTCAAAGTCGTCTGCCGCAGCGAGGTGCTCGAGCATGATCACGACCGGCGGCACCAGGAGCAGTTCGCCAGCTTGCCATGCGGTGAGCGCATCTTGTGGCGACCAGAAGCGGCCGTCCACGAGTTCGCCCGGCCAGATTTCGGGCGATGGGTTACCAGCCTCATCGACGCCTGTGCCCGAGGCGCACTGCTCGACCGGCACGTGGAAGAAGACGGTGTCATAGCGAACCGGCGCGAACGCTGGGGTTTCAATGCGGCAGAGGCTGCGCAGCGCCTCGGGCGCGGCTGAATTCGTAATGATGCCAGGCCACGGCGAGGTCGGCTTGGGTAAGCCATCACCCTTTTTCTTGGCCATCTGCGCCTCGAACTCCAGCAACTCCTGCCGGTGCGGTTGCAGCGCGGCCGGCTCGCTACGCCCATCTGGCAGTTGCCGTCGCATTAATCCGAGTTCTTCGAACAACTCGCGGTCGGCGCAGGCCTGCAAGGCGTTGGCTTCGTCTAATGCGGCGTCGCCTGTCGCCGCATTGGCCGCCAGGTCTTCGCTCGCGGTGGTACCGCCGGGCATGGCCCAGTAGCCGCCAAAGAACCGTAACTCGGCCGCTCGTTCTGCGAGATAGACGGTGAGATCGTGGCCTTGGCCACGGGTGATCATCAGGGCTGCGGCCGTTCGTCTACTCATGCGCGACGTCGCAGCGTAGCGACTTCACCTCGCCAGCGCGAATCCGACTCAGGCTTGGGATTGGGGGCCGCGAACGGGACCACTGGGCGACAGCGCGTGGCCTCAACGGCATTGGGTGAGTATGCTGCTTGGCGGCGTTGCGCCTGGCGCGCGTCGGGGCTAAGTAACGTAACATGGTAACCATCGAGCATCGAGGATCGCAGGCCGGTCGCACCTGTGCGTCGTTCGCGTGGGAGTGGCTGCTGGCCGCTGCTGTTGGTTGTGGCCTGCTGCTGTTGAGCAACCTGGTCGTCGCGCCGGCTGCCGAGCCGTCCCCTGGCCACGGCGAGCGTTTCGCAGCCATGGCGCAGAATCCATTCGCCTTCGCTGGTGAGTTTCCGCAGCGCATCCTGTGGCCGGTGCTGGCCTGGCTCTTTGCTTTCGTTGGCGTGGGAGCCGTCGCCTTCTCGAGTGTCTGCAACGGCGCGTTGCTCGCCGTCGTGTTCTGGTTTGCGCGGCGTCGCACCGGTTCGTTGGGTTCGGCTCTGTTGGTTGCCAGCGCGGTCGCAGCTAGCGGCGTGGTCTTGGTCTACAAGCCGATGATGTGTTTCTCTGACACACTGAATCTGCTGTTGCTGGTCTTGCTGATCCATTTCGCAGACCGCGCCAAGGTGTTCTGGTCACTAGTGGTGTTGACGGCGTTCAGTCACGAACTGGTGTTCTTCTTCACGCCGTGGCTCATCTACCTGCGCCTGAAGAACGGTGGTCGCTGGTGGCCCGAAGTCGGCTTGTGGGGCATTGCCGTCGGCATCTACGGCACCTTCCGGGTCGTACTCAAACTGCTGGAACTCACCGGGCCATACGACGCGGCCTACTACTTCGAGAATGCGATCTGGGTGCCGTGGGCACTGCCGGCGATCTGGTTGCTTTGGGGGTTCGTGGTCGTGATCGAGTTTGGCCCGCTGCTGATCGGCATGTTTTTCGCCGGCCGTCGTGGCGAACTGGCGAAACCGTCCGGGATGGGCGGCCGCTGGTGGCCATGGCTCTACTTCCCAAGCTTGCTGGCGTTGATGTTGCTCGCCTACGACGTGATGCGGTTTGCCCCGCTGGTGTTCCCGCCCGTGCTGCTTGGCCTGGTGGCCTTGGTTAGTAGCGCCGGTGGCCGTGGCAAGTTGGCGGCGATCGTCGCGGTGCAGGTCGTCTGTTACGTCTGGTTGCACCCGGTCGCCAGCGAACAGGGTGGGCGCCACTTCACCGCAGTGTCGCAGTTGGTGCTGGAAAACATTGAGCTGCTGGCAGCGCGCACGCCGGGCGATGCGTGGACGTTCACCTCGTTGCTATTGGAGCATTACTGGCATTGGGCATTGGCTGCATCCGTCGCATTGGTCGCGATTGTGGTGGTGGGGCGTCTGCTTGCTGGCAATCGCTATGACTCTGGCCAGCCGTCCGAACACCACGGATACGAGCGATGATGCGAGCCTGACCTCGCCACACCTGTCTTTGCCGCTGCTGCTGGTGGCACTGCCCGTTCAAAACACGGGCGGCACATTGCCGGCCAAGGGCGGCAGCAATTCGTCAGACGCAGGCCGCTACGCGTCCGGATCCGCTAGCTCGGCCGGTAGCTTGCCGCGGACCAAGCACAGCGCTTCGCCGTCCCCTTTACCGCGCATGTGCACCATGGCGCGGTAGGCGCTCAGGCCTGCCAGGCAGCGGTCGAACTGCACATATTGGATCTGGCTCTTGTGCGCGAGCATCGCCTGCCGCTTCAGTTCGGCGGTTTGCGTGGTGTCGACGATGACGTCCGGGATCATCGCGTTCCAGACTTCGTAGCCGAGCGCCAAACAACCACTGCCGAGTTGCTCAAGCGCGCGGGTCACAACGATAAATAGCGCGTGGTGGTCGGGGTGACCGTCCTTCTCCCAAGGCATGTAGACAACATCCGGGGCGAACTCGGTGATCGCATCGGCGGCCAGTTTCGTTGCCCGTTGCAGGTCGGTTTCGCTGAGCACGTGGCCATCGGGAAAGTCCCAGTAGTGCACGTCGTCGATGCCCAGGATGGCGAGTCCGGCGCGGGACTCTTGGCGCCGCATCGCGGCGACTTCCGTCGGTTCGGCATGACCATCCGGATCGCCGTTGGTTCCGTCGGTCGTGACGATGACGCGCACGTGGTCGCCTTGCTGCTGGTGGCGTCCGAGGATGCCGCCAGGGCCGGCGACTTCGTCATCGGGGTGCGGCGCGAATGCGAGAATCCGGCCGGCGGGTGGCGAACGCCACAGAACGGGTCTGGCTGGTAGGCTGCTCATCGGGTCACTCCCGGCAGTGGCGGGGCCGCGTTGGCGACCCTCTTTTGAAAGTCTTCGCCGAGCACAGCGGCGACGGTGCTGGCGATCATCGATTGCGTCGCGTGCACGTCCTTACGAATGCCGAGCGCTTCGGTGTCTGGTCCCATCACAGCCATCCAGATCTCTTCGGCCCCGGCGACGTTTTTGCCGTGATCGATCCAGTCGCGTGGCGTGCGACCGCGGCCGTGGTCGACGGTCAGCACCAACGTCGTCTTGTCCTTGTATTGCGGGTCTTGCTGCATCCATTGCCACAGTTCGCGAACCATGGTGTCGTTTCGTTGCGCCATCTGTAGGTAGAGGTCGTAGCGGCGTGCGTGAGCCCACTCGTCGGTTTCGCCCAACGCCACGTAGAGCACGCGTGGTTTATTGACCATCAGGTATTCCTTGGCGCGGTGGAACGTTAACGCATCAAAGCAGACGCTGTTGTCCCAGTAGCGTGGCAGTAGGTCGACCATCTGCTGTAGTTCGATCTTGCGTTGGATACTGGTCGCCACCGTGATCGGTTGCCACGCAACTTCGCACATGATGCCACTGCGAGCTTTGTTAACGATGTGCTCGTGCACGTCCCAGCTAGCGAATGTTGCGACCTTGCCGCGGTAGGGTTGCAGCGAGTTGAGATACTCGAGGACGTTGACGTTGGGGTTGGGCAACTTGTTGTTGCTTTGGATGGTCTCGTCGACGACGCCGCAGATCAGTTCGCTGTAGCCCGGGTAGCTGAACTTCATCGTGTTGACGATGTTCGCCTTGGCGTTGCTGGCTGGGTCGCCGAACACTTGGCCTTGCTTGGCGATGACCTGCCACAGAAACGGCATCAGCACTTCACGACTCTTCAATTTGTCGCCGCGGGTGAAGCGCTTGCGGGTGGCGAGCAGGTCTTTCACCCCGCCGTCCTTGACGTTCATCATGCGGTTGTCGGCACCGCCGAATACATCCTGCCAGCGAAGGCCATCGAGCGTCACCAGCAGCACGTTCTCGGTCTGGCGTTGGCCCGGTAGCAGTATGGCCGTCGAGGCAAGGGCGAAGCAGGCGAGGGCAAGCGTGCGCATGGCTACATCGAACGTGGTTCTTGGCGTTATGGCCAGAGCTAGTGCGGGTGATCGTGCGGGTGCTGCGATAAGCACGCGTCGTGCGCCATCGGGCCGACCTCTGCAGGGTCGTCCGGGTCGAAATCTGGCATTGGTAGGTAGCGATCGTGGGTGCTGATGCCGGCGATGATCGGCGTCGCACCGTTGCGGGGCACGCCCGTCTCGATGGTGTCCGGTTGGCCGCTCGATAGCGCCTCGCCCCCGGCGCCGGTAAGCAGCGTTACGATGGGATGGTGGATGTCCGTGGTCTGTTTGACGACCAGGGCTTTGGCGCCGTCTTGCATCTGTACGTGGGTGCCAACCGGGAACAGGCCGAGTGTCTTGGTGAATCGCCTGAGCCAATGTGGGTCGAAATCCTTCGCGTTGCGAAACATGATCGCGAACGCTTCGATTGGCGTTAGTGCGCGCTTGTAAGGGCGCACGGCCGTCAGTGCTTCGAATACGTCGCAGACGCGGATTAGTCTGCTGGTCGCACTCGGCGGCGTCGGCATCAGCGGTTCGGGGTAGCCGCCGCCCTCGGCGCCCATGTGGTGGCAGAACGCAGCGCCAATCGTGCGCGGATCGACGCTTTCGTGTTGCTCTATCAGGATCTGCGCGCCGAGTCGCGGATGCTGCGCCATCCACTGCCACTCTTCCTCTGTTAAGCGGCCCTGTTTGAACAGGATCTCCTGAGGCACCTTGGACTTGCCAATGTCGTGCATCAACGCCGCGCTGCCGAGATGCACCAACTGTTCGCGGTTGGCGCCCACGGCGCGTGCGACCTGCAGTGCCAGCAATGCCACCCGGACTGAGTGGCCAACAGTGAAGCGATCGACGTCGTCCTGCATCGACAATGACAACAGCATGCTTGGCTCGTCGAAGTCATTGACCGCGCGTTCGACGGCTGTCGCGGTAACATCGGCGGCGAGTTCGTGATCGCCCTGCGCGAGGCGGTGATTCTGCTGCAGGGCAGTGGCGAGGTTTTGGTAATGGTTGAGAGCACGGCCTTGCTCATCGAGAGCAATGCGGCGGTTGTCGGGGTCCGCCGGGTTCTGCAGCGTGACACGAATGTGCTGGATGCCAAACGCGATCAGCGTCGCTTCGCGGTAGTTGCGATCGAGTGCCTCGACGTTCTCAGGTAATAGCAGCAGGTCGAACAGGCGGTTTGCCTCCGCGCTATTGAGTCCACTGCGGAACGACAACATCGCGATATTACGAACGGCACAGTGCTCAAGTAGCGAACGCGCCTGCAAGCTCGGGCCTTCGAGTGCTCGCCCGTCATGGCAGAGCCTCAGGCCGTCGATCTGCAGTTGTAGCGGTTGCTCGACACCTAGATTATTGGCCGCCGTGAGCGTGGTGACGACTTCCTGCATCGCCTCGCCGACGAAGCGACTGTCGCGTGCATGCAGCAACCGATTGAGCACGGCATTGACCAGCGCGTGGGCGAAGTCAATGACGGCACTGCGTTGCAGCATGCTAATCGACTTGGCGCTCACTGCGGTTCGCGCTCCGGATGATTCTCGGTGTGGCTTTCTACGATGACCGACGCCGCGATCGCACTGCACAGTTCGGTGAAGCGGTCATGATTCGCTTGGTCCGCATCTTCCTGTTCGTTGGCGTCCAGGTCCTGTAGGCATTGCATCATCGCCTTGGTTGCTTCGTGTAGATCGGAGTTGATGGCAACGGCGAAGTCTTGTTGCAGTAGCGCGCGAGATGCTTCTTGGGTTGCGTCGTCGCCGGTGGTGCAGGCGTCGATGAGCAGGCTCAGATACTCGGCGGACACGCCACTCTCGAGGTTGACCTCGGGTTCTTCGCCGCGGACTTGTTGGGGCAGCTTGGCCAACTCTTCGGGCAGCACCGACTCGGCGCGCATCTCGATGTGCTCGCTAGAATTGTTCTTGGCCAGAGCCTCCGCCTCCGGCTGATGTAGGAAGTGCATCAGCGCCTCGACCGATTCGGTTAGCCGGGCTTCAAGAGTCGGGTCGCAGGCGTCGAACATTGACGACGGCAGCGAGGAGTATCGCTTCACCTCGGTGCGGGCTGCGAGCTGCCATTGTGAAATGGCGGCTCGAAATGCCGTGGCGTCTTCTGGCTTGCGAAACTGTCCGGTCATCCGCCGCGTACATCGGCGCTTGGCGGCGCACTAGTGAAGAGTCAGTATGCGTCTTGCTCCTGGGGCTGTTGCGGCCGACACTGCGTGCGATGGAACGCATTGCGATCGTTAGCGCCGTAAGAACCCCAATCGGTAAGTTTCTTGGTTCTCTGTCTCCGATGTCAGCGGTTGATCTCGGCGCTGCGGCGGTCTCAGCAGCGCTTGCGAAGGCTTCTGTTGATGGCGTCGATGTTGACGAAGTGTACATGGGCCAAGCCCGTCAGCTCGGATCGGGACCCAATCCGGCCCGGCAGGTAGCGATAAAGTCCGGCTGTGGCGAGCGCTCGGTGGCGACCACAATCAACAAAGCTTGCGGCAGTAGTCTCAAGGCGATCGACCTGGCGCGGGCCGCGATCCTGCTCGATGGTCAGAAGGTCGTCGTCGCTGGCGGCATGGAGAGCATGACGAACATCCCGTTCTTGCTGCCCGACTTCCGCCAGGGTTACCGCCTTGGTCATCGCGAGGTGCAGGACGGAAACTACAAGGATGGCTTCACCTGCGGCATCTTGAATGAGCCGATGGGTATGACTGCCGAATACCTGTGCGATGACTACAGCCTGACGCGCGAAGCACAGGATGAATACGCGCTTGAGTCGCACCGTCGCGGTGAGTCAGCGCAGCAGGAAGGGCGCTTCGCGGATGAAATCGTGAAGCTGACCGTCAAGCAGCGCAAAAAAGAAATCGTCGTCGACACCGACGAGCACGTGCGGCCTGGAGTCACCATCAAGGACCTGCAGAAGCTGCGCCCAGTGTTCCGTCCTGAGAATGGTTCGGTGCACGCCGGCAACAGTTCGGGCATCACTGATGGTGGCGCCGCACTCGTGTTAATGCCGGAGAGCGAAGTTACGCGTCGCGGCCTGAAGCCGCTCGCTTGGCTCGGTGCCTCGGCAACCGCTGGAGTGTCACCGCGCATCATGGGTATCGGTCCCGTTCCGGCGATCCAGAAGTTGTGCCAACGTGCGGGGCGCAAGCTCGAAGATTTCGACCTGTTCGAATTGAATGAAGCGTTCGCCGCACAGGTGCTCGCGTGCTTGCGTGATCTTCCGATCAGCCGCGACAAGCTCAACGTCAACGGCGGCGCGATTGCTCTTGGTCACCCGATCGGAGCCACTGGTGCGCGCATCGTCGTGACGTTGGTGCATGAGCTCGCGCGTCGCGATCAGAAGCGTGGCTTGGCGTCACTCTGCATGAGTGGCGGCATGGGCATGGCGATGGAGTTCGAGCGTTAGCAGCCCGTTGATAGTCCCATTCACTCACCTGGGCCCCGAATCGCGCCGCTCGGCAGCCGAGGGCCCTCGCCGAATCCATCGATACGCCGGGGTTGCCGCGTGCCGAGCTGCAGCGGTGATCGCGACCCTGCCGAATAATGCCCTTTTGCA